>JAEOSZ010000024.1 GCA_016840095.1 Candidatus Heimdallarchaeota archaeon
AGCAGCTGCAAACAGAAAACCAACTATATGTTTCAAGACTTTATACTCTTGATTAATCTCCTCTATAGCATATTTATTTTTGAGCTTACCAAACAATCTAATTTTGAATAACAATGTAGCTATCCCAATTAGTGGAAAAGAAGGAATAAAAGCCAAAACCATAAATAGAGTTGGATAGAAGATGGGGGAACCTATTAAGAATAACACTGAAATTAAAGCCGCGAATATAATTGTACTAAAGAAGTAAGGTAATTTTGCATTGAATTGCTGTCGAGGATCAATAGGTAAAGATGCTGTGATTGTTTCTCCTCCAGTTTCTATATTTGTTAGACTGACACACAGAATGTATGTGTTCATAACAACATACCCCATTAAAACTATAGACAAATCAGTTAAACCTGTATTTCCCATAATTTCGGTAAAAGCTCCAGTAAATCCTAAAATAGCAACGTAAATTGGCATCATAATTGGCATAATTAGCATCATGATTTGTTGCGTTTCTCTAGTTATAATGGAGATATCTCGTTTCATATAAGCTCTTGTTGGAGTTGAAGATTTTATAGAAATATCATCTACAACAGTCTTTTTCCTCTTAGGATCAAACCTCTTTATATCTGGCGAAGAAATGTTTCTCAAATCCCTTAGAGCTTTTCTTACAACTATATAGATTATGAAAACGTAAAGAAAAGAACCTATTACTGATCCTAGAATAACTAATTTTGGAATCGATGAAAAACCTAGAATAAACCCATTTAACAGATATGATAATGAGAAGGGAAAAGGTACAAATGACAAGACTATGTTCAACGTTGTTGAGGAAGCAGAACTAAGTGGATATATTTGAAAGAGAAGAGGAAGTTTTTGAATTCCAATTTGAAAAATTGTTACTACTAGCATTGAAGCAATCAAATAGATCAGCATTGTAGAAATTCTAATGAAGTTAGCTTTTTTAGAATTGAAATCATATTCTTCCATTACTATTGCTAACCTGCGACTTAAAATGACCAGAATTGCTAAATTAAACATGGTGTTTAGAAGTGAGATGATAATACTAACTAAAGAAATGAGTATTATTCTACCTACTCCTATATATGCTCCAACAGCCATGCTTACAGCTGTTGTTACACCTACTGGAAGAACTAGGGACATAACAATTAATTGAACATTGATACTTCGTGCGAATGTAAAGAAACCAATCTTCTGTATATGTTTTCTATTAAAAGGTAAAGTGTGAATCCATTCGTATGGCCCCCCAGACATTATTCCCCAAGAGAGCATTAAAGCAAATACAATTAGGATTACTATCTGTAAAACGAAGAAGATAGCCATTGATAAGCTTGATGCAAAGGTTATCCATTCTGGGTTTGTTCCATAATTAATATACGTTTGAAAGATTGAAATCACAGGTAAGAAAGCTAAAGTGGCAATATATATTGCTGTCATGAATTTGAAGATCATATCCTGCGATCTAGCCATCTTATCTTTTTGTATTCTCTCAAGGAATCTCTGCTGGTTACTTCCTGCTGATTGTAGTTGAGCGTGAAGAATAGCTTCTCTATAAACTCTTTTGGAGACTTTATATAACTCTGTATTATTCATCATGCATCAGCCTATTTTTTATTGTTGGAAAACATTTTTTTAAGATTTTGAATTATATGAGCTACAGATTCATCTTGACTTGTAAGTTTTAGAAAAATATCTTCTAAATCAGCACCTGCTTTATTAGCCATTAAAGATAACTCTTTTACTGTACCCATCGCAACTAATTTTCCTTTATCAATAATTGCAATTCTATCACATATTTCTTCAGCTACTTCAAGTATATGCGTGGAAAAAATAACAGCACCACCTCGTTCTGTGTGAAGCTCTAAAATTTCTTTGAGAACTTTAGCTGATTTAGCATCAAGTCCAGTGAGAGGTTCATCGACGATAAGCAAATCAGGATCATGAAGTAGAGACGCTATTACTTGCATCTTTTGTTTGTTCCCTCTTGATAAAGTTGCAATCAATTTATCATAATACTCAACCGCTTCGAAGCTATCAAAATAATAACGAAGTTTTTCAGTTGTCTCAGCTTCATTAAGATTCCTTATAGAAGAAATAAAATTGAAAAGCATTCTTGGAGTCATTGATTTGTAAATAAGAGGGTCTTCAGATACATATCCTAAACGATTCTTAACCTTAACTTCATCCTTACTAGGATCCAAACCAAAAACTTCGATTTCTCCACTATCTTCTTCAATAAGCCCTAAAAGAATTTTAACTGTTGTCGTTTTACCTGCGCCGTTAGGACCAAGTAAACCGAATATTTCTCCTGGTCTTACATCAAACGATAAATCATTCACTGCTATAACTTCACCAAAACTTTTTACTAAATTCTCTACTTTAACCATTACTCCATTTTGTTTTCCATTTCTGATTTGTCTTAGTTCTTGTTCTGACATTAACTTAACTCCATACTACTTTTTATTACCCTAATTAATATATAATTTTGAAAAGAAAAATTGTCAATACTATTCAAGGAAATAAGATTTTCTAAATTCCAATAAGTCTCTTCACTCATCACTTATCCAACTTTGACAGCTGTGGAATAGCTCCCGATGGATGATTGCTAATACACCTTTATATACCTTTATTTTCGAAAATTCACTAAACAATCTTTGTTAACAGAGGATTTCTTTTCAAAGCTAATTCAGTTGCTTTGTTAACAAAACTTGCAGGAAATCCTGAATGCTCAAGCAAATTCTTGAACAAAACTTCAGCTTGCTCCTTATCATATAATGAAAACGAAGTAATAATATATGACATTGAAACGAGTTTTCTTAATTCATTGAAAACTACAACGGATGCCTTCTCTAGTTGTTGATCTTTCTGTTTTTCGATAATTGATACAAAATGATTACTTGTTTTAAATCCTTTAATATCCCCATCTATTAGGTTGATTATTGTTGCTTCTTTTACGAATTTTCCTTTAGATTTTAACTTCTCAAATTGAGATAGAGACATCCCATAAATGCCTGTATTAAGTATCTGATTATCACCTATAATGTCAAAATCTTCATCCGCCCATTGGATTATCTCTGAAACGATATGTTGATTGAATATTGATAATGTATCAATAACCAATCTTGTAGTCAGTTTATCCCCAATTACTAATACAGTTTCATTTACAATAACAGGATAGAGAATAGATTCAAGTTTGCCATCAACTGCATTATTGAGAAAAGCTAATGAAAGATCTTCAACTTCAACAGATGAAAAATAATTTCCAGAATCCTCAATGTTTTGAATTATGTCCAGAATTTCAAGCATTTCAAACTGAGAATCTTGCTCTGCTAGAATTTTGATTTTTTCAGAAATTAGTGGAAATATTCTAAACGCAATGTAATCAAGTTCTCTAGGAAACTTCAGAATGCCTAATATTGCTTGAGCTCCTTTTGAATCAATAACAACTAGTGCAGAGTGTTTTTTCTCTGGTGCTAGAAGAAGAATGCAAGCTAGCTTTTCCTGAAATTCTTGATTTAAATCATACTTCTGTAACATATTCAAAATTTCTACAGCATCCTCCTTTTTACCAACTGTTTCAATTATTTCGAAGTCAGATTCATCAAATCTGATAATACTAAAAATAAGAGGTTCAGCATCTCTTAGTGGATTCTTTGCAAAGAAAAGTGGAAGGTTGTAGATATCATGAAGTATGTGTTCCAAAATTAATTCAGCTTCACCTTCAGTGAGTAGATTTTCATCTTTCTCAAAGAGCATAGGTTCAGCACTCAAACGAATCTGTTCCATAATTTGTGTAAGCTGTTTATCTGAGAAGAGAGTCTCTTCAACTCTTGTTTCTATAATGAATATAAAATCTAAAACTTGCACAAATGAGATGTTTTTATCATGATAAGATATAGATTGAAGTTCTTGTCTATGAACTTCTTTAGCAAAAGTAATGATGGCACTAATGAGACTTGTAGCAAGTATTTGCTGTGTTTCTGCATAAACCTCTGGTTTTGAAGCCAACAAGATTCCTGAAGAAGTTACCAAAGAAATTTGTAAGCTTCGCATACTATAGAAAGAGTTTATCTCCCTTAAGTAAATTTCTTTAGTGGAAAAGGAATATTAATGTACGAAGAGTTGATTAAATAGATGAAAGAAGAAATAATCCTTTACCAGAAATTAACTCATAGAGCTTGGGCTGCTAAAGAAACCATCAATCACAATGGATGGTTAGTTAGATTATCAGAGGGAGTTACAAATCGTGTAAATAGCGTTCTTCCTCTTGTATATCATGGTCATGGGGATAATCTTGAATCAGATATCAATCTTGTTGAAAAAATGTATAAAGAAAATAACCTTCCTTTAGTGTTTCAAATTCCTGATTATGTTGAACCTTCAAACTTGGTTGAGTTTCTTGAGAATATTGGATTTGAGAGTTTTAGTGAAACTGCTGTTATGAGTAGAGAAGTTAATCAAGAACAAGATACATTAATCAATGATTCATTTGATTACAAATTTGAAAAAGATGCTTCTGAACATTGGTTTAAAACTTTACAAAGAATAAACAAAATAGATAACTATAGACTTGAAGCTATAAGAAAAATCATTTCACGAACTTCAAATTCTAAAGTAACCTGCTCAGTCAATATCAATAATAGAACCACAGGAATAGTGTTAGGGGTTATTGAAAGACCATTCATGGGGATATATGATTTATTAGTAGACCCAGATTATAGAAGAAAGGGAATAGGTGAATTCATCATGAAGAAAATGTTGCTTCACGCTTATGAAAGCAATTTGAGCACAATTTATCTTCAAGTTGAAGTAAAAAATCTTCCAGCTGTTAAATTGTACAAGAAACTTAATTTTCAAGAGCTGTTCAAGTATAGATATATGAAAAGAAAGAGAGAGTAACTCTATTCTAAACCAAGTAATCAATTAAAGGATTTATGTTTACTGCAAGTACAACAGCTTTCTTAAAGAAACTAGCTACATTGCCGCTTGCCGATGAAAGACCCTTAAGTTTACTTTTGGCTTTTTCTTTATCAAAAAGAGCTAAAGAAGTTAATTCGAGACTTAGATTTACTAGTTTCTCTAAATCGTGTACGATTTTGGTTACAACTTCAGCTATCGAAAGACGTTTGACCGTATCAAATAGTTTTTTGAAATGTGTGCTTGAATTTTCTCCATTCACTCTACTAGCTTCAAGATTAATATTGGTTTCAGATGTGGATATTTGACCATCTTCTAACAGTTTGTTATATAATGAGGACGACATTCCACATAGTCTTGCATGTAACACACATTTACCATTTTTTGACATGTCTTCTTCATTTATCCAAGGATTAACAGAAGTTTGTAAATGTTGAGTAAAAATGGATAACGAGTCAATAACTAATTTGACTGTAGGTTTATCTCCCACAATATAAATTGGTTCTCCAACAATTGCTGAATATATGGCTTTTTCAAAATTCTTACTGATTGTTCTATCCAAAAATGTAGGAGAGAGATCTTCTAAATTCAATTTTGATAATCTATTACCTGGATCATCGAGTTCAATTAGACCATTAAGAATTTCCTGCATGTTTTTATCTTTTCCGAGATTCTCTAGTTCATTATTCAGAAGATTGTGAAGTCTAAACAATACTAGATTCATACTTTGAGGGAACTTTAAAACACCGACTTTGGATACATTTCCTAAAGATTCTACAACAGTATATGCAATGCTTTTCTCATCTTCAAGAGAGGTTAGTAACCCACCAATTTTATCTTTATATCTTTCATTTGCCTTTAGATTATCTAACATCAGAGCAATCATTGGAATATGTGATCCTGAACCTACTTTGTCTTTTATTTCCCAGCCTTTATCTGAATGAATAATTGTGAAGTAAGAAATATCTGCAGTTTTCAATGGTTGTTCTGAAATGGATAGATTCAGAAGTTGTATATCTTGAAGACACCTATCTAGGATTATTGAAGCTTCACCTTCTGTTATAGCATTAGGATCAGCTCCATCCAAAAGAGGACCTGTACATGCTTTTAATTTTTCCAACAATTGATTCAAAAATTGCTCTGTTAAATTAGATTCTTCATCTATGGTTTCAAGTATAAGAACAAAATCATGAACTCGAATAAAAGAAACTGTTCTGTCGTGATAAGATATCGATTGTAATTCTCTGTGATGTACCTCTTTTGAAAAAGAAATTAAAGCTGTCATTAAACCAGTAGCTAGAATCTGTCTTGTGTCGTCTACAGCTTCAGGTTTTGAAGCTAGTAGTATTCCAGTTGATGTTACAAGAGATATCTTAATGTTTAGCATCTATTCATCCCTTCTAAAAGCTATATAAGAAAATTTCTTTTGGTCTATATTATGAAAAATGTGAAAAAAATTGAGATAAGGTTATCTCCTCTTCTCTTGATTTCTCTTATCTCTGATGATATCTAGAACTTCTGGTGTAATTGTTGAATATCCCATTTCTTTTGCTTGTTCGACTATTTGAGTCATAGCTCTTTTTAGAAATACTCTGGGTATAGCTACAATTCTCTCACAAGCTTCATCTGTCCAGAATACTTCAGGATCAAGTCTATCAGCTTGATATCTTACAGTATCTATGTCAACACCTTTTCCTTTAGGTAGAGGTTCTTTATATGGTGCTTTATGTTCAGCGAACCAGAAATATTGATTATCTCTGTAACCATAATCTATTGGCAAACTTGGAAACTTTCCGTCTCCATTGACTAAAGACTTATACCAGTTAGGTTTTATCAAAATCTTATCAATTCTTAACAAGTAATGAGATTCGTCTTCTCTTCCTTTGTATCTAAAAATATCTTCATTGTCATCCCAAGTACAGACTATAGATTGAATAGATTCACCAATAATTGGAGGAACAACACCGTTCTCCTCACCATCTACAGGTATTAAAGTAAAGATGCTATCATCAAGTTTCTCTTCTGCTGTTTGTCCTGGAAATCCTAAACGAACGGTATTTTTTAGAATCTTTTTGTTATAAGGTATGAAATTTAGTACAGCCTTTTTGGTTCTCTGTATATTCATTGATGTATTACTGTCAACTCGAGATATAAGCATCATAGCATGTTTATCTGCTATTCCAAACGGAAAAACTAGTGAGTACGGACCTATGTTTACTGCTCCAGATTCAGAATAAGTTGTTACTAATACAACTGGCATTGGATAAAAGGACGAGGTTTGATAGAAATTATCTAACACTCGTATTTCTTCGAATTTGTGTTTCATTATTTTCAGCTCTTAGCTATTTGTTGGTATTGTATCTCAAACCAAGATCTTTTTCGTATCATCTTCCTGAACCATGTTGGCATTATCCATCCTAAGTACATTAGAACATAAGCACCAGCAAAAGATAGGGCTCTTAATGCTGCAATAGTCATCATCAAGGCAGGAATAGTTGCTAATTGTGCATCAAATGCAGATAACATTCCTCCAAGCAAATATAATATTGTTCCAAGCCCAATTGTTTGTAGTCCTCTTTTTCTTACTGGTTGATCAGATTTTCTGGATAATCTCCATGCTCTCCAACCAATTCTTCCTGTAACATAGATTGAAACAATTATCTGTACTAATTGAATAACTAAGTAATAGGATACAGTAAATAGTTGAGGTGTAATACTAACTGCCTCTGAAAAGAACAGAGGATTAACATATAAGTCATCTAGCAACAACGAGTATACTGGTGAAGATGCAAAAACATCGTACCCAACAAGTGCAGTTGCCATTCCAAAGAAGAACATTAAGAAAGCAAAAATGAAAATCCTAACAATCTCATTATCTTTCAAAATGTGTCTGCAAGCAAAAATATAGAGAAAGCCAAAAGCAGGAAGAAGCATCAATGGTCCTAATGCTGCAAGCAAATAAGTTAACTCATTAATTACTGCTCCATTAAAAATGAATGATATCCTATATGCAATACTTACTGCTGAAGTCGCTGAAAAGAAGATATAGGCAAAAAGGAGCATGAAAGTTCCAATAGTTCTTTTCCTAAAGAAATTGACTAGTAAGAAAATCACCAAAGTAAAACTGAATAAGAAATTGATTATTGATGTAATCATGAGAAAATAAGTTGAAGTATCTAAAACTGGAATAGCCACTTATTTCACCCCATGAACTCTTCTACAAACCATTTGAAAGCGTCAAAAATCCCTTCTCCTGTCTTTGCAGATGTTTCGAAAACTGCCCATTTAAATGGCAAATCTAGTAAGTTGAATTCTTCAATAAACTGAGTTTTTTCAATAACATCAGTAACATCACTTTTGTTAAGCAGTACTAAGATATTAAGCTCGTTTCCAAGCTGTGCACTTACTGTTTGTTGAAAGACATTTTTAGCTTCTTCGAATCTCATTGCATTGGATCTATCAACTACAAATACTATTCCATCAGATTTCTCATTTATGCTATGCCACATATTTCGGAAATCTTCCTGACCAGCTAAATCAAATACATTGATTTGTAGATTAGGTAAATGCAAAGTTTCTCTGTTAACACCCATAGTAGGTGTTGTTTCTACGAATTCTCCTGTTTCCAAGTATCGTAATATTGTTGTTTTTCCAGCATCATCTAAACCACATATGGTTATATCAGCATGCTTGGATTTGCTTTTGAATAAGTTACGTAAGAATGACATCTCTTTCCCTCATTAATCCCATAAGTCATCAGATAATTTTTCAATAGCATTTCCATTTGGATCTTGACTCTGTTTTGGAAAATCAAATGTTATGGTTGAAGTCGAAGTAATTTCAATTTTGAAAGTACCTTTATTGAAGCCTTTGTATAGTTTCGGTAAAATCTCTTGAAGTGTTCCTGTTGAGAGAAGGTCTTTCTTCTCTAACTCTGTTATCACCCAAGAAAACACCTGCTTTATGGCGTTTGAGTCATAATTGGTAGAGTCGAATACAGCTACTAAAGAGGCTAGATTATCTCTTTGCTCTGCAGAAGGAATTCTAAAGATGTAGCTAGTAAGATTCAGATTGTTGAAAGTTGTTGAAGCAAAATCCCCAGGACTTGATCCCATAGGAATGGTTTTGTAAACTAGCTGATTCATCGAATCAGCTGGTATGACATCGGGAAAAGTTTTGACTAATTCTAATCCCCTAGTGCCCATATTGATTAGACATAAACTTAACGGTTTCATAAATATCCCCTTGTCTCTTACATTTGTTAGAACTTTAAATATGTTTTCAAAACTGCAAACTCCCGTTTCTAAAGGTTTTATCCGCGGATTATGCAAAATTTGATGTGTGTAAAAATATGCACACCGACAAATAACTGAACGGTGTTCATTTTAAGAAGGATTCAATAAAAACATCCATATTTACTTAGTTAACATTCTAGTCAATTAACAATAAGATATAGAAATAGTTGCTTTCAAATTCATTTTAGTTGAAAATATAAAAGAAAAAAAAAGAAAGATTTCACCCTGAAATTGTATGATTCATGAAAGTCATAGTCGGAGCATCTAGTGGATATCCTGATCTTTCTCTATCAGAACCAATTTCTTTGATTTCCATTAGAGTTTTCTTATGGTTTCCTGCAATACTTACTGCTTTCAATGGATGTGCTATCTCTCCGTTTAAGATCAGAAAAGAGTTAGTTGAAGAAACACTGAAATCCCCAGTAATTGGATTTTCGGTACCAAGACCAATGGGTGTATCTGTTACTAGTATTCCTTTCTCTAATTCTTCGATTTGCTCATCTAGGTTTTTACCTACGTTTTCGATAACCAGCTGATTCAGTCCTGAAATTGGGATGCTTTCAAAAGGAATTCCTCCAGGAGCTTGTCTCTGAGCATTACCTGTAGATTTTCCTCCTGCTGCTTGACCATACATTCTGTTAAACAAGAAAGATTTTAGAACTCCATTTTCTATCACAGTTGTTTTTCCTTTTGGTGTTCCTTCAGAATCTATTTTATGTGTACTGAAATGTTCAGGATTGACTGCATCATCAATCAGATTAAAATCTTTAATAGCTATCTGCTCATCTAATTTATCAATCCAAGGATTCCTCTTTTCTACATATGTTGTACCTGAAGTTCCTATCATAAATGGAAAGAACAGAAATGCAGCAGCAATACGATTTTCCCAGATAGTTGGTAGTACTTCACTTCCCTCAAAAGCTTTTGAACCCAATCCAGCTATTGCTTTATCATATCCAAGTTTACCTATACTGCTAATATCGGGTATTTTTCTACCAGATTCTCCTTGACTGCCAGTTTTTCGATCTCCATCACCCATAGCAACTACATATGAGAATGCAGTATAGCCTGTAGCTAAAGTAGCAGCTAAACAACCTTCAGTAGTACCTACTGCATAACCAACAGAATTACGGTTAGCACCAACATAAGTTGATACAATTCGAGTATCCTCTCTATCAATTTGCTTAGAAATTTCATCACAATGTTCAGAAAGAGCAGTTGCATCTAGATTTAGAATTTCAGGATCAAGAATCCCTTCTTTTGAATATTCTCCACCTGTCGCAAAACCCATAAACATAGGATTTTCAGGACTCACTTTCGCCATGGTGTAAGCTTTACTTAAGGCATCTTTTATAGAATCATCTGCAAACCCAGTACAACTAGAGAAACCTAACTTTTTCCCATCTGCAACTTGTATTCCTACTCCTTGAACAACACCATCTCTGCTATCAATTTTGCCATTGTTATCAGACACATTTGTCAAAGCTTGATTATAGACATATACCTCAGCAGAAGGTATGCCAAGATCTCTAGAGAACTTAAGTGCAGAATCTGCAACTTGTAAAATTTTATCGCGTAAATCCTCAAATGACATTATTGAGCACCTCCAACTTGAACTTGATCCATAATCACCTCAGGACCACCAGTTCCAACAGGAAGGGGAAATTGTCCACCTTTGCCACAACCACCAAAATAGTTTCCACGTAGTTGAATATTCTTTGTTGTACCTTCTACATATTTTAATAATTCAAGTATGTTTCCTGAAAGTGCAGTTGTTTTGAATGGTTTTGTCAGTTCCCCATTTTCAATTAGATATCCTCTGTTACAGTTAAACATGAAATTACCATCCATTGTGACTTGTCCTCCAGACCAACTTACAGCATAGATACCATTGTCAACTAACTCGATTGCTTCTTCCAAAGTTAAATCTCCTTTCTCAAAATACGTATTCTTCATCCTAGGAATGGGATTGTACATGAAGTTAATTCCTACACTGTTACCAGTTGTTTCAGCATTTAGCTTATTAGCAGTCCCTCTGTCATGTAGGTAACCTTTCAAAATGCCTTTTTCAACTAATACAGTTCTAGAAGTTTTAGTTCCTTGATCGTCATAAGGGAAATACCATCCTCCATAAGGTGTTATTCCTTCATCAATTATTGTTACATGCTCACTTCCTAACTCCTCACCAACTCTATCAGCAATTGGAGACATTCCTGAAACTACAAAATCTCCTTCAGATAAGTGGCCAAAAGATTCATGAACCACCACACCTCCCATACTAGGTGAAACTAGAGTTTTCACTTTTCCAGTAGGTGCATTTACAGCATCTAAAAGTTCTTTTGTCCATTTTCCAGCATTAGCTCCAACATTCTCAGGTGTCCATCTCTCTTTATCGAAGAACTCTAATCCCATTGATTGTCCCATACCATCTGAAGCTGTAGCTTGTTTTCCATTCTCCATTACAACAGCATTTAATCTCATATCCACAACCATAGGAGTCCAGAAAATCTCAGAACCATCTGAGTTTACAAAATATTTCTCACCATAAAATTCACCATATTGAGCTTGGGTACTACTAGCATCAACATTTTCTTTAACTGCGGCTACACCTCGTTTCAGTAATTCTAGTTTATCGGTAAATTCGAAATCCTTTGGATGTTTCTTAACTTGTAAAATAGCTTTATCCTTTATAGCAGGTCTCTTATCAAATTCTAATTTCATCTTGTTTCTAGGTTCTGTTGAAACAGCGAGTTTCACTGCACCTTGAGTAGCTTTTTTTACAGCATCAACTATTAATTCAGGAGTAAAAGAAAAACCAGGAGTACCTTTGTAATAAGCCATAACTCCTATTCCTCTTCTTCTTTTTGATGAAGATTCTTTTACGATATCATTTGTCAAGTTTATACTTGTTAACTGATAATCATCATATCTAGCATCAATGAAGACTCCATCTGTTTTCTCACCTTCTTCTACAGCTTTTTGTAGAAGATCAAAAATAAATTCTTCACTCATTTTATACCTCCAAATAGTTTAAATCTTGCTTTTGGAATTGGTTCAACTGAAGTAGGGGTATTTATAAAATTATCTTAAACCCTCTAGTATTATGTTTTAACTATCTAAAGGTTTGAATGGCTATTTGCATGTGTTACAAAGTAAAAGTTCAAAAATCAACAATTTCTCCTTTTTATATCTGGCGGGGTTGCTAGTGAGTACTCAAACCGATTTATATAAAGAAACAATCACATATCAATGTAATAGTTGTGGAAAGAAAAGACTTGCTTTAATACCTCCAACTATGACCGTTAAATGTGATTCAAGAGGATTGTGTGAGTTTGTTGATGTGCATGTTTGTAAAGATGAAGAGTTGACTGCAAACATCTTATTCATAGACACAAACAGAGCAGTTCGTTCTCAAGTTCCTGTTAGTAAAACTGAGCAATCTTCAACTGAAGGATTCGCTATACCAATGCCTTCAAAGACTGAGCATGCAACTTATCCAATAGTTCCTGAAGAGAACTATAGAGGTAAGGTTATTCGTGAACTTGAAGTAAAAGATGATTTTAGAAATCTGATTTACGTTCTAAAATCAGATAAAGCTCTAGACAAGATAAATTCAGAAGCTACTTCTAAGTTGGGTTTTATCTCAATTCAAGCAAATCTATCTCGAAATACTACAGACGAAAAGGCTAGTAAATGGTTGCAGAAATTAGCAGATCTACTAGAGAAAACTGCAAATCTAGATGAAGATATTTTTTCATACTTAGTTTATTTTCTTGATCACAAAATGTTAGAAGAACTCAATAATCAAAATTCTGCTGAGCTCGACATAATACTACAGTCTACAGTCTCAGTACCTACTGCAAATGAAGATGTTCTCAACGTCTATAATGAATTAAGAAAAACTATTTTCAAAGATTTGAACATTGTCGATAATATATTCTATACTAATTTGTTGAAATCTTGTATCAAAAATGACAACTTAACAATATTAGGAGTTTACAATAGTATGGAACAAAAACTTCCACTATTCCTATATTTGGATGCTATATATAATTTAGAGAAGAACAATCTTATAGAAATAGAAAAAGTAGAGTTCTTAACAGTTGATTAAGAGCTTGATTATTTCTCTTGCTTTAATTTCCTTAGCCATAGAAATTGATCAGATTTGCAATTTGGACATTTAGAATCTGTTTCTAGCCAAGCAATAATATGGTCTTTGTGAGTATAAACATCGCAACAAGGTGTTTGTACTACAATCTTTTTCTCAGATGGTTTTAAGTCCAAAAGGCAAACTATACAGATTGGTCTGGGAGATTTACAGCTAGTACAAATGTCTTCAGTTGTTTCAAACGGATCCCCACATTGGTAACAAACGAGTTCTTCTACTGCAACATCACCAAAGTCCTTTAACATTACGACATCATGTATTAAGTTTGAAAGTTGAAATAAACTAAGTAGTACTTCGGAACTATTGATTGTACCATTTATGAAACGTCCATTGAATGAGATTAATTCTAAGTTTTCTTTCATCTCAACCAATAACTCATCAACCTGTTTCTTCTTCAATATTTCCTCATATAATATTGGGTGGTTTGAGAAAAAAGAGTAATAGTTTGAAGACTGAATTTCAGACAATATTTCACCAGAATCTTTCTTGATCATCACTTTCTTAATACTCAAAGATATTGGATATTCAAACCTGAGAACTGCTCTTAAGATTATTTCTTCAGATGACTGTACTTCAAGAGAAACTTGATTTAAGAATGCAAATACATTTTCTTCATTAAACCCGAAAATGACTCTAGGAAATAAATCATCAGTAATTCTGATATTAACAGCTTCAATAGTTGTAAGAATTGGGTTGAGTTTCTCTTCAATGAACTTGATTTTCTCATTTACTAAATCATCTTTTCTTAAAGCTAATACCTTATAGATTCTAGAAGGAGAACCTCTATTTCGTCTTCGTTTAATCCACCAAAAAAGCTGTATTAAAATGTAGCTAGCAATTAAAGAAGCCAATATTAAAACTGTCAACATATAACCAATCAATTTTTGATGATCAAAATCATAAGAAGCAAAATACAAACCAGTAATATAACCAGCAATAAGAAGAAGTAATCCAAAAGTCTTGAAAACTCCTTTCAACCCACTCCTATAGCTTGACCTGATCATCTTTCAACATATAAATACAAAACAGTAGGTTAAATATATTTCTAATTATATCGATAATTTTGGAGAAACATTATTAATGAAGTACTAAAGACAAATTGAACATGAGCGATATATTCTCAGAAGAGTACTTGGAGAGGAATTGGAAAGAATGGTACTTGGCTCTTCAAGGTGTATTTTATTTTGCACAAGGAGTGGCTTTTGTAGCTATACTTGTTTTACCTCTCTTCATGCAGAATGTCATGGGAATGTCTGCAGATCGAGCTTTAAGTTTATATGGAACAATCCTGTTGCCATGGGGAGTAAAGGTAATCTATGGACTACTTTCTGATAATGTTTCTATAGGTAAATTTGGTCGAAGAAAACCATATTTAGTAATTGCAGGTGCACTAGGTGCTGTTGGATGGATTGCTCTGCCTTTCTTTGCCGATTCTTTTGGTTTATTTCTATTTGCAGCTTTAATAGTTTCTATTAGTACAGCTCTTGCAGATGCAACCCTAGATAGCTTGGCAGTTGATGTGACACCACAAAAACGGAGAGGAGCGATGCAAGCTGTAGGTTGGGGAATGAGAGGAGCAGGTATGGCTTTGTCAGGATTTGTTTTAGGTATATTCATGAACTTAGCTTATTGGAAAATCATCTATATCTTGCCTGGAAGTTTTATGATCGCAACTTGTTTCATTGTTCTGCTATTTCCAGAAAAGAGAATCACTAAAGAAGACAAGATAATTGCAACTGATTGGAGTATGTACAAAAATGCTCTAAAGAAAGGTAGTTTTTGGTGGGTTTCACTTTTTATGATTCTATCTGGAACAGGGATTACTGTTGTGTCAGTCTTTACAACTTTTGTTAGTGTGGAGACAGCTCTAAGTTTACTTTATGTTGGGATTGGAGTTACTGTGTTTGCATTAGGTCAATTCTTTGGTGCAGGAGTTATTGGATTGCTTGGAGATTATTTACCTCTAGCTCCTGTTCTTATAGGTACTACAGTCGTTTATTCCGGATTAATCGGAACTATGTTTCTTATATCTTCAAGTAGTATGGCTGTAATATATACTATTGTTGTCTTTATTGGTGCAATTAATGGTGGATACGAAGCCACACAGATGAGAATAGGGATGGAGCATTCTGTTGGTCCTGTTGGAGGGACTCTCTACAATTGGTTCATGAGTCTTTCTAATCTAGGGCAACTAACCCTTGGAGCATGGTTTATAGCTGATTTAGCAGAAGAAGGTACATTTAGTTATCCAGTTGCTATGCAATTTGCTATAATTTTCCTAGTGCTTGCATTGATTCCAGCTTGGTTTGCTATAAAAACAATAAAGAAAAAAACCACAGAATCAGAGAATTAATTTCTCTTGTAATTTATCTTTCTTTGCAAAATTCTTCTAGAAACTCAGCAGTTTGCAGAAATTCAGAAAGTCTTCTAACAAATCTAGTAGCTGGAGCTCCATCAATTATAACATGATCTATTTTGATAGCAATATTTAGAAATTCTCTATTTTCAAGATTTCCGTTTACTATTCTTGGTTGCTCAGATATTCCTCCGATAATGATATTTAGTGGATGGTGGCCAAGATTTATTGCCCATCCATATAATCCCTTTGCAAACATTCCTAAAGGATTAAGATGAACAGTTCCATTGAGTTTCTTCAAGAAGAAAGGGTTATTACGTAAGCGTCTCCAAAAAATTAATTTTCGAATGGGTTTTGGGAGACCAAATAACATTTTGAGAGTTTTTTGAGGTATTCCTGTGGTCATTTCTTTCTTTTCTGGATATTGAGCAGCTCTTATTTCTTCATGTAATTCTTTGAGACTCTTCTCATTTGCTTTCCTTACAACTAATAAAGACGGAAATGCTTTACCATCTATTATTTTCTCAATTGGTATAGAAAGATCTACATCTTCAAAGTAGATAAGGTTTTTTCCTTTTTTAGCTGATTGAGCCTCTTTGTTCTCTCCAACAGCTGTTGCGACACATTTTGCCACCCATGAAGTAAAGGATAGGCTTTCACCCTCTCGATCTTTATAACAAGCGAAAATTCTTCTAGCTTCAGTTATATCTACATCAATTAAACCAGTCATATAGTATCTTTTTTTAGAAAACTTTGTTACTTCTTCTTGGAATTTACGTTTAAATGGTTTAGTTGTGTAATTACCAATTTTATCCATTTCTACTCAACTGAAATCCTTTTAGGTTATTTATTAAGTTTATCAACTTGCAAAATTCAATAGATTCTATCTTTGAAGGTTTAAAATTAATAAGTAACTTACCATTTTTCTTCAGGTCTTCTCTCAGGTAACATGTCAATTTCAGATGAGAAATCAAATTGAGAATCAAAGTATAGAGCACAATAACATCTTCCGAATTCTTCAATATCAGGTTGTGCATAATCACAAGGACAAATAATATCTCTGTCAAACTCTCTATCTTCATAAGTATCTCTGCAAGGACAGTTAAAATAGCCTACTCGATTGAAGTATTCTTTCAAACCATCTACTAGCATGTCAAGAGTTCCATCATCATTTGGATGGAGAATCCATCCTCTTTTCTCTGCAACTTGTTTTACATACTTAGAAACATCTTCAGTTGTTTTCTCTTTCATAAGATCATCCTATTCTAGAAACATTTCTTTCCAATTATCTATATTAAAACCAGCGTAGAATTTATCTCCATCAACTATCAAAAATGGATATCTAACCATTGTATTGAAAAACTTACTTACAGCTCTCTTGAACTCTCGTTTGTCATCAAAAGGAATTTTATCAACATCAATATATCTATATTTGTAATTATTTTCTTGTAACCATTTCTTCCCCTTATTACACCATTGACAAGTGCTAAGTGCTAACATGAATATATCACTTGTTTGTTTTTCACCTTCAACGATTGTTACTTCCCCAGGAACTTTGATATCTTCGAATTTCATTGTACTATCCAATAAATGTTATATCAAGTGATTATAAATTTATTTCTTTTTCCAAGATTGGTCAACTATGTAAGAGAAATTTTTGGTATAAGTCAGCACTTTTATTCGTTTGAAGGTAATATTGATTATGGAAATTACAAATCCTGAAGTAGAGAAGTATATGACTACTTTACTAGAAAATCGAGCGGTTATTTACAAAGAAATAGAGGATTATGCTGAAGGAATCAATTTCCCAATTATAGAACCATTAGTTGGAATATTATTGAACCAATATTCTAGATTAATAGATGCAAAAAGAATCTTAGAATTAGGTTCAGGTTTTGGATATTCAGCCCTATGGTTTTCAGAAGGGATGAATGAAGAAACAGAGATAATATGTACAGATTTCAAAGAAGAAAATAGAAAACTTGCTTTGGAGTTTTTTCGAAAAGCAAGAGTTAGAACAAGAATCGATTTTAGATTGGGAAATGCAATTGAGATATTAGATGAGCTAGAAGGGGAGTTTGATATAATCTTTAACGATGTAGAAAAAGAAGACTACCCTGAGGTTTACATAAAAGCAATTCCCAAATTGAGAAAAGGTGGATTATTAATTACTGATAACACTTTGTGGTATGGGAAAGTTGCTCAACAAGAGATAACTGACTATCAAACCAAAGGATCTAGAGAATACAATAAATTGGCATTTGAAGATAGTAGGGTTCTATCGGTCATTTTACCTCTAAGAGATGGACTTACTGTCTCAATGAAACTGTAATCTTTCTTTAAAACCTTCTATTGATTATCATGCTTCTATTTTTTTACAAAAACAAAAATAAGAAAAGGAGAGTTGAGTAAATTCATTAATCTAAGTATTTAGACTTGAATTCTTCCCACCCTATCATTTTTATTCCGAAACCGTCAGCTTGTTCTTGTCTTTTTTCTCCAGGATTTTCTGCTAGTACCAAATAATCCAAAGTTTTAGTAACACCATTAGCAAAATCTATTCCTTTATCTTCTAACATTGCTTTCAGTTCTGTTTTTGTAATTCCTTCAACTTTACCTGTAACATATATTTTCATTTGTTTTATCACCTTTGTTTTGTCTTGATCAGTGATTCTTGATTTTATCTCAGGATAGATGATTTTGACTCCATTCTTGAATAGGTTGCTATATCGTTCAGTTTCTCTAACTCCTTCATAAATGAATTTTGCTGTAATATGAGAGATCCCTTCTAGTTCCTGCAATTTATCCATGGAAGCAGTTTTAAGTTCTTCAAAGTTTTTAAAAGAATTAGCAAGTTTTTTACCCATTGTAGTTCCTAACTTCTCAATACCCATAGCAGCTAGAAAAGTTCTGAAAGGAAGCTCTCGAGTAGAGTTGATTGAAGTAAATATCTTTTCTCCATTTCTCCCTAATAGGTTAACCAGTTGTTCTTCAGTAATAGCGTATAAATCTGAATAGTGTTTGATTAAATCTGCATCGAAGAGCTTCTCTAAACTTTTACCTCCGATACCATCTATTCCAGTTTTACGTATCCAAGCACCAATTTGCTGAATTGATCTATCTCTACAAAAATCGCCAGTACAAAGGAGATTAACTCCAGACTTAATTGTCTCTGAACCACATGAAGGACATTGTTTTGGAAGTCGTGATTTTCCTGTTGAATTCTTAGCTGTCACACTAATGATTTTAGGAATCACTTCTCCAGATCTCTCTACATATACAAAATCACCTGGTTTAGCATCTAAATCTAATAAGAAATCTGCATTGTGCATAGTTGCCCTGCTGATAACAGCTCCTGAAATTTCGACAGGTTCCAATTCAGCTACAGGAGTTAGAACGGAAGTTCTTCCAACTTGCCAAGTGATATCTTTTAGTTTTGTAGATTTACCTTTGCTTTCAAATTTCAAGGCAATTTGCCATCGAGGATGGTGATCTGTTGCTCCAACAGCTTCTCTATCAGCTACCAAATTATACTTGAAAACAACTCCATCTATTTCATAATCTAAGTTATCTCTTTCTCCTTCAACTTTTCTGAAATGTTTGTCTACTATTTCGAAAGTTGGAGAATCAATACTAAGGAAATCTGATGTTTCAAAACCCCATGATTTCAAAGTTTGTGCTTTTTCATTAATTGTTGAATCATCTTTCCAACCCAACAACTCAAAAGCCATAAAATTCAGGACACGATCTTCCATCATTTTTGCATCTTTCTGTTTGGCTGTCCCAGCAGCTAAGTTTCTAGGGTTACTATATCGTTCATCTTCAGGAAGAGAATCATTAATTCGATTAAATTCGGAGATTCTCATATAGAGTTCTCCTCGAATCTCAATACGATCTTCAAATGGAAGAGTTTTAGGAATTGCCTTGATTTTCATCACATTCAATGTTACGTCATCACCATGAGTACCTGAACCTCTTGTAGCAGCTTGAATAAATTTAGTATTTTCGAATATCAGTTTAAGAGATATTCCATCGATCTTGTACCCCATCATCAAAGGACGATTATCTGCCCAAGAAATGATTTTCTCAACAGTTTTAGCTTTTTGACAAGAAAGCATAGGAGGATTGTGAACTATATTTCCTCCAATAGGAGCACCTACAATGAATAAAACAGGATTTTCTGGATCAATGACTCTTAATCTATCTTCCAAACTGTCATACTCTGCATCTGAAATCTCGGGTTGTCCATCATAATATTTTCTTTTATGATAGAGAATTAAATCCTCAAGTTGTTCTTTTTCCTCATCCAACAAATCAATCACTAATCTCATTTTTTTTGCAATTCACAGTTTAAATAGTTATAGGGGAGTGCTTTATAAAAGTAAAAAAAGTTAATTGTGGAAAAAATAAATTCAGAAGAATATTTCAATATTTTTGATGATTAGCTTAAATCTGAATCTGTACTAGTCTCAAGTACCTTAGATATCTTAATCTCCTCAGATAAAGGTTGAATTTGAGATCTTTCAACTTTTATTGATTTTATAATAATTCCTCCAAGAATAAGATGATTAAGTATTGGCACAAGTGTTAAAGCTGAAATTATGATTATAACTGATGGTATAGCCATAAAACCAACAGCTGGATTGTGAAATATATGCTTATATTGGGAAACCCTTCTAAGTCTATGATAATTAAGAAGAAGTAATTTGTAAGACATGTAAAAAGGAATAAAAGTGAATAATAAAGTTTTCACAATTCTTGTTTTAACATCTATCTCTTTAGGCGGTAGTCCCTTATATTTTATTATGTAAGCTTCTTTAATCTCGAAAAGCTTTCTGATTGTTCCTATATATAAAATATTCATTCTTAATTCGTCTTGTTCTGAAGAGGTAAATACTGATTTCCTTGAAGAATATTCAATATCAATGTCAATCAAAATCGAACAAGAATAAGTTATGAATTGTTGGACATACCAATAAATCATAACTCCAATAACCATCATTCCAACAAAACTATTAATGAACATAAAAAGGAATAAAACTAAAACTACAATCACAAAGAAGAATACAATCAATGCTCTAGCAACTTCATTCTGCAAATACAACAATATTCGAAAGGCTTTTTTTTCGATTTCATTTCCTTTTAACATAAAAGTTAGATAATTCATATAAGCAACATAAAAGAGAACTAGAGACACATAAAGGGTCCATTCATAATATATTGTAAAGAACAAAGTAAAGAATATAGCTCCAATAAAAGTACACACCAACATTACTTGAAAATTGATATATTCGTTTATTCGAAATAACTTCTTCCCTTTACAATTAGACATCATGGATTGAAAGATTAGGAAATTGTCTACTAGATAGACTTCTGGGGCAATCAAGATTCAAATTACATAAAATAAAATATAAAAACATTGCTCAAAACTTCTTTGAGTTCTTTAATGGTTGAATTCTGAATTAAGTAATTTCTTTGATACTACCTTTAATTTCTTATCAAAATGCTTAGGAGAGATATCTATTTTTGTAACTTTAGCATATCTCATAAGAACACCTATGTTAAGTAATAACGAAAAATCAGCATCTGCTCTTTGATGCAGAAAATCTAAAGACTTCTTGAAACTATTGTTTACGAATTTTTCTTTCAAATCATCTCTGAGCATTTTTTGAACAGATTCTACAGTTCTTTTCTGGAAATACTCGATGATTACACTTAGAGCTACCATCAATTTGAAATTCTTATCTTGTTTTTGTATGTCTTCCAAATTATTCATTTTGTGCTCATATCTTTCGAATATCTCTTTAGCTCTAATGTTGAATTTCTTTGCAAGTTGAGCGATAAACTCTTCATCCTTTCCCTTTTCATATGGTTCAATATTCTCTTTAACTATTATCACTAATCGCTCAATAATCTGACCACAATTTTTTACTTTAATTTTCTTAGATGCTCTTCTATCAATAATGAAATGAGGTTCTTCGAAAAACTGCTGGGACATGATATAGTATACAATATCATAATATTGCCATTGTTTGATAGATCCCCCAGCTTGCGGTTCCATTATAGTCCCATAGTAATGAGATGGCAACCCTTTAAAAAACTTTAGTCTGAAATTTACACTCTTTATTTCATTGCAGATTTTATTACTTCATCTATTTCCTTTCTCTTTGACAAGTCTTTATTTTCAAAAACTCTCTTTGTTATGGTAGCAATCTTGTTTTCTATTTTTGAGTCAAAAACTGGTATTTTAACATTACTCATTATTCTTTGAGTATATGAGATTCGATGCCCTCTTCTTCCACCTTCTGATAGATAATATTCTCTAAAAAAATTGCTGTTCAGATAACCAAGAATGAAGTAAGGATCTTTCTTCTGTGGAATTATGGTAAGCACATCTCCTGAAGGAAGATAGGGTTTGTTTGATAAACTAAATCTGTTCTTGATACTGCGATCTAAGCTCGGAACGAATATTTTTGGTTCGAATAAAAGGGATTTTAGTTTTTCATAATTTCTCAAAGCTTGCCAATGAAACCACTTATTACTAGCTGGAAAATATCTAACTGTCATACTTTCCTTGAATGATAGTAATTTTTCGTATAAGTTTGGATAACTCTGCAGTTCCTTTTCCGAGTTAATTCTTTTATCTATGAGTAAATAGTTCTCATATCCTTCAGTCCAGAAACCTGTACAGTGCTTAGATTTGATTGCTTTAACTAAGAATTTCTTCTCATCTTCATTAAAATTTGAAATGTCTTCTTCATCAACAATAAAAGCATGTTCATAACCAGAAACTAGTCCTACACCAATCCAGCAAATATCTTTTAGAAGAATATAGTTTGAGATTATAGTCTCTGGATAAGTTGTCCAGACTTCATTTTCTTTTGTAAACATTTCCCTTTCATAGTATGTAAAGATATCATTTTCTAATGTTGTGGAAAATACTTCAATAGCTTTCTTGTAGATTATTCCAGGTTTTGTTTTTCTGTTTTTGATTCTTAAAATTCTAATTTTTTGATGCGGTTCTTTTGAACTTTTGGTAAACTTGAAAATCAATGTTTCAGGATTTTCTCCCTCAAATAATCTTGTTTCGTCCAGATCAATAATAATATCCAAACTTCCATTTTCAATTATTTTATCGCGAACAACTTTAGCATACGTGTTAAAGAAGAAACTATAAGGCACAATATAAATCAATTCCCCACCTTCCTTCAATAAGTCAATTGACTTTAGTATGAATGCATAGTAGATGTCTGATTCTTTATTCCCAACAATTCTAACTACTTTGGATCTTGTTGCTTTTGGTAGAGAATTATAATGTGTATATGGAGGATTACCTATAATTAAATCGTACTCCTTGAGATTCATCCAGTCTAAATAATCATCATTGTAAATTTTAACCTCTGGAAAATTTTCATAACAATAATCATAAAGTTCTTTGCTTAATTCAATACCTTCTAAATTTGTGAACTTGGAGTTTAGAAGACTTTTAAGAAACATTCCCTTCCCACAACCAGAATCAAGGATATCTATAGATTTCTGTCTCTTCTTATCTTCAGATATTAATGATACCATTAGATTTACAATATCTTGAGGAGTCTGAACAAAAGCAATAGTATCATTCATTAGAAGAGTCACTCACTAGTTTGCTATTGCTTTTCATTTAAAAGTCAATTGGAAAAGAATACTAGTTAATCAACTAATTCTTGGAAAATGAAAAAGAATTTAAATTCAACTTAAAAAGGTTCATAATTAGAAACTATTAGAGGAAAAAATATGTCTGTCGAAGAGCATAGAGAGATAGCAAAACAAAAAATGAAGGGAAAATGTGGTGTATATAGACTCTGTGATGGTGGAGATAACAAAATCTGTCAAGGTCACAGCTATGGTTCACCAATTGGATTTGGAGGAGTAGGTTCAGGAGCAGCATTCAAGAATAATATTTCAGCTCTTGAAAAACTGAATCTTAAAATGAGAGTTATTGGGGAAAACTATACTCCAGATACAACCTATGATTTCTTTGGTCACAAAATAACAATGCCAATCATGGGAGCTTCTATAACTGGCGTTAACTCTTTTGGAGGAGACGCTGCAATTACTGAACCAGAATTCTGCAAAGCAACTGTTTTAGGAGCAAAAGAAGCCGGAACCATTGGATGGCGTGGAGATACTTATACCTATGATTTTGATTTTATGCCTTGTTATGACGCAATCTGCAATGCCGCCTCAGGATGGGGTGTAAAAATCAGTAAACCCAGAGATCAAGAAACATTGAAGAGAGTTTTCAAAATGTACGAAGAAGGTGGAGCTTTAGCAGTTGGAACTGACGTTGATGGCTGTGGAAGCACAATTATGGCAGCTCATAATAAACCCGTATTCAGAAAATCTATTGATGATATAAAAGAACTAGTTCAATCAACCAAGTTACCTTTCATAGTTAAAGGAATAATGTGTGCTGAAGATGCTGTTGCTGCTGTAGAAGCAGGTGTATCAGCTGTAGTTGTTTCCAATCATGGAGGTAGAGTTCTAGACCATACAGTTGGAACTGCAGATGCTTTGTTTGATGTTGTTGACGCGGTAAAAGGAAAAGTCAAAATCATTGCTGACGGTGGTGTGAGGACAGGTTATGATGTTCTCAAAATGCTAGCAATTGGAGCTGATTCTGTTCTATTTGGCAGAGACAT
Organism: Candidatus Heimdallarchaeota archaeon; assembly: GCA_016840095.1. Lineage (GTDB taxonomy): Archaea > Asgardarchaeota > Heimdallarchaeia > Heimdallarchaeales > Heimdallarchaeaceae > UBA460. The sequence continues at coordinate 24,424 of JAEOSZ010000024.1, forward strand.
TGTTCGAGCAGCTGTTGGTGGTGGTGTTGAAGGTGTAAAAGCTTTCTTCGAACTACAACAAAAAACATTAGTTAAAGCTATGAAAATGACTAACGTTGCCACATTAGAAGATATCTCAAGAGATATTATCTTCCATTAATTCTTCCTGTCACTTTGACAGGATTTCTTTTACTTTTTCAATCGAAATTGCTTCTTTCTTATTATTGTCCCTACCAATGACTGTTGTTGCCATTAACAAGGAATTGAGAATAGCTTCTTCTGTGGACTCAATAACTGCACGTAACAAATCTCTGAAAATTTTAGTATTCTCATTAACTGTTTCCATACTAATAGTTTGATCCGTACTATCGTGATCAATCTTATTTTCGGTAGAAAATATAATCACAACATCTCCAGATCCATGTGAACCATATGAGCCTGTTTTAGCTAATCCCATTGGTGCTCTTTTTGCTAATCTGTTTAGTTGTCTTGCATTCAATGGAGCATTTGTTGCAATAACAATAATTATCGAACCATCATCTTTCTTTGGTTCTTCTTCAGTCTGTGTAATGAATTTCCGTCCTAAAATTGTTAAATCATTTTTTCTTCCAAAGTTTGAAAGCACTAAAGTTCCTAAGACATATTCCCTGTCTTCTGTTTTAATTATTCTAGATGAACTCCCTATACCTCCCTTAAAACCAAGAGCAGACATACCTGTTCCAGCTCCAATTGAACCCTCTTCAAAATCTGAAGTAGCACTCTCTATTGCTTCAAGAACATGTATTTTCTGAACATGTCTACCTTGAATATCATTGAGAAAACCGTCATGACATTCTCCCACAACGATGTTTATAGTTGATGTATCTACACCAATATCTTGATTCTCATCAACATGATACTGTATAAGAGTTTCAGCAACTTTAGGTATATTCAAAGTATTTGTTAAACAAATGTAAGATTCGATATTTCCAAGTTCTTCAACTTGAACTAAACCTATAGTTTTTCCATAACCATTGAAAACATATGAACTAGCTCTAACTTTTCTGCGATACACATTTCCTGAATGAGGTTTAATTATTGTTACGCCAGTTCTGACAGGTCCAAAACCTGGTTTTAGTTCTCCTTCCCCTGCGATTATTGTACTGTGTCCAACTGTTACATCAGGAACATCTGCAATAGAATTTTTCTCTCCTCTTTCAAGGATTCCTACTTGGAAACCCAATTCATGAAGTTTGGATCTTTTAATAGTAACCTTTTCCTCCATAACTTTTGTAAGTTTTAGTTTTACATTAAGTTTTTGCTTCACCAACCAGTTGCAAATTCAATAACAATACCAAAAAGTACTATGATTGTAATAGCTACAGCTGTAGAGACTATAATAATGGTTTTTTGTAGTAGGTTAAATTTTCGCCATCTATCGATCAATCTTATTTTTTCTCTTGGAGCTGGGGTTCCACATTTGGGACAAAATTTAATCTCCTGAGCAGTATAATTACAATTAGTGCAAGAAACAGTCTTAGGTGCAAGCAATTCTTCTCTTCTTTTTGCGTTTCTAGCTCTTCTTTCCTTCATTCTTGGTATTATTTCAGCTTTAGTAAAAGGTATAATGTACTTTGGTGTTACAAACGACAAGACAATAACTGAAATACCTATAGGTAATAGAGTAGATAGTAACCTTACAGTTATAGGATTAGAACATGAATCAGCACTATTTAGTGGATAGAGATCCTTAGATTTTGCTGGTCCTTCAATCAGATAAGTACATTTATCTCCCAGATCTTCCCAATAGTTCCCACTCTTTGTTTCTTTATCATACCACTCATTTTTGTTTCCTTCATCATATGCTTGAGAATCAAAACCAATCTTGTTATTGACTAGTATGTTGTGATAAATACGATTATTATCTGAAACTGTATTCAATTCTATCCCATATTCATACGTATTAATGATAGAATTATTAACTATCAAACAATCATCTGTATTCCCTAAATTAATTCCTCGATTTTCATTATCGATGCAAGTATTATTCATAATGTTGCAAGAGGGAGAGCTAGTAAAACTGATTGCTCTACTGTTTGAATTGCATATGTTATCCTTCACATGACAAGGATTGGCATTATCTATTTTGATACCTAATAACTCGTTGAAATTGCATGTATTATTTAGGACATTGCAGGTAGACCATGAGTCTACATAAATTCCTGCTTCATTATAATTGCAGGTGTTATTAATAATATCAAAAGTTGTGCTTTGTAAAACATAAATACCTTTCCACTGATTAGATATTACATTGTCTTTTATGATTCCCGTTGATGTGGAACTACTTATGTAAATACCGTAATCACTAGAAACATTGCAAAGATTATTACTAATTTCAAGACAATTATCTGCCGCTTCAATTTTTATATGCATGATTAAACCAGTAACAAAATTATTTCGAATAACAAAATAGCTGCTAGTGCCAGAAATATAAATACCATAATCATCTTCCATCACATCTGCAACAATATGATAATTTTCAATGATGTACGGATTCACCTCAGTTCCATTACCAGGTAAACTATAGTAACTAAACATACCATCATGAGTAATTGTAATTGGATCATGCATCGTTAGATTATCTAGGTTGAAAGATACGTCTGTAGGAGAACTATAAGAAGAACTAAGGTCCTCTAAGTTATAATCACATTCAAACTGAACAATATCACAAGAATCTAAGTTACTTCTTGTGGAATGTATTAACCAGAAATTTAAGCAAAATAGAAATATAATCGAAACTAGAAGACATTTTTTTCTCATGGACTATCACATTTGTGAAATTATGTACTTATAATTTTCAGCTTATTTAAACATTGAGCAGAAAAAAGAATGTCAGAGCTAATCTAGGAATAAAAAAAGGTTTCTAATCCCAGTTTCTCACAATTCTCTTCTCCATTAAACTTAGTTGAATCTGGATTTACAACAAGTTTTATTCTAAATTTAAGTTGTTACCCAAATCGAAATTCCAAGGGATACAATAATCCAGACTATGAAGAATGTTAAAGTTGAAACTGTTATTTTTTGCTTGAGTGTTTTCATACGCCAATTATCAGTAAAACTTAATTTCTTTATATTGTTTTAGGAAGAATGTTTCTACAAACTTTACATTTGTTACGATTTCTTAGACCAATTGTACTACTGAGATTGCAAGATGGACAAATTACAGTTCTACCCTTAATCAATTCTTCTCTTCTTTTAGCTTTTTCTAGCTTTCTTTCACTCATATCCATAACCTCTGAAAATATATAATTAAACTCAAAAAGATATTAAACTTTTTAGTAGAAAGAAAATAATCGATAAATATCTAGTACCTTTTATTGTCTATTTCTTCTACCATAATCAGAAATATGAGAATTTTTTCATTAAATTTTAGCTCGAAAGTTGATTCGCGACCCAAGTAGCAATACCAAAACTCACTATAACCCAAATTACAATTAATACTATAATCACAAAAGATATTTTTTGATTTAGTGTCTTTATACGCCATCTATCAATTAGTTCCATCTTTTCTATTGTTGGTTTTGGTAGAATATTTCCACATGTTGGACATATGTCACGCTTTCTTAAACCTATTCTGTAGTTAACTTCACAAGTTGAGCAAAATACAGTTCTCCCAGCTGTTAAATCTTCCCTTATTTTAATTCTCCTTATCTTTCTGTCATTCAAGGTACATAACCTCAGAGAAATTATATAATTAAACTCAAATGGATATTTAAGGATTAAGGAGAAAGTGATATGTCAAAAATATTTAAGAGTAGAGAAAAGTCTCCATAACCAATTTTTCATGAATTTCCTCATACATAGCTATGATTGTTTCTTTTGCCAGTTCCTTTGCAAATTTACGCTTAATTCTATCTTCCGGTTTTCTCTTTTTCCATAAGTTTGAAACAAGCTGATAAAATAATTTAACAAAATAGTAGAGACTCAATGGTAATGCAAGAATTACTTTGAATAAAAACAATAAAGCTTTCCAAAGCATTCCTAAAGATTTCTTAGCTTCTTCTCTAGTTGCTTCATCTAATTCCTCATGAGGTTCATCTGCAAGGAGCATAGAATTCAAACCCTTTTGGATTTCGATAAATTTTGAACCGAGATAAACTCCAGATCTTTTAGTCCAATCTTTTGAAAACATTATCTTGAATCGACCTCCAATGTGTCGTCCATAATGATAAAAAATCAGGAAAAATTCTACAAAAGGCATGAAAAAGCCTACAACCATGTTTCTGAGTTTCTTAGCAGTTCGAACAAACCACTTTTCTTTTGCAAGATGATCTAGAAAATACCTTTGTCCTCCAAGAGCTATTGAAAATGCTAATTGATTATATTCCAAATCGCTAAAGGGAAGGTTAAACTTATTTTCAACCTTCATTATTCCTTTCAAAGCTCCAGTAAGCATGATTGAGCTGAAAAATTCTTTAGAAACAAATTCTTCATCTAATTTCTTTCTAACAAAATTAAAAGTTTGCTTAGCTTCTCTGTATTTCATGGAATTTCTTTCAGCAAAACTAGCTAAACCTGGTTCTTTTCTAAATGGAATAACGTATGTTTCTTTTTGCCAGAGAAGAAGAGAAAAAACTCTGGAAATAGAGTCTTCGATGTTATTCATATCAAGTCTTTCTTCAGTATCTGAGGAGAGAAACTCCTCATAAAGATTCTTTGTTTTTTCAGGTAAAGAAAACGTAGAAACACTAACTATATTCGTGAATCGTTCACGTAATGTTGTTAAATCACCTACAAGATCAAACTTGAATTCTTCATAAGTAGAAGCATCTACTGGTGGAGCTTCAAAAAAAGAAAAACTAGCTTTAGAAGCTAAATACGGAAGAGAAAAGAGGTTTTCTAATCTCTGGTAAAATGATCCCCAACTATATGCCCCCATCTTGATTAACCTCATACTTGCATTATGGAAAATGGCATAAATTGGACCAAAAATAGTAGCAACAAAAGATAACATTCCCATAACGGTAGAACAGATTACACCGATAAGAGTGATAACTATCCAGAGAGCCTTATCACCGAGACTAGTTAACCATTCGCTATTTTTGATTAACTCATCGATAAGGGCATCAAAACTGATGGTTTGGCTGCCTATAAGGACAACAGAAGCTGCAATAATAAATACGATAATCAAGAGGTGATCGTAAGTTTCTCCAACACCTCTTTGAATAGGGTAAGCTTTATTGATTCTATCTTCCTTCATAACAACTTCATCAATCTCTTCTTCAAGCTTAACTAGTTCCATTTTTTCAGGGCTAGAGAAAAGATTAGAAATATAAAGTAGATACTTTCTCCAAAGATTGAGAATAGGTACTAGTTCACGAAGACCACGAGGGATTAGTAATTCGTAAATGAAAAAGAATAATTTAGCAAGAACTACAGCAACATAGAGGATGACTCCAACTATCCAAAGGAAAGGAGTGGCAATTGCAGTAAGAATATTGCTAAGAAATTTTTTCATGTACAATACAAATCTACACTACTACGTTTTTAATTTTGTGATAGAAAAAAATCGAGTAAAAAGGAGAGAAAAAAGAAAATTAGTACTTGATTCTAGGATCAATAAACACATACGTGACATCCGTCAAAAGCCTTGCAACAAGGAAAAGAAATGGAAAGATCGTATTAGTAGCTAACATCATCGGATAGTCTCTGAAGAGAGCACCTTCCAGGAAATAAGTACCTAACCCTGGCCAACCAAAAACTGTCTCAATCATCACAGAACCTGATAACAAGCCTGGTAGTGAGTTTCCAACGATGGTAACGATTGGAAGTAAACCATTTCTGAATGCATGTTTATAAATTACTCCTCTATTCGATACTCCTTTTGCTTTTGCTGTTATCACATAATCTTGTCTTAGTATTTCTAGCAGCTGTGACCTGATGAGTCTTGCCATGAATACTAGTCCACCTAGAGTCAACGCTAGTGTTGGTAATATCAGATACTTGTAAAAATTAGGGTTGAATACTAATGGTTTTATAAACGCATCTTTGTTTGTAACTCCTGTAAAATTAAATAGCTTAAATGACATATACATCAATAGTTTTGCTAGCCAAAACAGTGGCATTGAATATCCTAGTAGCATTGCAACTGTTAGAGACCTATCCCATATACTATTTCTTCTTGTTGCTGATACTACTCCTATTGCTGTTGATAATAATAATGACAATACAAATGAAATTACATTCAAAATTATTGTATACGGTGCATGTTCTGCTATTATCTTAGCTATAGGTATTCCCACTCCTGCTTGAGTGTTATACCATGACCTCCCGAAATCAAACCTAAGTAAATCACTAACATAGTCTATATACCTTTTGAACCAAGGAATTGTGTACATGTCATCATTCATTAGCCCCATTTCTATTGCTTCCCGGTTGTATGCATTATTATAGCATACATCGTTATCACAATGTATCAACCCCATTCTAACAATTACTGGATCTCCTGGACTTATGTTAATAAGTGTAAAATTCATCAGAGTTATTCCTATCATTACTGGAACGATATATAGTACTCTTCTTATTATGAAACCTTTTAGCGACAATTTATCACTTCAACCCAATATGTTACAGAATTCTCATACATTTAAGTTTCTTTCTATCAAACAAGATGACAGATTATTTTCACATGAAGTCTATGAATATATATTCATACCTAACAGTTTATATATTCAATTAGAGATTCTTTTAACATGGTTCAGAATCGTAAAATAGAGAGACGTTGTATTAGTTATGAAGGCCATGTCTTTAAACCAGTAGCAATTCCTTTGAAGGATTTAGAGCAAGTCATTTTGACAAAGGAAGAAATTACTGCACTATACTATGCAGATTTTCTTGCTAAGAAACAACAAGATGCAGCAAAAAAAATGGGTATTTCTCAACCTTCATTCAGTCGAGAGTTGGATTCTGCACACTCTAAAATTGCAGATGCCTTTTTCCGTACTAAATCTATTTTATTCGAGGAACCTGAATCAACTGAAGATGTCTAATATGAAAATTTGTATACCAGTATCAGGAATAAACGAAAATCCAACTATGGATAATAGGTTTGGTAGAGCTAGTTACTTCTGTATTTATGAGACAGAAGATGATTCATCTGTTGTGATTCAAAATCCAGCAGTTGAAGCAAGGGGAGGTGCAGGTCTAAGAGCTGTTGAGTTCCTTGTAGAAAAACAGATTAAAGCAGTTATTGTTCCCCAATTGGGCCCAAATGCTGATCGAGCTCTTAGAGCAGCACAAATCTTGATTTTTCAAGGGGAATCTATTCCTGTGAAAAATTTGATTGTTAAATGGAGAAATGAAGATTTAAGAGAAATTTAGGTGAATGAAAATGAAATACGCAGTACCTTTAGATAATAGAGATGGGTGGAATTCTGTTGTTGGTCAACATTTTGGCAGAGTTCCCTATTATGCCATTTGGGATGAAACTGATGATGCTCTAGATATCATTGATAATGGGAGTAATCACAGAGGTGGAGTTGGTATGCCTATGGAATTCCTTGCTAAATATTGTGATGGTGTTATATGTAAAGGAGTAGGAGCCAGAGCAGTTCAGCTTGGAAACCAACTTGGTTTGAGAGTATACATGGGTGCAGTAGACTCTCTTCAAGAAACTATCAACAGTTACAAAGAAGGCAGATTAGCTTTAGCCACAAAAGATGATGGATGCAAACATTAACTGAAGGAAACAGGAAATGGAAATAGCAATAGTTTCTGGAAAAGGAGGTACGGGAAAAACCTCTCTGGCAATTAGTTTAGCTAGTATACTTGATGATGTTCAGCTTATTGATGCGGATGTTGATGAACCTAATTGTTCACTCTTTCTAGATTTGAAAATGAAACATAAAGCTGATGCTGAAATTCTTGTGCCTGAAATCAACTATGATAAATGCACCTTGTGTGGAATCTGTAGCAAAAATTGTGAATATAACGCTTTAATGAAAGTACCTGATCAGATTCTCCTGTTTGAGAAGATGTGTCACGGATGTGGTTTATGTAGCAAAATCTGTCCTGAAAAGGCAATTCAGGAGATACCTCGAACTATAGGTAAAGTTCTTCAAGGAGAGAATGAAAGTTTGCTCTTCAACTATGGAGTGATAAATGTAGGAGAGGAATTAAGTACTCCAGTTATAGCTCAATTAAAACAACACATCTCAAAAACCAAAGAGATAGTAATTATAGATTCTCCTCCTGGTTCTGCTTGTCCAATGGTAGAAACAGTAGCTGATGTGGACTATGTCATTGTAGTTGCAGAGCCTACACCCTTTGGATTATCAGATATGAAGATTGTTGTAAAGACCTTGAATATTCTGAAGAAAAAATTTGGTGTAATTATCAATAAAGATGGAATAGGAGATGAAGAATTAGAGAATTTCTGTATCAATGAAAAGATTCCTATTCTTCTCAAGATTCCCTTTAGTTTGGAAATAGCTAGGAAATATTCAGAAGGATTACCTTTCATCAAAGTACTTCCTCAAATGAAAACAGATCTTGAAACTATGATGATCATAATACAGGAGAAGATCTTATGAGTTATAAGAATATCAAACAGATAACTGTCATATCTGGAAAAGGAGGAACAGGAAAGAGTTCCATTATTGCAGCTTTAGCAGCTTATCTAAAAAATGAAGCAATTCTTGCTGATGCAGATGTTGATGCAGCTGATCTCTATCTTATATTTGAACCTGAAGAAAGTGAAGAGTTTGATTTTTATGGATTAAGAAAAGCTGAAGTCAATAAAGAGTTGTGTATAGAGTGTGGAACATGCAGAGAAAATTGTAGATTCGAAGCTATATCTTCCAAATTAGAAGTCATACCCACAAGATGTGAAGGTTGTGCCACATGCTATCATCTCTGTCCAACTTCAGCAATAGAAATGTTGGACAATATATCTGGCAAGTATTTTGTATCTGATACTAGAATTGGAAAAATGATCCATGCTAAACTCCATCCAGGAGAAGAAAGCTCTGGATTGCTAGTTGCACAAGTAAGAAAAACAGCTAAAAAAGCTGCTGAAACTGAAAAAAAGGATTTAGTGCTAATAGATGGTTCTCCAGGAATAGGTTGTCCAGTTATTAGTTCTTTGGTTGGAGTCGATATGGCTTTGGTTGTTACTGAACCAACCCTTTCAGGATATCACGATTTGGATAGAGTTTTACAGTTGTTAGAGCAATTTAAAATACCGGGGTATATTATTGTTAATAGATTTGATATTAACATAGAAATTACTCAAAAAATAGAAAAAGAATTTGCTAAGACTTTTCCTGTAATCTCAAAGATTCCTTATAATCCGATTTTTGTTCAAGCTATGTTAGAGAAAAAATCAGTTCTAGAAGTTGATCAAGAAGAGACAGAAATAATAAATATCAAAGATCAGTTGATAGATATTGGAAATTTCATCATAGAAAAAATGGATTTGGAGAAACAGATATAAAGCTAAGTGATTTGGTACTGATTATGAATCATACAGAAGACTACTTTGAAGGTGGAAAAGGATACAAAATCTTCTATCAATCATGGATTCCTGAAAATCCAAAAGGAATAATACAGATAATTCATGGGGGAGTTGAGCATGTTGGCAGATACAAACATCTAGTAAAATACCTAACAGAAAATAACTTTGCTGTTTATGGAAATGATCATCGAGGTCATGGAAAAAGTGAGGGAAGACGAAATCACATTATGAATCATGAAGAATTCGTTGATGATTGTTATAAACTATCAGAAATTATCAAAGGAAAATATAAAGATTTACCATTTTTTATTGTTGGACATTCAATGGGTTCTTTTATTGCTCAACGTTACGTGATAAAACATCCTAATAACATGAATGGATTAGTTCTGTCAGGTTCTGGAATCAGAATGCCACCATTGCCTAAAGCTCTCCAAGTTCTAGCTAGAATCATGTATAAAATATTCCCTATCTTTGTAGCAGCTTCTGGAATAAATCCAAATGATTTATCAACAGATCCTGAATCAGTTGAAGATTATATTAATGATCCACTCATAAATTACCAAAAAGCAACTGCTGGTTATGGAATTTGCATGATTGATCATCCAAAATATGTTAAGGATAAACTAGGTTTATTCACCAAACCTGTTCTAATTCAAAAAGGAAGTCTAGATACAATGATAACAGGAATTGATGAACTTGTTAATGAATTCAAAGGAACCGAAGTAACTGTTAAAATTTATGAGAATTACATGCATGAAGTTTACACAGAAACTAAGGAGAAACGAGATCAAGCCTTCAGTGATTTAGTCCTCTGGTTGAATTCTCTTATCTAACTTTATTCATCATCAGGACTCGAATATTCCTTTATTAGGAGTGCATCTCCTTGATGTATCTTTGCTTCATCTTTTGGAAAGAAGAAGTATTTTCCTTTTTTTCTTACTGCAAGAATCTGAAAGAAATCATCTGTTAACTCTGCTTCACGTACAGTCATCCCAATGTAGGGTGAATCTTTAGCTACGTGGATATAATCCAAAGCTTCAGAGGAATCATCTATAACATCTTCAAGAAGGGAGTAAGGTTTATGTCTTATTGTTACCCCAAAAGCAATTTTTGTTGCTGCATCAGCAATTTCTTCAAATGAATCAGCCATCCTTAAATATGCTATTAATGTCTTATTATCAATCATCTCTTGCTTGTAAAGACGCAAAACCTCTTCAATTAGCTCAAATTGGAGCTTGTCAATTTTTTCCTCAGTTTGAATAATCAGATTCTTTACCTTTGGTAAGTCTTCTAAAGCATAGAGGTAAGATAGGTCTACAATTAATTCTGCTGATTCTTTCATTGTTACTAATAAATCTTGATGGTAACTTAGTTCATCTCTAGGATGTTCTATATCTTCAGAAATTATCCTCTCTCTTGCTTCTTCAACTGAACTTACTACCCCATTAGCCAAGTATATGAATTGGTTAACATTCTCTAATTGTCCTCTGAAGATGAGAAAATCACCTGCAAGCATTACTTCATCGTAATCAAGTAACATTTCGTTATCTGATCGTATTATACCTATTACATCAATACCTATAAGATCATGTAAATTAGCTGTCACTTCAGATTTTCCACATAAACATGATTTCTCATCTAATTTCACTAGATCTACAATTTGGTCCATATGATGTTGAATTTGTTTGAGTTCTTCTGAGATATCGTAGTCCATCAGTACTAAAGTAGCCATATCTGCTGCAGAATCTGAAATAAGATTATTAGCCTCTCCAATAATATAATAAATTCTTAAATGCTCAGCTTGATTTAAACTCTTTATGGAAACAGATAATCGATCTAGTAAGTTCTGATATAAACCATCAATTTTCTCTTCCAGAACTAGTACTTGTTCCGCTACAAGTTTATCAGAATAAAGTAACGATGCAAATGCTAAATCTACGCATATTTCAGCAAGCGTTTTAATTTCAATTAGAATATCCTTAACACTTATTGGTTCATGATCACTCATTGCTAGTCGAACACTCTTTCATAAAAATTATATCTGATAAGAATATCAATTTTTCGCTTTGAAAGTTAAGAAAAAAACTTTATAAGATACAAATATGTTTGAATTTGTGAATTCTGGAGACATTAAGAAGAAGTTTTTCTTTTTCGAGAAAAATGAATTACTCATTCTTTCAGGAATATTCTTTCTTGGTATGTCTACTGCTATGTTTTCACCATATGCACCAATTTGGTTATCGAAAATTTTTGATGTTGAAAATCAATATTTTATTTTAGGATTTGCAGCGATAATTCCAAATTTCATTATTGTTATTGGAACTACTTTCTGGGGGATTATGAGTGATAAATTTGGAAATAAGAAATTTGTATTAATGGGATTTGTGGCAGCAGGTTTAATGTATTTCACATTGATGTTCATAAATAATCCATACATCTTTCTGGTTGTGATGCTGATCGGATATATTTTCATTTCAGGTCAAACATCAAATATCTATTCATTTGCTACTCTTACTTCTTCTAAAAGAAAAGAAACGATATTAGGGGAAATAGCAGCAACATTCAGTTTAGCTTGGCTAATTGCTAGTCCAATTGCTGCAACAATACACGATAATGCTGCAACGTTCAGTTTAAACTGGTACACAAATTCTCAAATCAGTTCATTGGTTGCTATAAATTCTCAATCACCAACAAATGGTATTCTTAATTTTGCAATGAAGCTATCCAATGTTTTTTCAGAAGAAATTGCTAATAATCCCGCTCAGGGAGTTCAATTATTTATTGCTATTATTTGCTGTACAATTGCATCATTTATTATCATATTTACCAAAGATAAGAGATTAGAAGATAAACAAACAGAAGGGGATCAAAAAGTTAAATTGGGAAAGTTAACAACCTTCGTGCTCGTATTTTCTGTATTAATGGTAATTGCTTTCTTTCAAAATGCAACGTCAGGAGGTTTCTGGGCTTACGCTTCATTATATTTCATTGAGTATTTGAATGCTCCAGCGATTTATTTTAGCTATTTTCTAATAGCAACAACTACTGTAGGTTTTGTTTTATCGTTACTTTTAGGAAGAATTACCAAAATCCGTCGTACAACTATAGCTGTTATTGTAATGACTTTTGTTGAATTCTTGATTTATCTTATTCTATTCCTATTTCCACATAACATAACACTTGGATTAATTGTATATAGTTTTCCAATGTATATTGTCTCTTCAATAGTCCTCACTAGTCTAGTAGGTTCTTTTTCTAATAAACTGAGAAGAGCTACAGCTTTTGGTATCTTTAATACACTTGGTTTTGCAGGTTCAATTTCGGCAACACTAATAATGGGTTATACAGCTGACAAAGCTGCAAAAGGTTTAGTAGCGATATTAGGATTTTCTCTTGGATTTTCAATATTTGCTTTTGTTCTAGCGATTATTCTTGCTGTTATTATTGAAAAAAGGAAACATTTAGTCTGAAAAACTTAAAAATGTCGATAGGGAATGGTCAATAGTGACCAGCAGCTTAAAAATGTGTGACCAATCAATAGTCATATACAAATGTTAAGGTGAAATAAATGAACTTTGAAGAACTAGGGGAAAAACTAGGTGAAGAAATAGAGAAAAAAGTTAAGTCAAAAAGCAAATCAAAAAGCATAGAAAGTCCTGAAGAAATTAAGGAAGTGCTACAAGCTGTTTCTAGTGAAATTCCTTCTTTGATTAAGAATATATTCTCCGCAATATTCGATCCAGATATTGCAGCAAATTTTGGAAAAGGAATTGTTGCTTTGCATGAAGAACTTTCTAATCAAGGTTTGCCAGAAAGTATGATTAATGAAATTGTAATGAATTTCTCTAAATCTTTCAATATTTTAGGCAATGCAATGCGGTCTAATATCAATATCAATAAAGACGACGATTAATGGTAGAACTGGTGAGAATATGTCAGGTAAGTTTTACTCTATAGTGATGTCAATCAACTATGTAGCTTATCTAATATTAGTTCTCCCATTTCTTGTTCTTTATTATTTTATGACAAATCCTATACGAAGAAAAAATAATAAAAGAAAATTGAATAATATTCTCAAGAATGGGGGAATCCCAAGAGAACTGAGAAAAGAAGTTATTGGTCACTATACTGAATTTACAAAAATTATAAGTTTTAGCACTATTGCAAAGCAGAGAAAAAAGCCAAAAGAAGAAAACTAATAAGAGGTTTCAAACATGTCAGAAAATGATGAATCTCTCAAGAAAAGAATAGCAGATATAGAGGTGAAATTAGATTCTTATCACGAAAAATTAGATCATCTCATTCTCCAAAATAATAATTTGAAACATCAGTTATCTGATAGTGATCCAGAACTAAAACAAGTTGTTGAGATTCAAACTAAACTGCTAAATTCTCTTCTTAATGCAGCTAAAATGCCGAATTTTGTTTCCGAAGAATCTTCTATAGCTGATAAATATTTAGAGAAATTTCCCTATCTAAAATACGATTCTATCTCTAAAGCTATCATTATTGCATTAGAGAGGAAAGAGAGATTAAACATATCACAATTAACTGAAGAAGTTAGAAAAGAAAGAGGTTCTGCTTCTAGAAGAATTGTTCGTGAGAGAGTTGACGTGCTTATCGAGAAAGGAATCATAGATGAAATTGATTCAGGTTATGGGAGACAACTTGAATTAATACATCCAGAAGAAGATAAAGAATAAAAATTACTTCCATACTTCTTTCATAACCCTCATGAAATTTTCTGACTTAATTTTATCTAAATCTTTATTGTCATATCCATTTTTTTCTAAAGACTCAACTAGAATAGGAAAATGACTCACATCTTTTATTATATCAGGTACAATTGCACCATCATAGTCAGAACCAAAACTGACATGGTTTATCCCAACTAGCTTTACAATATAATCAATATGCTTTCTTATATCCTCTAGCTGAATCTGGTCTTTCTTCTTTTCGCTAGACAAAAACGATGCGCAAAAATTAATTCCTATAGTCCCGTTTGTTTCAGCGATGGCTTTTATCTGTTCATCCTTCAGATTTCTTGGATGATTACAAATAGAATATGCATTACTGTGTGAAGCTATTATTGGCTTATTTGTTTGTTCAATGACATCCCAGAAGGATCTTTCATTCAAATGACTAACATCAACTATAATCCCAATTTTGTTCAATTCATTTACTAGTTCTTTTCCAGTTTCTGTCAAACCTCTATCTTGATTGTAACTTTCTCCGGTTAGCATATTGAAGGTAACACCAGTAGCAAATCTGTTAAGGTTAGACCAGCTTAAACCAATGCTCCTAAGGCCTAATCTATAATAGTTTCTTAATGAGAGGAACTCACTATCTATCCCTCCAGAACCTTCGAAATGTAAAACAGCTCCAATTTTGTTTTCATTTTTACACTTTTCTAAATCTTCTATTGATTTAACTTGTTTCAATTGATTTTCTTCTTGTTCAAGCAGAGAAAACCAATAGTCTACTCCTCTATAGATATCAAAGTCACTCCGAGCAGGAAAAACTGCAAAGAAGGCAGCTATAACATTACCCTTTCTCAATCTTGGAAGATCCACATGACCTATCTCAGATTCTTCAGAAAATTTTCTCCTCTCTCTTGCTAAAGCCCAGATTACATCAGTGTGTCCATCAACAATCATATTGTGATTAAATCAATATAGCAGATAAAAGTTTTTTCTCCAAAAGAAGGTTTAGATATATTTTAGTTTCTTTAAAACGAGAAGTACAGTTAAAGTTGTAGTTGCATCAAAATCTTCTCCATCTTCTGATTCCCATTTTCCATCAAGTGTTTGTCTAGTAATCAGTACATTAACTAATCGAGTAACAAAACTGTGGTTTTCCAATCCTGCATTGATGAAGCTTTCAATCATCCAGACCAATGAAGAAGAAGGATAATTATCTAGATTGAATGTTTGAAGCATTTCCAGTCCTCTTCGAGATATCGAATCATCTTCTCCTTTAATCGCAATAAAAGATGGAACAGCATTCCATAAAGCATGAGGATAGCTCTTCAATCCAGCATCATCTCTCCAATTCCTTGATAAATAGTCAATTCCTTTCAACAAGAAATCTCTGTAAGAATCATCACCCATTCCTAATAAAAAGTTGATTACTATTGCTGTACAGTAAATCCTGTTAGGATCAGTCCCTGGAGTTTCCCATATTGAAGGTTCAAAATTCTTAATGCTTTGGGGTTCTTCAAAGAATCCATCTTCATGTTGATTCATCAAAAGAAAATTAACAACACTATATAGATAGTCCTTAATTTCTTCTTTCATATCTAAGATAAGAAAATCTTTGAAAAAAGTTATAGATGGACCAATAGTACTAAGAGATCCTATTCTCATTCTAAAAGGGATACCTCCATCTGAGTTCTGAAGTTCAAGATGTTCAAGTAAAAGATCCTGTGTGTCAGAATTTTCTCCAAGCATTAAAGCTAATTTTAGTAGATCTCCATCTTTCCCTTTGTTTCGAATAAACTCTATTGCTTTTGAAGAATCAATCTGTAGATCACTCATCACTAGTTAATAGATAAACTGATACTTAAACCTAATGAGAAATCATCTTTCTTCTTTTATTTTTAATTTTTTAATCATTTTATCTGCAGCTGCACGTTTAGCTGATTTCCTATTTGACCCTTTTCCTGAACTTAAATACTCTTTATCTCCAATTTTTGCTTTACATTGCATTAGGAATTTTGGTTCATGGTCTTCACCTTCTCTTGCTATGAGAGAGTACTCTGGAAGAGCTAATCCCTCTTTTTGGAAAAATTCTTGGAGTTGATTAATTGGGTTAAGTTCACAAACTGTTAGTTTTAGTATTCTTTCTCTTCCTTTTTCATCATTGATTTCATTCTTGAAATGTTTTAATCTTTGGAGGAAGAGTTCGTAGAAGAAATCTCTTGTAATATCAACACCTTTTGAAAGATAAAATGCACCAAAAATAGCTTCTAAACTATCTTCAAGATCTGTTTCAACTATTCTATAATTTGGTTCAGTTCTAAGTTTTTTAGCAATTCCCAATTCTTTCCCTACTTCAGCCAAAGTATTTGTTCTAACTAATAGAGAACGGAGTTGTGAAAGAATTCCTACATCTTCATCAGTTTCATTATAGAGCCATTCAGCAGTTAAAGTATCAAGTATAGAATCACCTAGAAATTCCAGTCTTTCGAAGTTCTTAACAGGTTCAGGCTGTTGATGATAATTGGGATGAGTCAAAGCTTCCAATAAAAGAGCTGTATCTATATTCCAATCTAGAATTTTGCTATTTTCTAAATCTATTTTCTTAGATTTATTCATTAAGATTCATAAATAATAGAGTTTTTAAATTCACTCCTTCGTTTATAAATATGGATTTTGCAAATCCCATAGATGAGTTAGAGTGGATCTATGGTTTATGGAAGGGTACTCTTCTGTCAGGTAAAGATGAATTTGAGTCTTATCTTACATGCAGGAGGATTGGTTCGGACATTATTGAACTTGCTCAAGTAAAGATTTTTGAAAATAAAGAAGAATTGATTTCCAGAAACTTTTTGTTTTTTGACAAAACAAAAGAACAAATAAAGTTTATTAGTTTCAACTCAGAAGGTTATATAGAAACCTCAAATATGATTCTGAATTCAAGGAATAAATATGCACATCTTAAAGGTAAATTTGAATCAGGATATAACTTACCTCCTAATATGAATATTATCAAGGAAATAAACTATACGCAAAACCCAAAACAGATTGAGTTCTTTATAAAAATGGGTTTAAATGAAGAAATAGTTGCTCATGGGACATACAACTTCTCAAAAAAACTACGTTAATAGCAATCTCTTTGTTCTTTTAATTTCAATGAGAGTATCATAAATATTATTAGTCAAAAACACCTATTTGTTTACTGATAGTCTTGCCTAGGTATTTCAAAGTTTACTACTGTGAAAGAATAGCTGACGAAGTCTCAGAACATGTTGAGAATTTCCTAAATGATGTCTTTCAGATGCAATTCAGATCAGTAGGTGTAAGAATCCCTCGACAAGTTGCTTGGAATAGTGAAAGAAACGCTTTTGATGCAAAAATATTACTAGAAAATGCCAAATCAGAAGGTCTTTCGTTCTTCTTATGGCTTATAGAAAAAACTCTAGTTTTGGATGGTCGATATGTCTTTGGTTATGCTGAAGCTATAAAAGGAACAATAGTTTCAACTTCTAGAATGGCTACTAGAACTCTAGTTGCGAAAGAAGTTGCATTTCATGTTGGGAAAGTCTTAGGTCTTCAACAATGTAAAGATAATTGTCTAATGAAAGAAACAACAAGTTTTGAAACACTTATTCAGAAACCTTCTGCTTTGTGTAATTCATGTATTGCTAAATTTAATCGAGTTAAGATAAGATATATCTGAATTAGTCAGCAGCTTTACTCAGAAAACTTTTAGTATGAATCAGTCATCCTTTTCATAAAACCACGTAGGAAATTCTAATGGGTTCAGTCAATTTTCTAGAAGAAATGTTGTTTCAAATAGATAATCAGATTCTTGAAAGAGATATCCTTGGAAGCAATGATATCTTACATAGTTTTAAGATTCTTGGCGGACTATATCTTGTTCATTGTTTAGAAAATTATAAAGTAATTGAACCAGCTTTATCCTTCAAAGAAAAAATCTTGAAAGCTTCTGATATACTTCCATCAATAATTGATACAAGTATACTAGAAGATTACTCCAAAATTTATCAAACCATTAATAACACCAAAAAGAGATTTGGAGCGGAAACTAGTGTAGATCCGCTTGGAGAGATCTATCAAGGTATATTGACTAAGACAGATAAACAAGGACAAGGAATTATATTTACTCCTATTTCAGTAATCAAATATATTCTCCATCAATTAGGATACCCAAATAAATCTACAATAGAAAACAATCAGAATATCATTGACCTATCATCAGGGTCAGGTTTGTTTCTTGCTCAAGCTGTTAAATTGATAATGAAAGATAATCTTGAAACTAAATCTATTGTTGATATAATCAAATATATTCAAGAAAATGTTGTTGGATTTGATGTTGATCCTATTGCAGTTTTTATTTCAAAATTTAATTTAGCTCTAACAATAATTAATGAAGCTGAAGGTAAAATTGGTAGTGGTTCATCCTTTATTCCAAATATTCATCACACAAATTCATTGAACACGAAAGCCAAAAAGGAAATTTCTGATGTTAAAACAGCTAAACTGCAACTTTATGATTTTGTTGTTGGTAATCCACCATATATTGAAGCTAAACGGATGGATCCCAAAACAAAGAATCTTTGCTTACAAAATTTTCCCAAAGCTGCAAGAGCTCATTTTGATGTTTATTCTTGCTTTGTAGAACTGGGAATAGATATGTTAAAAGCTAAAGGAAAACTAGGATATATAATTCCTAGTAAATTTCTTAGTTCAAGATATTCAAAAGAAATGAGAAGATATCTACTTGAGAATCACCTTATATCTGAAATCGTAGATTTGACTCATCAAAAAGTGTTCCAACCAGCTGTTTACCCGATTATTCTCCTATTAGATAAGAGTAATCAAGAGAAAAATACAATCAAACTGGCGCACAATGTTACCTATGACGAGTTACTTACCGAGAACATTCATTCAAAAATTATGAGCATTGATTCTACAGTTTTCAGTAAAACCACGAATAAAACAATCTTTCTTCCAGATTTTATCTCTCTCTCAATCATTGAAAAAATATTAAGCAGAGCTGATTTTACTCTAGGAGACTTGATAAAGTTTAGATGGTCAATATCTTTTCATAGAAAGGGATTAAGAGAGCATTTTGTTTTTGATAAACCCATAAGTGACAAATCTAAGAAATTTCTTGGGGGAAAACCATTTGGTGGAAACAGAGAAGTAGAAAGGTACGGTATAAATTGGAAAGGATTTTACCTTGAATATGACCATGACAAAGCCAAAGGAATGAAAAACAATTTTCCTAAAATTGAAATCTTTACTTCGAAAAAGATAATCATTTGCCAACATGCCTTGAGAATGAGAGCAACTTTAGATGAGACAGGCTTTGTTTGTAAAGATATCTTCCTGTTAGGTCATTTAAAGCAAGAAGCTAGAGATTTAGGAATTAGTCTTGAATTTATTTTGTCATTATTAAATTCAGAACTATTCAGTTATCTTTATTCGATCATGTACTCTAGTACTGAAATAACTGGAAAATACCTTCATTACCTACCAATGTATCTGCATGATTTACCTTTCATTTTCCCAGAGAATAATCTGAAAGAAGAGCTCCACGATAAAGTAAAGATATTGCTTGAAGAAAAGCATCTAATTCCTTCAATTGATTCAGAAATTGATAATCTTGTTTACGTTTTATTTCAATTAGATGAAAAAGAGAGAAAATGTGTAAAAAGACATATAAGTCAATATCTTGTGAAATAACTTAAGTTATCATTTGAGCCAGAAAATAATCCATTGACTAAATAGGGATTAAAATGTCAAATAAAGAAAAACCACCTGAAAAAAATGAGTTGAATACAAAAAATGGTTTTTCTAAAAGAATGAAAGAATTTGGTTCTAAACAGATTGAAAAGATAAAAGAAACTTCAAATCATCTTCAAGAAAAAATTCTAAAGGGATTGGGGAAGTTTTGGGTGTGGTTTAAGGCAAAAAGCAAAGAAGCTTGGGAATTCTTAAATGAATATGTTTTTCATTATTACACTCCCTTAGGTTTTATATTACTGTTTGAATACTACATATTCATTTGGCCAATTTTGAAATTTTTCAAATATTTCTTTCTCATCCTTTATCCACCTAGATTAAGGAGATTTACAAAAGAGAAACTTAAAGCTTTGTGGCATAAATTGCAAACTAAAGTGTTCCCACTTTTAATGAGAGCTTCTTTCATTATTCTATCTGTACTATTTACTATAGTTTCCGCAGTAGGAAAGTTTAGCTTGACTGTTTTTGATATATTTGTCCCAAGAGGTTTAAGAGAGTTGGTTCCCTTACTACAAATGTATAGAAAATATCTTCTTACTGCAGCAAATTTTCTTTCAGGTCAAAAATCCAAAGAAATTCTGGAAGTCTCTCAGGAGCTTGATGAGATAGTTAAGAAAGAGAGACAAATGATGAAAGCTTACCCTATGAGACGAGCTTTTGGAGAAGTCATCAATGTAGCTATTGGTACTCCATTGATTATTATAGCTATCCCAACAATAATTGTAAGAATATTCAAAATAGGATATGCAGTCTTCTTTTTCTCTTTCCCCCATTTATCAACACTAGGACCTTTGGGTGCCCCCAATTTATTCAAAAATCTTGATCTAATTTATATTTTCGAACATTGGTTTAATCTCAAACCTATATGGACAATAACTCTCTTTGGTACTGGTCTTCTTGTTGTTTCTTGGATAGCAACAATTTTTGGTCCAATTTATGCATTATTTCATCAGTGTAGTCTATATCTTATGAGATGGGGAGCTTATAGATGGGCAAACATATACAGAAGTCTTGAAAACTTCTTTTCTCTGCCATATCATGCAGCTAAATCTTCTTTTAGCTTTTTTGATGCACCACCTGTTTCTACGGAAACAATGGTTGACTTTAGATTAGAAATCACGGAGGAAGTAACCGCTATGAAAGAGAAAGTTCAACAACTGCTTACTCTTGATTCAAGAAAAGTTCCAGATAGATCTAAAGGGAATCTTGAAAGTTTGTTAAACGAAGCGGAACTCTCACTAAACGAATTAGATATATCCAAAATTACTAGCCAAACTGGAAGAATCTTTGCTCTATTAATTTGGGATAATGAATCCTCTGCTATACCTTGGATCAGACAAGAAGCAAAAATTAGATTTGCCAAGAAAAATGATATGAGCAGAAAAGAAGTTAATAAAGCTTTCAAAGTTATTCTCAAAAAAATAGATGAAGGATATATTAGTGAAGATCTCTTCTCCTCAGTTCTTATAACTGGAGCCCTCAAAGGAGTAGCTAAGCAACAGACAAAATATGAGCAGATCATGCCAGATGTAGAATATCACAAACTTGCTATCTCTTTAGCTCTTGGTGCTCAACAATACATCAAAGATGAATTTACAGGTATTCCATGGTATATTAAATATGGTAAAAAACTAGCTGTGTTGATTGTTGCACCTTTAATGCCTTTTGTGATGTTGTTTTACATCTTCTACAGATATATTAGACATATTCTAGTTTCATTCTTCACAACTATTCTATCAATAGGTACAAGAAAAACTATTAGATTTTTCTCACACAGATTTAAAGAAATATCTGAAACTCTTACTACAACTTATGATTCTGTTAGACAAAGGGGGAGATCCTTTAGTTTCAAGGAAGATCTTAACATTGATTTTGTTTCAATTTTCAAGACTGGTTTAATCTTTCTCATCAAACTTATTCCAATGATAATATGGTTATTCTTTAAGGGAATCTATAATTTCATAAGTCCAATCTGGACAAGAAGAAGTTTAGAAGAAAAACAACAAAGATCCTTTGAAAGAGATTTAACTACAGAATCTCTAATTGCAATGTACGAAGAAATATATGACAAATTATTGATAACAGATTTACTTCTAACTCGTGAAACTGTTTGATTTTCCCTTTTGATAGTTACGCAACTTTAAAATTTACCTTTGATATTGTTTATGTAATGGCTTTTTCAGAGAGTGAGAACAAGTCTAAGAAAGTAGATGAAGAAGTGGATGAAGAAACCACAGAAGAAACTCCTGAATCCAAAGAAAAGGATAAAAACGAGAAATCTAAGGATAGGAAAATATCATTCACTATTTTATCAATTCTAATCACCATAATTTCAGTAAGTGCAAAATTTGCATTGGTAATTTTTGATATCTTTATCCCAAAAGCTTTGCGTGAATATGTTCCGTTCTTTAATATGATTAGAAAAATAACTCTTCCAGTCTCTGAAATAATGGCAGGAAAGAAATCAAAAGAAATTTCTGAAGTTGCAAATGAGTTAGACGAACTATCTCTGAGAGAGAACAAAGTCATGAAAAACTATCCATTAAGAAGAACAATTGGTCAAGCAATGAGTATGGGAATTTCACCCATAATCTTGGTATTAATTCCAACAATAATTTGGGGGGAGGGAATTGTGAACATGGTTAAAGCACAATGGCCAGCTTTGCCAACAGCTATCATAATTATTGGAATGGGAACTATAATGTTACTTATATCATGGCTAGTAACTTTATTTGGTCCTCTCTATGTAGTATTTCATAATTCTAGTAAATATTTACTTAAGATGGGAGCTTATAGATGGGCTTCTATCTATCAAGACTTAGAAAATTTCTTTGCTATACCCTATTATGCTGCAAAGTCATCATTTTCGTTCTTTGACGCACCTCCAATTTCTAGTGAAACTCTAGAGGAATTCAAGCTGGATATAAAGGAGGAAATAGATACTGTAAAAGAGAAAGTTGAAGGCTTATTAGCTTTGGATACTAAAAATGTCCCAGAAAGATCAAAACAGGAACTAGAAAAACTTCTCAAGAAAATCGATATACCTATAACAGAATTTGATTTAGCTAAAGTTAAGGATTCTACTTCTAGAACATTTGCACTATTAATCTGGAGTAAGGAACAGTCTATTCTTCCTTGGAGAAGAAAAGAAGCTTTAGAACGATTTGCTGTAAGAAATCAGTTGACTCCAGAAAAAGCTGAAGAAGCATTCTATACCTTAAATAGAAAAAGGAAAGAAGAAGGAATAGAAGAAGAAACAATCAAGTCAATTTTAATTACAGGTGCTTTGAAAGGAATTGAAAAACAAGAGGAGAAATACAAACAAATCATTACTGATATAGAAATTAACAAGCTAGCAATATCACTTGCTTTGGGTACAGAACAGTATTTGGAAGACATTTATCGTACTTTACCAAAATTCGTTGTTGTTTTGAAAGCAATTGGAGTTTCAATACTAGCCATTTTGATGCCATTTCTATTAATTGTACTAGCAATCTTACTATATATAAAACACATAATATTTACTTTAGTCAAAACTATTTTCTCAAGAGGTACCATACAAATACACAAGTATATTGGTAAGAGATTTTCAGAAATCAAAGGTAATCTGATCGAAACTTATCAATCAGTTAAGAAGAAAGGTAAAGAATTCAGTTTCAAAGAAGATTTGAATTTCAATTTCAAAAATTCTTTCATAATTTTTAGTAAATTTTTCCTTAAATTCTTATTAGCATTGATCAAATTAGTAACTTTATGGCCATTCTGGAAAGCTCTCTATATCCGAATTGTCAAACTTATTCAAAGAAGAAGACCTGAGAATAAAATGAGAAAAATGTTTGAAAAAGAACTTACAACAGAATCTCTAGTTTTTATGTATCAGGAGATTTATGAGAAGTTTATTGTTTAATAGAAAATAAGACACATACTCACTTCTGGGTAGCAAAACTTAAAAACGTGACACAATCTAATTTTCTTGCTCCTAAGAACATAGATTCAATAGAGAGGTAGAATTATGACAAAAACTGATGAACCAGCTCTTAAAAAATTTGGACCTGCTTTGGTTTCTCTAGCTAACGCAGCACGAGCCTTCGATGCACCTGTGAGATATCCAGTTTTATTTAGTGCACCATTTCTAGGAAGTGGTGGATTCAAAGGAACAATGGCTTTTCCAAGAATGTCTTCATTTGTTACTTTGATTGAACATTTCTTTGGTTTAATCATCCTCTTTCCAATACTATTATTTGCAAGGGGATTTAGTAAACTGAAAGAAGCTATGAAAAGTTTTACTAAACTTGAATGGTTTGCAGTTATCTTCATCTCAGTAGGAGGGTCTGCTCTAGGATTATTTTTCTTCCTGGTCTCCTTCGCATTAGGTAATCCAACTATTGCTATTCTTTTGCAAAAAGCTCAACCTCTAATTACATTTATTTTTGCTTTTTTTATTCTGAAGGAGAGACCTACTAAATGGTTTTGGGGTGCTTTAGCTCTATCATTAATTGGAATTGGGCTTATAGTTACACCTGATATTATCGCAAGCTCACAGACATTCGATTATTCAGGATTAGTTGCAATATTATGTTCATTAATTGCAGCAACTTTGTGGGGAGGTTCTACAGTATTTGGAAGAATATTAACTAAAAAAGTCGATTACTGGGATCTTACTTTACTACGATATGTTGGAGGTTTTCTTTTCTTACTAATTTTCAACATTATTCTCTTTACTTATACTAAAGATTATTATGGGATGCTTGGTCAATCAGTTAGCGTATTTGGGCCATTTAACTGGAACTGGCCAATAATTGTATGTATTTTATTCTCAACAATTTTTACAGGAGGTATTCTACCTCTTGCTCTATATTATTTTGGTCTAAAAAGATCTAAAGCTTCAGTAGCAGGTTTAGCAGAATTAGCTTTTCCTCTACTAGCAATTGTTGTGAATTATTACTTCTTAGGATTCGGACTTGATTGGTTTCAAGGAGCTGGAGCAATAATACTTCTCATAACGATTTCAGCATTATCATTTATTAATGCTAAAGAAATGGAGAAAAAACCAAATAATCTGAAAGAAACAAAGTAAAGTTACCAATCGATTCCAAAGGTTATTTCCAGAATATTAGGTCCCAGAACTTTACCTTGATTGAAGTTAAGCAGAGTAATTCTATTCTTAAGATAAGAGCGAACATCATTTAACAAAATTTCATAACTGGTACTATCTATTTCTTTTTCAAGATGAAGAGTTACTCCAAACATTTTCATTGCACTGTCATATTCGATATCGACTTCTGTAAAAGTGTGTTTGAAAAATTTAGATGAAAACATTTCTTGAATTTCTGTATATCTTTCAGTCAAGAACCATTCTGGTACAAGTTCAGCTTCTTCTTCAGTAACTTCTTTGTATGCTTCCTTCTTCTTATCGTGGTAATCACCTAAAAGCTTGAAGATTAGTTCATTAACTCTTAAGAGAAGATAATCATTTAAACTATCACCTGGAAGAATTCTCCTCTTAACATGTTCATAGTAATCACTAAACATCTCATCACTATAATGAATCATTTTAGATTCAAACCATTTTCCCACTATATCTAATACATTGCTTATATCGAATTCAAATATAATCTTGTTTGTTTTTTCTTCTTCAGTCATCTGAAGCACTCCCAAGTGAATATTATAGTATATATGTAACTTCTTGCTTATATATTATTCTGATATTCCAAAAAGATTCAAAGACAGGTCGAAAAAAATAAAGAAAAGGAAGATATAGTTAAAGTAAATTCTCTTTCACTAGTATCTTTTTCTATGTTTTTGATGACATTCCCTGCAATAAACTGGTCTTTCTCCATCAGGTTTGAATGGTACTTCTGCTTCTTGTCCACAGTCAGAACAGTTGATTTTGTGCATCTCTCTGGGTTCATCATTACGTCTATATCCCATTTAATTCACCTATGTTTTGCATTATAATACCTCAGACCAAAGAAAGAAGAAGAAACTAATTTACTTATACTACTACTCAATTTAGAAACTCACTATTATATGCTTTGCTTTGGTTAATTGATTGGTATTAAAACTTATTCATGAATAGAATTTTACAACTCATAATCGAATATTACTTTTATTGCTTGATTTTTCCGTTTATTAAAGGCTAAACTTATAGCACTTTTATAATCTGATAGAGGGAATCTATGAGTAATAATTTCAGAAATAGTAGAAGGAATTTTCTTAGTTTTTAGCAAATCAATTACAATCTCAAAAGTTGATTTTTTCTCTCCATTCCAATCTTCAATTCCATGAATAAGTGATCCTAGTAAATCAACTTCCTGATACCATACAGGGGAGAAATCAAATTTACCTTGCTTAAGATCAATTCCTAAAACCATAACCTTTCCTTTACCTTTTGCCCATCTTAAAGAATTGTGTATAGTTGATGGATTTCCTACACAGTCAAAAATCAGATCAAATCCTCCAATGTAGGTTCTATTACCAAAGTATCCTTTGTACTGGACAGCTCTAGTTTTGTTTATTAGAAAATCATCTATTTCCTTGATTCCTAAAGTTTCATTTGCTCCAAGTTTTTTAGCAATTTCAGCTTGAAAACCATATTTAGCCATAACAACTATGTTAGCGTTTGGTTGGATAGCTTTTAAACTTGCCAAAGTACATAATCCGATAGTTCCTGCACCGATTATGAGAATGTTAGTATCAACAACAGGTTTAGCTCTAAGCACACCTCTCAGAGAACAAGATAAAGGTTCAATCAAGATCGCTTGATCATTAGTAATTTCTTCAGGTAGAACCACAAGCTGATTTTCATGATATTTGAAAGCTGTACTCCATCCTCCAGCTGCATCATATTCTGTGAATTCTGCAAATTGACCTGCTTTCTCACATAACCAAAAATCACCTTCTTCACATCTGGGACAGATTTCTTCTTCCTGATGCAAAATACAACATGGACCTTTCTGTACAACTGTTCTATCCCCTTTCTTCAATTTTGACACACTTTCTCCTAATTCTACAATTTCTCCTACACATTCATGTCCCATGTGTCTTGGGGATGGAGAAGGAACTATAGTTGGTGCTACATCTAAATCAAAATCTAGATCAATAAGATGTAAATCTGACCCACAAATACCACCTCTAAGTGTCTTTGTTAGAACCTCATTAGATTTCTCTATTTCAAAGGTGTGGTTCTTCTTATGGACAATAGGTCCAACTTTGGAGAAAATGACTTTGCTCCAAAATGGTTTCAAAGCTTTTGATAAAAGAACTTTAGGAATTGATGGATCAAAATAAACAACTTCAGCATCCATACAAGAATGTAGAATAACTTGTTTTTATAGATTTAGGGTTTCTCTATATCATAGAATATTTCTTTGTTTTTCTTCAGATATCCATGTCTCCATAATCTTTCTAATATATCTACTAAATCGTGGTAGAATTTTTCAAGATTTCCAGGTATCGAAAGTTGTATTGGGATCCCATGAGCTTTTGCATAATAGTTAAAATACTGAAAATCAAAAAATGGAAGTTCTGTTCTAGAAAATTCCCAGTCTAGAAGTTTGACATCACCATCATTAATAATGAAATTTGGAGGTATCAAATCTCCATGAACATGAGTAATGTATTTAGAATGATCATCTAGTATTTCAGATTGTCTTATTGTTAATTTCCTTAGTTTGTCTATCAGTTTCTTCGGATATTCATCTGTTGAAGAGGAAACCAACTCAAGTATTGATGAATAGTATTTGAGTACATCATCTTTCAAAGACTTTGACTCTTTTCTTGTTTTCTTGTGAACTTTCTTAATTAGCTCAGTTATGAGAGCTGGATTCAGATTATTATAATCTACTAAGTGGAGCTCTACTCCTACTAAGTATTCATAAACAATGATACCTGATTTACTTGACCAGATCAGTTGAGGTGCTATATCTCCTCCGAATAGTTCGAGTGAATGTTTTTCTCTTTCAAATCTTAATTCAGATTTATAGATTTCATTTTTTGAGAATATTTTGCAAACAGCTAATGGATTATTCTTCTTTCCAGAAATTAGATACTTTTGATTAGTATAGCCTTTCTCAATAGGTTGCCAACTAAACTCTTGATAATCTTTAAAAGATTCAATTATAGCTATTTCTATTTTAGTTTTTAACTCCTCAGAAATCAGATTAGAACGACCTCCGATGAAGAAACACAAATCTTCAATATTTTATTGGAAGCAGTGTCAATATTAAATGTTGCTTTCTTACAATCAGCCTTAATATATTCGTGATTAGTGTCTTCCAAATCTATAACAAGACGATAATATTCTTCATCTTTCTCGATGATTGATTTTACTCTCCCATGAAGTTCTAGATTATCTTCAAGTGCACAGTCATTTTGTGTTATTTTGATTGAGGTAGGTGGAACTCTAATACCTGTTATTTTTCTATCAATTTTAAAAGGTAAATTAAAGGTACCTATAGAGGTTGATAGTTTAGTTCCTTCATCTTTAGAATTAATGTAATCTACCGACCAGATATTTGGAGTGCCCATGATTTTTGCTATTAGGTAATTTTTAGGAATTTTGTCAACTTCTATTACACTACCAATTTGTTGGATTTTGCCATCGTACATTACAGCTACTCTGTCACTGATTAGTCTGCTTTCCTCTTGGTTGTGTGTAACATAAAGAGTAGTAATTTCTGTTTCCTTTTGAATTCGTCTTATTGTTAAAGCTAAAGATTCCCTACTAGAAGCATCGATGCTTGAAAGAGGTTCATCGAGCAGTAGTAGATTGGGTTTTATAGCTAGTGCTCGAGCTAGCGCTACTCGCTGTTTTTGCCCCCCACTGATTTCACTTGGTAATCGTTCTAATAATTCCTGAATTTGAGTAATTTCAGAAATCCACTTTATTCTCTCTTCAACTTCTTCTTTAGGTAATTTATGAGCTTCTAATCCAAAAGCAATATTCCGTTTTATGTTCATGTGTGGAAATAGCACTTGAGCTTGAGGAACATACCCAACTTTCCTTCTTTGAGGTTTAAAGTCAGTTATATCTTCCTGATCAAATAGAATTTCTCCCTCTTCAGGTTGTATGATTCCAGCTATTATCTTCAGAAGACTTGTCTTTCCACATCCACTCTCTCCAAGAAGAACTAATAATTCACCATCAAGGATTTCCAAATCAAAATTGTCTATTATCAGTTTTTTTTCATATTTCATTGATAAACTCTTTATGTTAACATTAACCATTTTCACACCTTCAACTCAATATCTCCTAATTTGTTAATCAGATAGAAACATAATGCTGTGATTATCACCAATATACTTGCCATTGCTGTTGAAATCTGTAATGTTTGGGACTTCAGAAGCTTGTATATACCAATTGATAATGTCTCAAAATTTGCTCTTGCCAACAGATATGTTGCACCAAATTCTCCTAAACTTATTGCAAAGGAAAAAATTCCACCAACTATTATTCCTCTTTTAATCAAAGGAAACTCTATCTTCCTAAAAATTGTGAATCTTGACGCCCCCAATGAAGATGCAACATTTAGTAGTTCTACGTCAATTCTGCTATATGCTACTAATATTGATCTCGTTACAAAAGGTATACTGATTAAAACATGAGACATAATTATGAAAATCCACACAGCATTATAGTATGAACTTAAGTTCCCAAAATTCAGATACAATCCTAGACCTAGTGTTATTGATGAGGTTGCCATCGGGAGAATTACTAGATAGGATACTAAACTCTCAGAAATTGATTTTTCGTATTTCTTTATTCTCTGATATCTATTTCTTAAGATAAAGACTATTAGAACTGAAAGCAACAGGCTAATAGCTGATGCAATTAATGCAAAGAGAAATGTATTTCCGAACAGTCTTAATGTAGTTGTACTTAGAGGTGTAATTTTCTGTTGAGTGAATATTTGAGAATATCCCCACAAAGGAGATACAATAGTATTGTCTGGAATAAATGATTTAACTATTATTGCAATTATTGGAGCAAAAGAGAATATTAGAACAATTATGATGAATAAAAGATAAGAAATCAATGCCATTCGGGATTTCCAATTTCTAGCTTTCAGAGATAATTTCTCAGTTTTTAGTCCTTTTTCCTTTCCTTCTGCCATTTTTCTAGATTTTCGTTCAACAGCTAGATAGAGAATAATAATCAAACTATTAATGATAAGCTGTACAATTGCTAGCGATGCTCCTGCTGAGAAATTTAGTGTGTCAAAAGATTCATAAATCAAAACTTCAAGAGTATAAAAATTAAAATTACCAAGTTTCATAACAATTGCAAAACTATTGAAAGTATAGATAAAAACTAGCAATGAGGAAGAAATTATTGCATTTTTTATTTGAGGAAGAGTAACTTTCCTGAATATTCTATTTCTCTTTGCACCTAAAGTTGAAGAAACCTCTATTTGTTCATAATCTATGCTCTGCCAAGCAGGTATTGTTAGACGAATTATAACTGATAGATTATAGAATACATGTGCAAGGACTATTCCTTGAACCGTTCCATCTATAGTAATCAAAGCACTACTTGAATTAGAAATATTTTGCCAAAGAAGATTTACCCAGCCTCCTTGACCATAAGTAACAGTAAATCCAATCAAAACTATAACTGGTGGTAGAACAAAAGGGATAGTTAGTAGATTAATTATCAGTTTTTTTCCTCTAAACTCATATTTTGCAAAGAAATAACCAACAGGCAATCCAAATAGGAGACATAAAATGGTTGAGAGAAAAGCTTGTAGGAAGGTAAAACCCATGAATTTAAGGTTAAACGGATCACTAATAGTTTCCCAAAAAACCTGAAAACTGTTTCCTGTTTCAGAGCTAAAAGCTGTCTGAAATATCCTAACTATTGGAACATAGAAAAAAGCTAAGAGGAATGATATTAGTGCTATAACTGACAGACCTATTATGAATTTATTAGATAAACCACCCATATCAGTTTTCTTTTTCTGAATAGATCTATGCATAGTTATTTTACCTACTTAGTTTCTGCGATTCTTCAAGATAATATAAGCTATAGTTAAGGTCAAAAAGGAAAATATAATTCCTGTGAAATTGCTGAATGGAGCTACTTCTGTTTTCCAATCACTTTTCCACTTCTCAAGATTGTCATTCAACACCTCAGGTGATATTAGATCATTCAAGATATCTACATCATTGGGATTGATTGAATTGTCTATAAAGCAACTGGAGATAGTAGCGTTATTATGAACTGGATACATCCAATTATTGAGAGCAATATTATCCTGCAACTCTTTGCTTAGAAACCAATCAATAAATTGCTTGCCATTGTCAGGATGATTTGCATTTTTCACCAAACCAATACCTTCTATTTGTAACCATGCATTATCAAAATCTAATTCATGAGATAATAAAGCAGCTGAAGGAGGAGGATTACCTTCTCCTACACCATATAGAGGATGGCAAACATCATAAGCAGGACTAGTACCATAAGAAACCATCATTGGTCTATTTTCTTCCTCAGTATAGTAGATACTGAATGCATCTCCCCAACTTGAAGCTATGCGTAAGTCTTTCTTTGCTTCTTTCCACCAATTTCTCCAATCCTGACCTAACAACCCTTCAAACTCAATTTGAGGGTCACCATATACTGCTATAGTCCATAGCAAGAAACCTAATCCTGGAGAACTGAAATTTGGGTTTTCAACTACTAGTTTTTTATCTAAATCATAATCTAGAATATCTTGCAATTCTAGTCCATCTAATTCAGGATTTGTAGATGTATTAAGTCTGCTAAGTGAGTGCCATAAAGCAATTACTCCCATATCATATGGAATAACATACTTTTCAGGATCCAAATTGTCTACTATGCTTTGAGATATATTAACCAAAGCTGGTGAATTATATGTCTGTAAAATTTCTTGTTCCTTTGCTGTGTGAATTAGAACGTTATCTATTCCAATTAACACATCTGCGACTGGATTATTTTTTTCTAACGCAGCTTGAGTAACTACAGAGTTAGCATCATCTAGAAGAATAACTTGTATCTCTTCTTCAGGTATTCCACTATAGTTCGAAAATCCTGAGATATAGTCATAACCTGGATCTGCAAGAAGAGATTCATATGTGTAAATTACCAAAGAATAATCTTCTACTGCATAGTTGTAACCTTCAGATTTCATCCCAATAGGTAATAGAATCATTAAAACAATTAAACTTAGCAAAATGCTTTTTTTCATAGTATCATGCTAACTCAATGTATTTAGGTTTTAAATATTAGGTTCACTATATAGGTGACCTATAGAATTACAAGAGAATAGCAATAATATCTAGGATGTTCTTTTTTTCTTTTGCAAATATATACGAAATTGATTCAAATCCAGGACTTGCCTTATCAATAAGAACTCTTATATCTATTATTCGATTTCCTTTTTCAATATCTGATAGAATCTGGTTTTTTTCCAGATCTAAATGCTCTGTTTCAATATATTTAATTTTGTTAGTTTGAAGAATTTTTTTCAGTTCTTCCTTAGTTTTCAAGCTTAAAATCCATTGAATATCTGGATTATTTTTTTTCATCCACAATAAGAGAAGTGAAGAAGTTTTGGAGCAACCAAATTCAGGAGAACTAACATTAGTAATTTGATCTTTTACTTTAATTATTCTACCAGGAAAGCTAGCTACATCATCTAAATCTTTTGCATCAGTTCCACAATGAGCTAGTTGAGCACCAATTTCAGGGATCCATTGGTAGATATTCTCATTCCTTTTCATTTCTTCAAGAGCATCATTTAGATTCTGAATAATTTCAGATCTTGTTGTTAATGAAGGAATGGTGTCAAATCCTGAACAAATACTGCAATTTTTGATATCTTTTATCTCTGGAAGCATTTGCTTATGAACTGAACAAATCGGACCACTCACCCTTAATGATTTACATTTAGTGCAAATTGTTCTCATAACAAATTCAAGTGATTCCTTTGAGTTGAGCATATCCGAAATAATTGTCGAAAGAGACTCTAAATGAGGATTAACTCGTTTATCTCCAATTTCATTCAATTTTTTCTGCAAATAAGAAACAATTACAGGTTGTTTCACACCCAAAATTTCAGCTATATTGTTTTGAGACATTCCTCTATCTCTTAATTCATGAGCAACTCTAATTCTCAAATTAGGCAAAAATGATGAAGCAATAAATTCACAAGGAAAGCGCATTTCGTCACCTATATGGCCACTATAGAGCCCCCCTATTTAAAGATTTCAAGACAAAAGAATTATTGCTCATCGACAAAACAGATATAAGCATCTAGTATTTCTTATGTTTGTAATAAAAATGGTAAACGTCTTAAATTCAATTCTGGGTACAGTTGTTTTTCTTGCAATAAGTATAGTAATATCTTTCGCAGTATATATTATGTTCAAATATGCAGCTAAGGAAGAAACGATTGGTACTGAAGGAAAGTAACAAGAATATAAACCATTAATTCAATTGAAATCAAACAAAGATACGGTCTAAATAACCTTAATAAAGGCATCAGCAATAAAATAATACGCAACTCTAATAATTAGAATTGGGTATTTGAGCAGAAGGTAAGAAAAAATGGCAATCGATGAGAATTATGATACAACTGGGACTCCTTATCTTGAACAAATTTTCAAGATAGCTCAAGATAGAAGATATTCTACTGCCATTGATGTCTGGGCCATTATCCTTGATGCTGAATTTTCAAATAGACGATATGAGAGTCTAGATGGAAAATCAATAATGGGGATTACTGCATCAGACATTGCATCTAGCCTAAATATGCATCTAAGCTCAGTTTATCACAATCTGAAAATACTTCAATCTGAAGAATTAGAACTTTTAGAAACTGATGATTTACTAATCTACAACGAAAAAGGAAGAAGAGTCAAACAGAAGGTTTATCGAATCCCTAGAATCTATTATGATGAATTTAGACAGATTCTTGGAGAGCTGCATCATGAAGGATTTAGAGCTCCACATAGAAAATTCACCTTTTTCAATCTTTTAAAAATCAAAGGAATTTTATCTCATTATGCTGCACTACTTCACAAGGATAGAGTACTTGTCGATAATGAAACTGAAGAAGTTGACAATTGGTATCTAGATTGGATGAATCCAATTAATTTACGAAATAATGTTGTTACACCTGGTGTTCTCTATAAATTCGCAAAAGAAGATATGAATAAAATTTTAAATAGTATAATTGATATTCTTGAAGATTATAAAGAAAGTTATAGTGAAGAACATGAAGCAAAAGGGATATTACCAATTTCTTTTACTTACTTGGTTTTAGTTCCTTACACTCAAAAAATGAGAGAAGGAGAATGGATGAATAGAGAAGAATACGAGGAAAGAATTGCTGAATCTTTAGCTAAAACTGCAAAAGACGACTTGCTTGAATGTAGAAAAGATCATGATACCTTTTTCAGATATGGACTCGCATGTCCGGTTTGTGGAGAGAAACCGAAAAAGACCTAAGAGTGTATTATCCTAATATTTGACCAGAATCTATTCTAATAACTTGACCATGGATATGACTTGTGGTCAATAGCAATTTTATCAGAGGATAAATATCTTCAGGATCCAAAGATTGCTTCATTGGATTTTTACTTTTGATTTTATTCACAATATTTTCATAAGTATCTTCAGATTCTGTTGCTTTATATTTAAGCTCATCAACATGCCGATCAGTCATAACATACCCAGGAGCAATAGTGTTTGTAATGATATTATATTCAGCTCCTTCCAGAGCAAAAGATAAAGTTAGATTATGAATTGCAGCTTTAGCAACGCCATAAGGCATTTTTTTCATAGAAGGTCTTAATCCAGTAGTTGAACCAAAGAAGACTATATTTCCTCCGTTGTGCTCTTTCATCCAGATATATCCTTCTCTACCTATAAGGAAAGTTGAATCAAGATTAACTGCTAAAACTTGTCTAAAGTCAGTATAGCTGATATCTTCTATAGTTTTGCTAAATAAACTTCCTCCTACAAAAATTAATAGTCCGTCTATCTTTGGTGTGAGTAGTTTGACTTCATTGAACGCTTCTATGACACTACTTTCGGAAGTATAATCGCATTCTACAAAATCAATTGAATATCCGTTTTGATTTAGTACATCAACAAATTCCTTACTATTTTTTCCACCTATACCAATAACCCTGAAGTAATCTTTTATTAGTCTCTCTGTAACGATTTTTCCAATTCCACTTCCAGGAGCAGCAATTAAAACAGTTTTTTGATATTCTTGTGCCATTTTATCCAACTATACTAGATTTTCAAGATGTTAAGTTTTTTTATGATTCAAATTTGAGGGCAATATTTAAGGAGAAGGAAAAATTATGTAAACTCAAATCTTGAGTGATTAATAATGGAAACAGAAATATTTTCAGTAAATATTGACCAACTTAACTTGAATAAGATTCGAGAGGTAGCTAATGCGATTTCAGATGGACATATTGTTGCATTTCCAACTGACACCTTATATGGTATGGGGTGTGATGTTTTCAATGAAGAAGCTGTAAGAACTTTGTATGAAATCAAAGGGAGACCAACAAATAAGCCAATTAATGTGTTGATCTCGAGTGTAGACCAAGTATATGATGTCGCAAAGAATATTAAACCCTTGTTCTTCAATTTAGCTGAGAAATTTTGGCCAGGAGCTTTAACTCTAGTAGTTGAAAAAAACACACAAGTTAGTAACGTTGTAACTTCAGGACTAGCTTCTGTTGGTGTTCGTTTTCCAGATAATAAAATAGTACAAGAGCTAATCAATATAACTCACACACCTTTAGCTACTACTAGTGCTAACATTGCTGAAGAACCAAGCGCAACTAAAGCTAAAGAGGTACTCGAATATTTCAATGGAAAGATACCATATATTATTGATGGAGGTACTGTTGAAATAGGACAAGCTTCTACAATTGTAGATATTTCTTCTAAACCTCCCAAAGTAGTAAGACACGGTGCTATACCTTATGCTGAATTAAAACCTCATATCCGAGGATTAAGAAAGGAATAGGTAAAAAAGTACCAAATATAATCTTTTTAAAGAGGGAGAAAAATATACTAGGTTGATTTAAATGACAACAGAAGTTGTATTCTGGGATGTAGATACTCAAGTAGATTTCATGAATTCAGAAGGAAAACTGTATGTACCTGGTGCTGAAAATCTGAAAGGAAATCTAGAGAAACTCACTCAATTTGCTAGAATGAACAACATTCGTATTCTTGGTTCAGTAGATTTTCATTCTGACACCGATCCTGAAATCGAGAAAGAGAATCCAGATTTTGAAGAGACTTTCCCCCCTCATTGCATGCAAAATGATCCAGGTCAAGAGAAGATAATTGAAACAAGATCTGATTTAACTCAATGGATTGATCCTGTTACATATCCAGATGAAAAACTAGAAAGAATCATCGCATCTAAAGGACCAATTATCATAAGAAAAACAGCACTAAGCGCTTTTTCAAATCCAAATTTAATGCCGTTAATTGGATTAATCAAACCTCAAAAAATAGTTATTTATGGAGTAGCAATTGACTTCTGTGTTAAAACAGCAATTGAGGGATTTCTCAACTTTGGAAATTTAGAGATTTATCTTGTTATAGATGCAATTGAAGGGATAAATGAAGAAGAATCAAGAAGATTAATAGAAGAGTGGATACAAAAAGGGGTTCATACTGTTACAACGGAAGCAGTTCTTCAGGGATATATTTGAAAATATTCTAGAATGTAAGTTGATACCATCCTTCTTTCAACATTTCAGTTACAAATGTTCCAACATACCGGACATCTATGCCGATTTTTTCAAGTTCATCGCTGACTCCAAAATTATCACTACAAGCTTTACAAGCATAAACTTCTACACCTGCAACTTGCCAAGCTTTTATCAACTCTTGAAATTTTCTATCTTCAGCAGCCATCTTTTCTGTAGGTCCCCATAATATCACGCGAACCTGATCCATCCAACCTTGTTTTTTTGAGTTGAACGCATAAGGAAAACTTAATTCTTCATGCACTACTTTATCAGCTGAACTTAGAATCATAAACACTCTATCCATAAATTTTCAAATCTTCTTCAATTTAAAACAATTGAGTTTTTACAATTTTGTAAGTTGTTAATATTTATATGTCGACATTGAGAATTTGCTTAACTATGAAGAAAAGAATAATTGTGTTACTGATACTCAGCTTAACGATTTACTTTGCAGGTTCAAGCAGGGCTCATTCACCCACTAGTATAGAAATAGATTATGATTTTGAAACAAGCATACTCACAGTTACGGTTTATCACTCAGTTACTGAGCCAGATATTCACTATATCAATCAAATAGATGTATGGGTTAATGATATTCTAAATACAACAGAATACTATTCTAGACAATTTGAAACTACTTATCAATATGATACATTTAATATTACGGCAAATCATAGTGACACTATCAAAATCAAGGCTCATTGCAATGTTTCTGGAAGTCTAATTGATGAATTTATATTACAAGATCCTGTAATTCCTGAATTTGGAATTATTATTCCATTAATACTATTCACACTACTGAGTGCACTTCTAGGATTAAAAATTAGTAAGAAGAATAGTTAATTTCATTTTTTTCATCTTCATTTAGAATTTATTTAAATGTATTATTCACTAAATAATTGATTTAGTTGCACCTATTAGAGCTAAGTGTTTCAAATTTACAATTAAAACCTTTTTACTCTCTTTTTTTTATTTCAAAAGAATATTTTTCCTTATCAATAATATGACAAACTGCACAGTTACTACAAGAACTACTGCAACTTCCTTGTGACAAAAAAATCTTTGCTAATCTTCTCCTAGCTTTCATCCAGAATGAAATTTCGGTAGTATTTTCTTTATCAGTCATATTATCACCTATAATATTGCAGTAAATATCTGAAACACTATCACTGTTAGAATAATCGTAACTATCAATGGATAGAAGAAACCAAGTGCTGTCATCTTCCAGCTTTTTGTTTCTGATTTAATTGTAGCCATGGTTGCAAAACATGGTGCATATGTTAGCTGAAACAATAGGAAGGATATTGCTTGAGGTATTGACCAGCTAGCTTTCAAAGCTGTCACAACACTTCCACCTCCTGAATAGAGGATACTAAGAGCAGAGATAATAGCTTCTTTGGCAGGAATTCCAAAAAGTAAAGGGACAACCATTTTCCAGTCAAATCCAAATAAAGGTTTAGTGATTACTGATAATCCTCTTCCAATGTATCCTGCAATTGTATATTCAGGAGCAACTCCAAATGGTATATTACTTATGAACCAAATTAAAATTGATGCAAGAAAAATGAAAGTTCCAGCTTTCTTTAGAAAAACACCTGCTTTTTCCCAAGTTAAGTGTAAAACATTTCGTATTCTGGGACGTCTATATTCAGGTAGCTCCATTATCAATGGAAGCGGATCTTCTTTCCTATAAAAGATTTTGAATAGAAATCCAGTGAATAAAACTAGAAGAATACTTACTCCATATAATGAAAGCATAATAAGAGCTGCTAACCAAGGTTGAAAGAAAATACCTGTTATAAAAGCTATAACTCCTAATCTAGCAGCACAAGGAATGAAGGAATTTGCTATTATCATTGCAGTTCGATCCCGCTGATTCTTTACTGTTCTTGTAGCCATAATACCAGCTACATTACATCCAAATCCCATAATTAGACTTAGAAAAGATGATCCTTGCATTCCAAATTTACCCATGACTCTGTCCATCAAATAGGCTGAACGAGCAAGATAGCCAGAGTCTTCTAAAAGTGCTATTAGAGCATAGAAAATCAAAATTATAGGGATAAAAAGAATAACTGCTGCTATACCTGCTATTACACCATCAACTAACAAACTATTCAAAAATGCAGGACTATTAGCACTTTCAAGAGAAGTCATAACCCAAGTGGAAAATTGTACAACTACCCAATCAATTCCATCAATAATTGGAGATGAAGCATAGAAAGTCAATAAGAAGAATGCTGCAAAAATAGCTATTAGGATTGGATAACCCCAGATTTTGTGGAGAAGAACTCTATCAAATTTATCACTTACTGTTTCTTTGAAATCTTCATAACCTTGAAGTGCATCATGAACAATATGATGTAAAGCACTATATTTCCTCTTAGAAATTTCAGTTGCAGGATCAAACTTTTCTTCTTTTGCAAGTTGAGCAATTTTAGTTTCCATGTCTTCTAAATCATATTCTTTCGCTAATTCATCCTTAACTAAAGAATCACCCTCCAAAACTCTAAAAGCAATCCATCGAGTTGGATACTTTGTCATTGTTTCTCTATCTTCAATCTGAGTTGAGATATTTTGAATCATGTACTCAATTTTGGGAGAATAGACCACCATAGCGGGATTGAAAAGATATTTCTTCGTGTGTAATGCATCATAGATGAATTTTTTGATACGAATTATACTATCATCCTCATATGCACAAACATAGACTATAGGTACTCCAAGTTTTTTCTCTAAAAGCTGAGTATCTATATCAATGCATTCTTTCTCAGCTATGTCTTTCATATTAATTATAATTGCTACATTATCTGTTAGCTCCATAGCTTGAAGAGCAATAAAGAGTGTTCTCTCCAATCTAGTCGCATCAGCGATAACACAGACAAGATCTGGTTGTTCTTCCACAATGAACTGTCGAGTAACAAGTTCTTCATCTGATCTAGCAGATAGAGAATAAGCACCAGGTAAATCTACTAAGGAAAAATATTCATCTGATAAAATGAAATGTCCTTCTTTTCGTTCTACTGTTTTTCCCGGCCAGTTCCCAATATGTTGATGAGAGCCAGTCAAAGTATTAAATAAAGAAGATTTCCCAACATTAGGATTCCCCAAGAAAGCAATTTTATGTTCAATTGTATGATCATTGAAAGAGGATCTTTTACCTTTACCATGAAAACGAGATTGTCTCTTAGTAGATTCAAAGTCATTCTGAGAAATTTTGATTCCTCTTTTATGTCTGTGAAACCTACCTTTTTTGCCACAATGTGGACAATTTTTTGTCATAACTAGAACACCTAAGAAACTTCTATTTTCTTGGCTAAACCTCTTCCAATAGCTACTCGAGTTCCCTTTACATCAACAATAATGGGACCTGTATCGTTTTTAACGACCCTGATTTTTTCTCCTTCGTGAATACCTAAGTCAGCTAAGAATCTTTGTGCTTTATGTCCAGCATTGATAGTTTGAACTACAACTATACCATTCTCATGTGCATCATCTAAAGATACAGTCTGTGACATAAAGCATCCCACACTTCAAGAATATTTGGACGCATCCAAATCTCGTCTTGTGAATTTTCTTTGAAGGTTTTAAAAGATTGTTGTTATAACCGGTGAAAATTTGGATTAAAGAAGATTTGTCCAAATCTAAAAGAAAAAGAAAAGATTAGAAAAATGGAGTAGCTTTAGGATATAAATCAAAAGAATTCGCAGTTCCATTAATACTATAAGTTGGATTCAAACCAATGTCAAACCAGTAATTTCCTAGAGTTGTAACATTGTTATACCAGAGATTCAAAGAGCCATTATCTAATGTTTGCGATAAACCTGCACCAGGTGTATTACTTACAAAATCATTATAGTATACAGAGATGTTTGTTGCAGTTAAACCCAATTTAATTGCATAACCAGCGTTTGTATGAAATCGACTATTATTGATAGTGAAATTTCCTGCTTTTGATACATCTATACCTACAGAGTTATTGTAAAGATACACATTCTGAATTAACATTTTTTCAGCAGTTACGTTCTCGATGTATATTGCTACATCTGTATTGGAAATGTTACATGATTGGATGTAGAAAGATTTTGTAGTATTAATTATTTTAATACCATATGTTTGATCTATATCAAAAACATATTCTGTAATGATATATGGACTATCAGCAGTACCTTCTCCATCAAAATTATAATTTGACCAATCTGCATCAGACTCAATCAGAATTCCTGTGATCGGACCAGGTCCTCTAAAACTTAGAGTTATTATTACTACAAACAAACCAATAAAAATGATACCATAAAAAACTTTTACAATATCCAGGTTTTTGAAATCTATTCGAAATCTTTTGCTCATCTATATCACCAATTTTGTAATGTAAATATTGTAATTACACAGATAATTATTTGATATTCTTAAAAATATATCTAGATTGGACTATTCGACTAATTTAATTTAAAAAGATTTAAAACATCGAGTTATCTAATATACTATACAAGTTGAGGGTAAAAAATGGGAAAGAGTAAGAATCTCCAGTATCTTTTGATAGTTTTTTTCACTTCATTTATAATCTTGAGTTCTTATAGTTGGAATAATAATTTAAATCTAAAACCTGAAACTTACGATTACTTTGCAAAGTCTACAAAAAATGACCTGAATACTCCTAGTTCAATTAATTATATTCCTCATGATTCTATAGAAATTACTAATGATTCAAATTTCACTGATTATGGATTTCCTGGATATGGTAATAGCACTCACCCATATATTATAGAAAATTATGAAATCATTACTGCAAATGACACGGGGATTTTAATTTCTCAAACAACAATGCACTTTCTCATCCGTAATTGTTATGTTAATGCAAACATCAATGGGATATATATTTATAATACGGCTCTAAACACAGCAGACCTAGTCAACAATACATGCATGAATAATGATGTTGGAATTTTTATAGAAGGATCAAGAGGTAACAAATTAATAGAAAATAGATGTAATTATAATCTATATGGAATTACTGTTTCTTCAGCAATAGGAACATTAATCTCTGAAACCACATGTGACTTCAATACATTTGATGGAATTTCTTTAGTAGAGAACACGGATATTGTGAACATAATTAACAGTGAATGCTCTAATAATGGGAGAGATGGCATCAGTTTAGATTTTGCTCAGAGTGTATACATTATATCAAGTACTTGTAGCGCTAATGGCAATAACGGAATTGCACTTTATTCTGCATTTGATGTTCTCATCACGGATAATATAGTTAGTACAAATGATTTCCACGGTATTTCATTGGATAGATCTACAAATGCTGATGTTAAAAACTGTAGTTTTACTAATAATAGAGTTGATGGAATTTATGTCAGAGAAACAGATAGTTGTTCAATTTTTAATAACTCTGTTTCTGGAAATCGAATTGCAATTAATATTGTTACAACTGATTCAAGCTTAATTACTTACAACAGAGTAAGTAACAATGAGTTATATGCTCTCAACCTAGGTTTTGTTAGTGAAAACAATATAATGCATCATAACAATTTCACTAATAACAACATAGGAAGTGAATCTCAAGCTATAGACAACGGGAAAAATAATCTTTGGTATGATGAGGAAACACTGGATGGTAATTGGTGGTCCGACTTAGGTTCTGACTGTACATATAAAATTGATGGAAAAGCTCGCTCAAAAGATAAGTATCCTTTGAATAGAGATTTAGAATGTCCTAGTCCAAGTACTGTTAATTTGATATATATCTTAGCTGCAGTTTCAATATCATCAGTAGTAGCAACTTATCTATTTGTGAGATATATAACCCCCAGATTGAAATTCCGCAAAAAACCATGCCCAAGTTGTAACAAGATTATAAGCTCGAAATCTTATTTCTGTGATTTTTGTGGGAGCAATCTATCTGAAGAAGCAAAATGAAACAACTACAGAATTGATAACATCTTTTTGCCTTACATCTCCTTTAACCTACCTTTTTGTATACTCTCTTTTTAGATGGGGTTCTTATTAAGAAGGGAGTGGGTTTATTTCCATTGGAAAAAAGAAGAAAAAAGAAATCTTAGTTTAAGAATTTCTCAAAGATATTTTGGTTCTATTGATATTTTTCTTCTAAGAACAACTAGTATTAGAAAACTAGAAATTGAGATTATAACTATAAATCCGTTAGCAGCTTCACATTCAAGCACGTCATATTTATGAACATACTCTGCAAGTAACATAGTTATATTGAAACATGCATCTCTACCTTCATCCATCCCCTGATTTAGAAAAGTGATAACGCCATAAGGAACTGTGGTATTTCCATTGTAATAGCCATAAGCTTTTGTGTGAAAGGCCCAAGAATCACCTTCAGTACCTCCCCAACCGCCCCACTGTATTAGTGGATCATCGGGGGACAACCATGCAGTTTGTAGATCAACCATTGTTTGCAAGGTTTCCTCTTCCAAGATACGCGTTCCATTTGAAACACCTCTATGTAAGAATACTTGTATAAATTTAGCTAAATCAAAGATATCAGATCGTATTCCACCAGCTCCATAGTTTATTGAATTATAATGAGGATAAGCTTTATTCCCTGTAGATTCTGAATCTAACTCAAACAGATAAATGTACGGGATTGCAAGTCTTTCTAGATCAAAACTTGTATAATTATACCCTGTACTAACCATCCCTAAAGGATCATAAATGTTGTTCTGTAAATATTCCCAGATTGGTTCTCCTGAGATTACTTGTATAAGATAACCTAAAACATCATATCCAACATTGGAATATAATCGATTAGTTCCTGGTTCGTAAGGAGACCAAGCAATTGGTTCGTATAATGTACCGTTGGGAGTAAGATATCCCTCTATCCAATCAGGATATGGTAACCAATCAAAAGGATTTTCCCAGCCCATGTCTTGGAGCGCTTCACTCATTATTCCAAACCAATATGGATCAGAATCTTTGGTTAAACTAGATTTGTGTTGGAGAAGCATTGTGAAGGTTATAGGTGTGTTTGTGAAGTTAGGATGTCGTAAAGAGAAGGGTAAGTAATCATTGACATCATCATCGAGTTGAATTAAACCTTGGTCATATAATTGGAAAATGGCTGTTGCAGTGAATGTTTTAGTTACAGATCCAACCAGGTAAATAAGATCTAGGTCTGATTGCTCTCCATATCCCTTAGACCATATAATGGAGTTGTTTCTTATTACTGCAGTCGTAACAGATGGGATATAATATTGAGACATGATATCAGTTATTTGACCATCTACATTTGGATTGAAGTCAGGTAAACAAACTGATTCAACATTAGCGTATGAAATAGATACGTGATTGATCAGACCAACAATTAAAAGAGTAAAAAGAAAATAGAATTTTGTTCTTCTTTTCATATGTATCACCTAGATTTGGAAACATGGACATTTATAAAGAGAGCTAAATTTCAGAGCTAGAATATTCTACTATTGTTAAAATAAGATAGCTTCATATCCATCTTAGGTTTTTCAACATGATGTAAAAGAGAAGATTTTGCTAAATAGTACTATAATAAAGCAAAACAATTAATTAGTAGATTTACATCATTGAGTCTGATTATAAATTGAGATGGTTAATTAATGATAAACCAAGTGGAAGAATTATACAAACTCGGAAAAGAATATTTTGACCAGAAAAATTATGTTGATGCCGAAATTACATTTAAACAAGTGTTAGAATTAGAAGAAAATCACATAGACTCAAATTATTATCTTAGCCGTGTATACCAAGAACAAAAGAAATATGCTGAAGCACAGCAATATTTTTTGAAAACTTTACAGTTAGACCCTAACAACAAATATGCTCAATTCAATCTTGGAAATGTTTTCTTTGTCCAAAAAAAATACTCTGATGCAGAAGTACAGTATAAGAAAGCTATTGAAATAGATGAAAAATATCTATACGCAATTCATACTTTAGGTCGCACCTATTTAGAATTGAAGAAATTCGTAGAAGCTGAAAACCAGTTTAACCTAGTGATTAAATTAGATAAAGAATATATTGATGCGTGGTATTATCTTGGTATTTTATACTACAGAAAACAAGATTTTGCTAAGGCTGAATCTTGGTTTACAGAGGTAATCCAATTAAAACCTGAATACAAGTCAGTGAGTTATTACCTTGGTAGAGTATATTTTTTTCAAAAGAATTTTGTAGATGCTGAGAAACAGTTAAGTAAAGCTGTAGATCAAAATAAAAAGGATTTAGAATCTAATTTTTATCTTGGGATTGTATATATT
Organism: Candidatus Heimdallarchaeota archaeon; assembly: GCA_016840095.1. Classification (GTDB taxonomy): domain Archaea; phylum Asgardarchaeota; class Heimdallarchaeia; order Heimdallarchaeales; family Heimdallarchaeaceae; genus UBA460. The sequence continues at coordinate 69,411 of JAEOSZ010000024.1, forward strand.
AGCCAGGTTAAAGACCCATCTTCTTTAGCTATAGATACTTACAAGGAAGCAAATATCCTTTATAGCTCGAATGCTATAAAATATCTTGAACAAGTACTTGCAATTAATCCAAAACATAAGGAAGCGTTGTGCTTCTTAGGATTTGCACATATTATTATCTATGATTATGATAAATCAACGAATCATGCTGATAAAGCAATGGTTTATGCTGATGAAGCTCTTAAAATTGATCCAAATTTTAGCTTAGCATGGGGTTTAAAAGGAACTACAAATTTAGCATTAGGAAGAAAGCTTGAAGCTATAGAATGTGTAATTCGTTCAAAGGATGATGAAGCAATTGAGAAATTTCTAAAAGCTACCTATTCATCAAATTACTCGAGAATTGAATCACAATGGAATTCTTTTAGATCTGGTAAGACACATAGAGAGGGCTTAGTTGCATCAATAACAAAAGATGCAGCAAAAGGATTTGCAAAAGAATTTGCAAAAGGAATATTGAAAGGTTTTTTGGGTTTATGATATGATTCTGTGTGGGTGGATTAAGAGAGTAATAGAACGATTTAAAGAAACCTGAAGTGGATGCAATGAGTGGAAAGTATATAATTGAAGACTTTGATTTCTTTGGTGGAATACACTGCGAAACAAGCGCTGTGAGAAAAATCTTCCTCTATAATAACTTGCCAATTTCTGAAGAGATGTTATTCGGACTTGCAGGAGGAATAGGGTTCATTTATTGGTATGTAAAACAAATGCCTGCCCCAGTTATAGGTGGAAGAGGAGGAGGAAGAGATTTCATTGAAAACGCAGCTCGAAGAGCTGGTGCTAAACTTGAAATTAGACGAACAACTAGTAGTAAGAAAGGTTACGATTGGTTGATGGAAAAACTAGGAAATAATGAACCAACTGTTGTCTATGGGGATATGGCCTATTTACCATATTTAGGAGTGAGTGAAGATGCGCATTTTGGTCAACATGTTTTTGTTGTTTATGGAGTTGATGAAGAGGAAGATAAAGTATATATTTCTGATAGAGGTAACAAAGGAGTAACAGTATCTATTGAAGATATTAAAAAAGCAAGAGCATCCAAATTTCCTCCTTGGCCACCAAAGCATGCTACATTTGATTTTAAATTTCCATCGAATCTAAATATTACAAAACAAACAGTAATCGAATCTCTTGAGCAATGTGTAAATACTATGCTTAATCCACCAATCAGAAACATCGGAATAAGTGGTTTCGAAAAATGGGCTGATCTGGTGATTAAGTGGCCTGAAATATTCCCTGGAGAGAGATTATGGGAAGTTTTGTTCCAAGGTTTCATCTACATCGAAACAGGTGGAACAGGGGGAAGTGCATTTAGACCAATGTTTTGCAGATATCTAAAAGAGATTGAACCTATTCTCGAAATAGATTCTTTGAGTAAAACTATAGAATTGTTTGAAAAATCAGCAAAGCACTGGAGTGAAATTGCTAGATTATATTTGCCAGATGAGTATCCAACCTTAAAAAGTATGAGACAAAGAATTTTGGATTCAAATACAATATTTGAAGAGCAGAAATCAGACGCACTAACTCAAATGAAACTCTTAAACAAAGAAATAGCAGATAGTAAACAAGAAATAAATAAAGAACTCAAGGATGGTCCAAAGTTTCTTCCCAAGGTTCGAGAGAAAATTCTACAACTTAGAGATGTTGAAGCTGATGCTTTTACAAGTCTTCAAGAAACTATAAGTCAGTTAAAATAGATTAAAACTTAATTTCTAATACTCATGTAGTAATGATGATAACAAAAGAAAAAAGAAATATAGATATCTACTTGATATCTTCATTGTATTTTTTTTGTTTAATTGAAAACTTTCTTCTAAGAACAATTAATATCAGAAAACCAGAAATAGAGACAATGATTACAAATCCATTAGTAGGTTCACATTCAAGAACATCATACTTATGAACATACTGAGCAAGCAACATAGTTATATCAAAACATGCATCTCTACCTTCATCCATTCCTTGATTCAAGAAAGTGATCACACCATAAGGAACTGTGGTATTTCCATCGTAATAACCCCAACCTTTTGTGTGAAAAGCCCAAGAATCACCTTCAGTACCTCCCCAACCGCCCCATTGTATTAGTGGGTCCGTTGGTTCTAACCATGCAGATTTTAGACTAACCATTGTTTGAAAGGTATCTTCTTCTAAGATACGTGTTCCATTTGAAACACCATTATGTAAGAATACTAGTAGAAATTTTGCTAGATCAAAGATATTAGTTCGTATTCCACCGGCTCCATAATTTATTTGGTTATAATGAGGATAGGCTTTGTTCCCTGTAGATTCGGGATCTAATTCAAACATGTAAATATAAGGAATTGCAAGACGTTCTAGCTCAAAACTGGTATAATTGTACCCAGTACTATCCATCCCCAAAGGATCACAAATATTGTGTTGTAAATAATCCCAAATTGGTTCTCCTGAGATAAGTTGTATAAGGTAGCCTAAAACATCATATCCAACATTGGAATATTCTCTAGTAGTTCCTGGTTCGTAAGGTGTCCAAGCAATTGGATCGTATAATGAGCCATTAGAAGCCAGATATCCCTCTATCCAATCAGGATATGGTAACCAATCATAAGGATTTTCCAACCCTAGATCTTGGAGTGCTTCTTCCATTGTTCCAAACCAATAATAATCTGATTCTTTACTTAAACCAGATTTATGCTGAAGAAGCATTCTGATGGTTATAGGTGTGTCTGTATAATTAGGATGTCGTAAAGAAAATGGTAAGTAATCATTGACATCATCATCTAGTTGAATCAATCCTTGATCATATAATTGGAGAATTGCTGTTGCTGTGAATGTTTTAGTTACGGATCCAAGAGGATAAATAAGATCTAGTTCTTGTTGCTCTCCATATCCCTTAGCCCATATAATAGAGTTGTTTCTTATTACAGCAGTAGTTACTGAAGGAATATGTGTTTGAGTCATTATATCGTAAACTTCTTCTTCAATAGATGGTTCGAATGGAGGTAAACATTCAGAATCAACATCTGCTTTTGCTGTGATTGGGTAGATTACAAAACTAGTTAGAAGAAGAATTATAAACAGAAGTTTGTGATTTTTAATCATGTATATCAGCTAGTTTTGGGCACTTGAACATTTATAAACAGAGCTAAATCATTAGGATGGAGTTTTCTTAATTTCCATTTTCAATTATTCTATATTATTTGATGTTAGTTTTTTAAAAACTAAATTGTTAAACCAATGAACATTTAAACAAGTAAATAAAATCTAGTGTAGTTTTAGTTTAAAATGGAGATTAAAATGAAAAAAGCAGATATAATGTCTATTTTTGGTGTTTTGATTAGTACAGCAATTGGTACTGGAATTGCTTTTGCTGGAAGTTATGGTGGGATATTGATTGGTAAAATACCTTTATTCGCACTTTGTATCATAATTGTTTTTGCGATTCAATGGATTGCTTTTATACCGGCTTTCCTATTGAAAACTGAGAAATTCTTTGATTTGACCGGAGCACTAACTTATATTACTGTAATAGTACTCGGAGTTGTTTTGGGTACAGGTTTCACAGTCAGATCTACAATTATTATGGTTTTAGTAATTATTTGGGCATCTAGACTTGGATTCTTCTTGTTCAGACGTGTTCTGAAAGTAGGAGAAGATAAACGATTTGAGGAAATCAAGAAATCTTTCTTTAGATTCCTAATGACTTGGACCATTCAAGGTGTATGGGTTACTTTCACTTTAGCTGCTGCACTAGCTACCGTCACAGCCTTTGAAACTACTCCTTATAGAATCTATGACTGGATTCTCCTTGCAATAGGTGGAGTAATCTGGTTAACAGGTTTCTCATTTGAAGCAATAGCTGATTTGCAAAAAAATAAATTCAGAGCTAATCCAGCTAATAAAGGGAAATTTATTACATCAGGATTGTGGTCAATTTCTCGACATCCAAATTATTTTGGTGAAATTGTAATCTGGATAGGTATGGCTTTAATTGCATTACCATCTTTAGTAACTTGGAGATTTATTACTTTGATCTCACCTTTATTCATAGCATTACAATTAACTCTCATAAGTGGAGTTAATATGTTGGAGAGAAGATCTGATGAGAAATGGGGAGGACAAGAAGATTACGAAGGTTACAAGAAGAAAACTGCTGTATTAATCCCATGGTTAAGGTTTAAAAAATAATCTTCTCTTTTTTTCTTAATATTTAAAAACAACCTATATAAATCCAAACAAAGGATTTGAGCATGAGATGAATTGGAAGTATTGGAAGAAATTAGGATTAAGATTTCTCATTTTTAATTTGATATTATGGTCTATAATGGCTGCTGGAATTACTCTTGCTTTCGATAGCCCTGGACAGTACAAGTATAGTGATACTGATTGGGATAATTTCTCATACTCCCCAAACTATAATGAAACTGAGTGGAACATTCTTTTTGATAGTCATAGTCACACCTATTTCTCAGATGGAAGTTTATCACCTAGACAAAATCTTCTATGGCACATGAGTATGGGATTCAATGCTATGGCATTAACTGATCATAATACATTTGAAGGAATCAATGAGATCAGACAAATAGCTAGAACTGAATTCAACGATACTATTAAGGTTCTTATAGGTATTGAGTGGACTTCTGACAAATGTCATTTGAATTTCATCCTACCACCATATACTTTGGAAGAAGAGTATAATCAATTAGTTACTTTTACTGGATATGCATACACTCCAACTGATCAAGAAGTTCAAGATGCCATAGATAATGTTCACTTACTTGGTGGTATTGTGATAGTTAACCATTATCCTTGGTCTGAGGACTACTGTAGAAATCAACCTACACGTGAAACATTTCGGGATTGGGGAGTAGACTATTTTGAAACTATAAATGAAAATCATTATGATAATGAGTCATATTACTTCAATTTGGATAATGGACTTGGTCAAATTGCTGGAACAGATATGCATGATCCTGAACCTGTTTATGGTTATACAACTCTCAATGTTTCGGAATTTTCAGAACAAGCTATCTTTGATGAACTAGAAGCTAGAAGAACAGGATTACTTTATACAGGTATACCCTCCCCATATGATGTTGAACATCTAGTAAATCCAGTTTACATAGTACTCTATCCCTTGATTAAGATAGGAGAAATGTTTGAAGGTATGTATTCAGGTGGATCTTTTGGACCTATGCTAACTGTTTTCTTTGCTTATACTTACGGGGGATTTATCGTATACGAAGCTTTGAAGTTCACTATACCTTGGAGTATTAAAAAATTAAGAAAGGAAAAGACCTAGAGTTTCGGATAAATTCTATGTCTTGTTATTTTGTTTTCTTTCTGCATCTATTTTTTCCCATTCAATGTTAGGAAAAGTGAGTGTCATTCTGGTTCCAACTATTTCTCCCAAACGCTTGATATTTTCAATTCTAAGAGTCAAATTATACCGATCCAACATGGTTTGTGTTACAGCAACATCAAGTTTCTTAGTATCTAACTCATCTATCTCAAGTATCTCTAATCTAGCATCTTTGGAAAGGATTATTCCTTCAAAATGTAATTTAATATTGATCCTGTCTTGTTTAGGTTTAGTAACATAAATCTCAACCTCTACCTTATCTTCAGTATATTCCATCATTCGTACAATAAGATTAACAAGAATCCTGTAGAGGTATTCGTCTCCTAGAACAACTAAGTCCTCCATGTGAGTTATGTCTACTCTAATATGTTTTGCAAAAAAGTTATTTAGATATCTAATAGCATGATTCACAAAATCTTCAATTTTCTGATTAGATAAAGATCTATCTTCTTGTAAAAGCAGATTGATATTTGCATTTTGGATTAGATAAATAGATCTAATAGTTATATCTCTCATCTTTGCTAGAAGTTGCTCAGAAGTATCTGATAGTGATTCTTCTTTAGTTATTGTTTTTCTGAAAAAATCAATATAACCAACTTCTGCATGTAAATTATTTAGTAAATCATGCTGGAATAACTCAAAGAGAAACTTTCTTTGAAGAGCTGAATCAATAATATCTTGAATATCTCGGCATATAAGTACAATATAATTTTCTTCAATTGATTTGATTACATTTGCGGATATATGAAATGGAATCTCTGTTCTGTTTTTTGTTAAAAACACAAGTCGTTTAGATTGACTTTCTTTTTCAATTGTGTCTTTCAATAGTTCCAAAAACATTTTTTTATCTTTGATGTATTTCTTTATTTCTGTGTTTTTAATTTCTTGAAGTGTTCTACCTAGATACCTACAAGCTTGAATATTCGCATCGTGAATAATACCTTCATTGTCAATCAGATATATCATATCCATACTATTTTGGAAAATGATATCGAAGGTTTCTTGTATTAATGTTGCATTTTCTTCAGGATTCATAGGTAATTATCACTTTATATAACACTGATACTAGCATACACCGGATAAAAGCGTTTCGCAGTAACATATAAAAAAGTTGGTAATTCAATACCAAACATCTTTTAATTTCAGGAAATAAGCTGCAATATTCGTAACGAAGTGCAACGCAGGAGTTACAATTATTAAAGCGACTACATAGAACCATAGATTACTTACACCCCATACAAAAGGTAAAGCAAACAATAACCCAGTTACCATCCAGCTTCCTTGATCATAAAGAGGTAATGCTCCTCCAGATTGAATATTCATTCTTCTCTTAATGAAAGAACCTAATAAATCTGCAAAATGATCACCTATACACATAAAGAATCCAACATACCAGGGATAGACAGGATATCCTGATTTTGTTGGTGTAATTGTAGGTGAATACTTTGTAGCAATCTCAAAAACATTCCATTTTACGGTACAAAGATACCATACCACTACACCTGCTACAGTTCCAAATATTATTCCAAAAATTATTCCTCTCCATGTTTTATGGTCACCAAAAATTCTTCTCCCATCCTTCCAATTTTTACCTCCATCTACTGGAACTCCAAGGAAAGGTATGAATTTACTTAGATTGGCAAAGGAATTACAGAAGTATATTGGTGCTCCAAAAACGAGAGCATACCATACTAATAGGAAGAAAGTACCCGCATCCATAGAGAGTGCAATACAGATGATGATTAAAAGATTTTTGTATATTTTTTCCTATGAAAATATGATTTAGACCAGTTGAGTTAAAGAAAAATTAATATGGTATGCTGTTTTACAACTCTATATAGCACTGTAGAGGTCTATAAATTGAGCATCAAAGGACGACGCAAAATCGATTACGAGTGCAATTTGTGTAAAAAAACTAGAATTCTCTATGTTCTACCTACTTTACATCAAAGTGTTGATGAAAGAGGGTATGTTGAATATGTAGATATTCATCCATGTGAGGATGACAGGTTAAATGCAAATATTCTCTACGTAGACAAAAGCATGGTTGTTCGATCTCAGGTACCAGTGAGAGTAGGTGATAACATGACTGCTCAAAGTATCTCTGCAATGCAGATTCCTGTTCCAAAGAAAGTTGATTTCAAAACTGCAATAATCGAACCAGCTAAAGATTTCAAATATAAAAATGTCAAATCACTAAAAATTACTGATAGATTAAGACAAACCATTTTTCTGCTTGAAGAAAAAGGAGCTGGAAAGAAGCTACAAGTTACTTCTGATCTTGAATTTATCGACATTGAAATCAAAATTGCCAAAGGAGTTGACATAGACATTGCTGAAGACTGGTTAAAACAACTAGCTTCAATTTTAGAAGCAATTGTTCTTTTAGATGAAGAAATGTTAACATTTATGGCACTCTATCTTGATCCAAAAATCTCTAAACCACCTTCTGGAGAAAGCATTATCGAACTTGATATGATTCTTCATGCTAAAAGTTCCTTTCCTATAGCATCACTGAAATCTTATGCTACATTCAGGAGACAATGGCCTAGAATCAAAAGTGAAAGAAAAGGAACTGATTTTGAATCTTACGAAAAATTGTTAACTTATTGCATCGGCAACCAGTACAAGACTCTTCTTGACATTTACTTCAAAGCTGAATCAGCAATGAGTTTTCTAACATATATTGATAGAATAGAAGATATGTCAATGTTAGGATTAATCAATATTCGAAAAACAGAATTCTTCACAGTTGATGATTAATTTTCTTCGAAAGAGATAAAAGTAACAATTTTGCAACTATGTTATGAGCCAACTAGCTGATAGACTCTCTCTTTTTCAAGAATCAGTTATTCGAGAGATGACCAGAAAAGCTATTGAAAATGATGCTATCAATCTTTCGCAAGGAATGCCTGATTACATCCCTCATGAACAATTAGTTGAAGGGATAAGGGAATCAATCAAAGAAAATGAACATCAATATACAGTTACTTATGGTCGAGGAGATTTAAGAGAAAAAATTGCTGAGAAATATGTTTCCTTCAATAATATTCTCTACAATTTTGAAGATGAGATTACCGTTACTTGTGGAGCAAGTGAAGCAATTGCTAGTAGCATACTAGCTGTTCTTAATCCTGACGATGAAATAATGATTTTATCTCCCTGGTATGAAAATTATGTTCCTATTACCTATCTTGCAGGGGGAAAGCCTATTTTTGTTGATCTGAATGATGAAGATTTTAGTCTTGATGAAGAAACTATAAAGAAAGCAGTTACACCTAATACCAAAGCAGTAATCATCAATACACCACACAATCCTTCAGGAAAAGTTTTTTCAAAAAATGAATTGAAAACTTTGGCTGACATTTGTACAGATAATAACATACTAGCTATAACTGATGAAATCTATGAACATATTATCTATGACAATCTTGAGCATGTAAGCCCTGCTAGTATAGACAATATGTTTGAGAGAACAATCACTATCTCAGGTTTCAGTAAAACTTATTCAATAACAGGTTGGAGAATTGGCTATGCATTGGCTGAAAAGAAATTAATGGAAGGAGTGAGGAAAGTTCATGATTACTTGACAATTTGTGCTCCTTCTCTTTTGCAATATGCTGCACTAAAAACATTTGATTTTCTTCCAGATTATTTTCAAAAATTGAAAGAAAGATACCAAACTAACAGAGATTTCATTGTCTCTAAGTTGAGGTCATTTGGCTTTAGAATCGTTGAACCAAAAGGTGCATATTATTTACTAGCAGATGTATCTTCTTTTGACATGAATGACAAAGACTTCGCAGATTTTCTAGTTAAAGATAAGGGAGTTGCTACTGTTCCAGGTTCAAGTTTTTATGAGAAGGCAAATAGGGATGCTAAAGGTACAAATTACATAAGATTCTCCTTTTCACATAAATTAGAAACTTTGCAAGAAGCTATGTTAAGAATTGAGAAAAGAATAAAAGAAAAATAAAGAAGGAAGAAACTATTTTCTTCTTCGAATTATTGGTAGAATTATTAGAACAGAGAATATCAAATATACCCATGTGAAACCAGGTAATGACCAGGTGCTTCCAGGAGTATAATCTGGATTATCTGAACCATCTATCAGTACTGAGGATTCATCTGGTAAAAATACCATTTCAAAGTCAACAAAATCTGGTATTCCAACTGTCAAAGTTCTAGTTATACCTGAAATGATGTTAATCTCAAAAGACATTGACCAACCATTTGCATCTCCTTCTGTGAATTCAAAAGCAACTGTCATATAGTCTCCTGCTGTTGAAATGACTGTGTCATTAATTCCTGGATCATTGAAATCTCTTGCATTGTGGATAGCTTCCATATTAAGTAGAGTTGCATTATATAATGTACAACTAAGAGGATTTGCCATTGTTAACCAGATTGTAAACTGAGCTCGAGTCATTTGTTCCATGCTGACAGGTTCATCTTCAAAAAACACTTCGAAGAAACTAATATATTCATTTCCTGTATAATCACCACCATAATATTCCATAGGATCTGTAGGTATAGTGCTATACTCGAATGAGAACACATCACCAACTGCTAAAGTTTTATTATTTACTTCCATTTCTCCTTCACTAGCAGGTGCATAAGTTATCTCAGTGTATTCCCAAGCAAGAACTGTTCCATCAACAAGACTTGGGTGGAAGTTGAGTGTATTGGTTGTATCTGTTCCTTCATCATCAATAGTTGATTCCCAGATATCTAGTTGGCCAAACATTTCACCAAAATCATCTTCAATGAAGAAATCGGCAACAATTCCAGTTTGATTGTTCACTGTTATAATGAAAGAATCTATTAAATCATTATAGATACTAATTTGAACGTAGTTACCACCAGTCATTGCATAACTAATTGATGTTATGTTTGGATCTAATGCTGCTCTGTGTTCTACAAATTGTGTGATGTTGTATGTTTCTCCAGAAACAGGTAGAAACATGAATGGGAGTATCATATACTGAATAGCTAAAGATGGTTCGTCCTCATCATTTAGATCATATAATGAAACCTCATTATAATCTACGTAAAGTTTGAAGAAGTTTGGAGGATGACCAGAATCATATACATCATCATATAATGTAGGTATAGTATCGTTTATCTCCATAGCTAAAACACTGCCTAGAATAATGTCTACTCCTCCTAGAGTTGGGGGATCAGCAGGATCGTGTAGAGCTTGATGTACTATTCTCCAAGCAATAACTTCGTCATCTAAACTTGTATGCCATACAATAACATCTGATACTGCTTGAGTTTGCAATGGGATTAAAATTCCCGCAAGAATTAATGTGGTTATTAATGTAAAAATTGTTTTTCTTTTCATAATTATTGAACCCCTGTAATTCACTGTCAAAGTCCTTTTTCCAGCTAATAAATCTATTGCTCATTGCAAGTAGAAGTAGAATTAGGGAATTAAGAATTTAGAATCAATAAACTTACAACCAGTAGACGAAATACTTATCTGTGTCTCATTACTCAATTCTTCATGAATACTAAAGAAGAAATCTCTGTTGAGATAATAAAGGGAAAAGTAACCCGAATTCACTTGTTAATGTTTATAGTGAACCTTGTAATTCCAATCATTCTAGACCATTATGCAATAGTAAGAGATTCGATGTTTCTTAACCCAATTATTATTGCATTTAATCCTGATCTCTTTGATGTTAATCCAGCTTTCAATTACAATATCTCAATGATTCTTTCAATAGTATTAGTAGCTGTGTACATTATTGTTGCGTTAGTGATTTCATTGATCAAATCTTTTGAATTCAGTTACTTGAATGTAACAGCTATGATATCTGCACTGTTATATCTTCTTTATTTCTTTGTCTTCCTTTATCCTCCTTTAGGAGGACTACATCTGTATATACTCTTTATTGCATATATTGGCAGATATTTTGTTGTTCTTGGTGGAGTGCTCTACTTGGTTTTGTTGATGTGGCAAACAAAAAGAGAAGTAGAAGAATTTTATGAGTAGATGAATTCATAAGTATACTTTTTTAAATATCTCTAAGAGGAATATACCTCGTATAGCATGAGTACCACCTCAAACTCTGAAGTCATTGTTGTTCAAAACTTAACTAAAGTCTATGGTAAAGAATATACTATACCTGGAAGGGAGAGTGCAAAAAGATTCAATAAAATTGGGAGGAAAGTTATAGCTGTAAAGAATGCTAACTTCATTGTAAGAAAGGGAGAAATATATGGTTTTCTTGGACCAAATGGTTCTGGAAAAACAACTACTATAAGGTGTATACTCGATTATCTCCATATCAAAACTGGTTCCATTTCAGTTCTTGGTTTAGATTATCACAAAGATAAAATAGAGATTAGAAAGAAAATTGGATACATACCTGGAGATTTAGCTTTATATGACAATTTTACAGGTAATGAACTGATCAATTTTTATGGAAAATTTCGTTCAATAGATACTAAATTTCTAGAAGAGCTTAAACAAAATTTCAAAGTAGATTTAACATTGAAGATTAGAAATCTCTCATCGGGAAATAGACAACAAGTTGGGTTAATAGCAGCTCTTGCATCTAAACCTGAGTTACTATTGCTAGATGAACCCACTTCTGGTTTGGATCCATTGATGACAGCTAGATTTCACAGTGTATTGAAGAAGCTTCGAGTTGAGGGAATAACAATCTTCCTTAGCTCTCACGATCTTGCAGAAGTTCAATCTATTTGTGATAGAGTTGCCATTATAAAAGAAGGTGAAATTGTTCTTATTGAAGCAATAAGCGATTTAAAGAGAAAATTCTTACAAAATGTTATAGTTGAATTTGATTCTTCAAACTGTCCAGATTCTGAGTTTTTTGATAAATTTGAATTCATCATTAATATCCAAAAAATCAACGATTACTCTTTCAAATTACATATCAAGGAAAATATTGATGAACTCATTAGACTCCTTACTCAATTCAAGATAAGCAGGTTATCAGTTGAGGATGCTACTTTAGAGGAAATCTTTCTACATTATTATGAATAAGTGAAAACAATGGTCAAAATATATCTCAAAAATATGAAAAAAAATTGGAAAAGTGGAATCATTCCTCCTGCAGTAGTTGCTATAATTGTACCTATAATTGCTGCAATTTGGCCAGAACTTGAAGAGTTTTCAGAATTATTTCAAACATTTCTTGAAAATCCATTTTTTGAGGCTTTTCTTGGACATCTAGGTATAGGAGATCTTTCTACTTGGATGGGGGTTTACTACATGTACATTTTTATTTGGTTGGAATTAATTTTAGTATTTTTAGTAATTTTCTTTCCTTCTAGAATAATAACAACTGAAGTAGATAAACAAACCTTGGATATGACACTAAGTTTACCAATACCTAGATGGAGATTCTTACTAGAGAAATTCTCTGTATATCTAACTTACAACCTCATTTATCCAGTAATGATAATAGTATTAACAGTGATAAGTACTAGGGCAATGAATGAAGAGATGAACTATTTAGTTTTGACCTATTCATTAATTGGCATTTGGATGTGGTTTTTCGTTCTCGGTGCAATTTCATTACTTTGTGGTGCTCTTTTTCTTGAATCTAGAAAAACACTTGCTGCTTCTGCTACTATAATTATTACAATGTTTATAATTGTTCGAATAGGAGGAATGCTTGAATCTCTAAAAATACTGAAGTACTTCTCTGTTTTCAATTATATGTCAGCAGGAAGAATTCGAGATGCTGGAGTTTTTCCGGTAGGTGATTTCTTCATTCTATTGGGTATAGGTTTGACAGCACTACTTGGAGCACTTTTCATATTTCAAAAAAGAGAGCTAACTTACTAGCTCTTACTCTTTACATATTTCAATCCTATTTCCTTAATTGTTTCTAATGCATTTTCTGAAAACACTGGAAGATTTTCTCGTTCAGTAACTATAGAATTATTATATAATTCAAAGAATCTGAATGGATTTCCTATTGTTCTTATCAAATCATCAAAATTAGAATTTTTGATTATAATATTAGTCAGATAGTATCCTAGAGGATGACCAGCTAGTGGAATAGCTTTCTTCATTTCCTCACCTAATTCAGCTAATGAAATAACATTCTCTACATACCTATCAAATAGCGTATTAATCTTAATAATCTGTTCTGGTGCTTTTTCTAGGCTTTCCTTAAAGTGTTTAACATAAGCTTTAGGAAATGATGTTTCAACACCACCAAAAATGAAGTAGTCCTTATCTATATGATCAGCAATTCCTTCAGCTTGAATCTGATTTAGAATCCAGATTAAATCTTTATCTTCTTCCTCTATGTCTTCTTTATCATAGACTAGAAGCTGATTTCTGTAGAAATGATGAACCTCATGAGCTGTTAACGAAACAAAATCCTCTATTTGACTAGCAAAAATTGCGTCCATTACAATAGTATCATAACCTCTTGCATCTGTATCAAAAATCAAAATTGAAACTGTTGGATCCTTCTCTGGTTCCTTAAATGGAAGAAAAGCTAAAGCCCTAGCATAGATAGTCTCATCTAGTTTTTCCCATTTATCTTTTATCACCTTTATTTTCTCTTTGTAAAATTCTTTATTCTTTCTTACATGAGTATAATATTTTAGATATCGACTTGTTTTACCTTCAAGTAACTTATCTAAAGTTTCTCCTCTCTCAGAATCAAAGACAACGAGAAAGCTTTGCTTAAAGAAATCTATATTAAATTCAGATGCTGTTAGAGTTTTGTATCCTGGAGTATCAAATAATGATTTCCATTCCTCTTCTGTAGGTTCTATAGAATTTTCAATAATTTCAGTTATTTCCCAAAATTTCTCAATACTTGATAAATCAAGCCTAATCTTCATTTTTTGACAATTCCTCAATCATTAATTCAGGATCATTTGTAGGTTGTTTACAAACATAATCCTTGCATACGTATGCAGTTACTTGATTATTTATCATCTTGTAATCTTTTAAGATTTCTATATTCTTTACTAGTGTATCATCTTCTTCATGTTTTAGGATTACAACTTTATTTGGAATATATTGCTCATTAATTTTCTCTATAAATTTGCTTATTTCCTTGTCTTCTTTTTTTGTTACAAGTATTATTTCAAAAGAAGGACCTATGGCAAAATCAAGAGAAGTCAAAATAAAGGAAAATGCTGAAGGTATTCTGTTAATTTGTTTTGCAAAATTCTTCATCAAGTCATCAGCTTTCTTTTCCAAATTAGCTTTTGATGTCAACTTGGCTATTTTGATTAGATTAAGCATTGAAACCGAATTTCCGGAAGGAATAGAACCGTCATAAACAGGTTTTTCTCTAACTAGAAGCTCTTCACCATCATCAGGTGTAAAGAAAAATCCACCTGATTTATCGTCCCAAAAATGTTTGATGACAATAGAATTCTGATTAATAGCTTCAGTTAAGTAACTAGGATTAAAACTGGTTTCATATAATTCTAATAATCCCCATATCATGAAGGCATAATCATCAAGATTTGCAGTTATTCCAGCATTTCCATTTCTGTATCGGTGAAGTAATCGATCATCTTTTTGCTTCAAGTGTGTTTGAATAAATTTTGTAGCTTTTTCTGCAGTTTGTAGATATTTATCTTTATTGAATACTCTGGAAGCTTTTGAAAAAGCAGCAATCATTAAACCATTCCAGTCGGTCAGAATTTTATCATCCTTTAGAGGGTGGATTCTCTCTTTTCTATTTCTGAAAAGTTTGTCTCGGATGGTTTCAAATTTTACATTGAACTCTTCTTTACTCATCTTTAAATCTTCAAGAATTTCTGAAATTGGTTTAGTGAGATGTAGTATGTTTGAAGAAGATTTCTTTTGAGTAGCTTCATCTAGAAAGTTCCCTGTTGATGATATATTGAATATCTTAACAGCTAGTTCAGCTTCGTCTTTGTTAAGGATTTTAGCAATTTCTTTATGAGACCAGATGTAGAATTTTCCTTCTTCTCCTTCACTATCTGCATCTTCAGCAGAATAAAATCCACCTTCTTCTGAAGTCATATCTCTCTGAACATACTCAAGAATTTCTTCTGCTGTCTGTTTGTAAATATCTTTTTTTGTTATTTGATAAGCTTCAGTATAAGCAATTACTAGCATAGCTTGATCATAGAGCATTTTCTCAAAATGAGGTACTAACCAATGTCTATCTGTAGAGTATCTATGAAAACCGAATCCTATGTGATCGTAAATACCTCCCAATCTCATTTTGAGTAAAGTATTTTCAACCATTTGTAATGCTACATTATCTTTAAATCTATTCCAATATCTCAGCAAGAAGAGTAAATTGTGAGGTGAAGGAAATTTAGGTTGAGAACCAAACCCACCAAGTACTTCGTCATATCTACTATCTAGTTCATCGAATCCCCTAACTAATAGTTCTACTCCATCATAGTTTGCTTGAGAGGATATTGTAGACTCTTCGAGATGAACAGTAACTTGCTCAGCTGTTTGATAAACATCTTGTCTTTTTGTTTTCCATACTTCTATAATCTGAGTAAGCAAATCAATCAATCCTGTCATACCAAACCTTCCTTCTTTGGGAATGTATGTTCCAGCAAAAAATGGTTTCTTATCAGGTGTCATGATAATTGTCATAGGCCACCCTCCTCTTCTAGTCATCATCTGAGTTACTGTCATATAGATACTATCTATATCAGGACGTTCTTCCCTATCTACTTTAATTGAGATGAAATTGTCATTCAAAATTGTAGCTACATCATGATCCTCGAATGATTCATGTTCCATTACATGACACCAATGACAGGTAGCATAGCCAACTGAAAGGAAGATAGGTTTGTCCTCTTTTTTTGCCTTGTTAAAAGCTTCTTCTCCCCATGGATACCAGTTTACTGGATTATAGGCATGTTGGAGCAAATAAGGACTTTGTTCATTTATCAGATTATTTGGTCTGGTCATCTTCATTTCAAAGTATTTTCTTCAGCTTTAAATAGTATCCAAAGAACAAAATTCTTGCCGTACTTAAGTCAGACTTCAAATATTTGAAGCATAATATAGATATATCCATTAAATTATAGATAATTCAAAACCGCTCCTTCACATTTAGGAAGTATTGCCACAATGAATAGTCAAACTAAAAACAAAGCTTCATCCATTCTCATTATTTTGATTATTTGTCTTAGTTTAACTCCTTCTAGCAGCTTTCTTCAAACCTCCTCCTTCTCTATTGTTCAGGTAGGCAAATCTACTATCAATGAAGAGAGTACTAACCGATTTGAAGGTTATAATCTATTTGTTGTAGAAAGGAGGAGTTCTCTCGGTTGGACTATGATTAATAGAACAATGTTGATTACAGATTTAGATGGAAATATTTATTTCGAGAGAGAATTGGGTTATAGTGGTACATTAGCTGACAGTGCTGCAGAATTTATTAACTCTACAACCATTCTATATGGTGATGCTGGGCATGCATATTTATGGAATATAGAAACAGATGTAACTAAATATCTGAATTTGACTGGGCATCATGATTTTGAGAGAAACTATGCAAATAATACTTATTTTGTTCTTAAGGGAGGTGTAATTGAAATTAATGGATCAGAATATCTTTATGATAAGATACATGAATATTCACAGGAAGGAGATCTTGTTTGGGAGTTCAACACTTTGGATGTAGTTAATGAATCATATTGGTGTCCATTTGAGGATATGGAATCAGGTTTTAGGGATTTAACACACTCGAATACAGTATTCTATGATGAAACAGAAGATGTCATTTACTTAAACATGAGAAATATCAACACATTTTACAAAATAGATCATAAAACTGGAAAGGTATTATGGGGACTGGGTGAGTTTGGAAATTTTACATTGTATGATATTTTTGGTTATCAACAAGAAAACATCTTCTTCCACACGCATTCTCTTGAAAAAACTGGAAACAATACTTTCTTAGTTTTCGATAATGATATGCACAACCAAACCAACGCAAATAATCTTAATTCTAGATTGCTAGAAATGACTGTAGATGAAGACAAAATGATCGCGAATGTTTCATGGCATTGGATCTCTACTGTAGATTATTTCAGTGGTTGGTGGGGAGATTGTGATGGTCTTCCTAACAACAATGTACTTGGTGTTTTTGGTGCAACTGGGCATCCAGAAACTGAATATGGAGCAAGGCTAGTTGAAGTAAATCGAAATCAAGAAATTGTTTGGGAGTATAATTTTCCCAAAGTTGGAGATGAGGTTTTCGGTGTCTATAAGATTGAAAGAGTTAGATTTGCTCCAATAGTTTCAACACCTCGTTTTATTGAGGAAGTAAATGCAAGTTACCTGGAATGGGATGTCTGGTACAACTTTAGATCAAAAACAAAATTTGATGGAACATATTATGTTGATATTGATGGTGTTGCAGTTGAAACTGGTCAGATTGAATTTCCATTATTTTGGCAATCAACACAAGTTCAATATTTAGTTGATGAGTTAACTGCTGGAAGTCACAATATTTCTTTGATTGTTTCTGATGAAGCAGGTCATTTATCTAACGAATCTGATAGATACAGTTCTACTGGATCAATTATCATAACTAAATTAATTGGAAAATCGTTAATTTTTGGTTTATCTATTGGAATACCAAGCTCTGTATTATTTATTGCACTAACAATTCTTTTCATATTTCTAAAGAAGAAAGGATTTCTAAAAAGAAAGAGAGGATGATAACAATAAAATCTAGAGAATCACTTCAATTTTAGTAGGCGGTTCTTACACAAAACATAAAATATACAATGTTTATCATCGGTTGGAATGAGTATTACTAGAGAATTTCAAATGTCCAAATCTGGAAAGTTAATGCTATTGGTACTAATCCTCAGTTTGATGACTATTCAAATAACAGGAACAAATGGATATTTTGCTACTTCACCAGAGGTTCAGATTCTCGATGCTCAGAACATAGTTGCAACTGAACGATTTGAAGGATACAATCTCTATGCTCGGGAACTAATGACATATGATACTTCTATTCTTATTGACCGAAAGATAGTGATCACAGATATGGAAGGGAACATTTATGCTGAAAGAGAGATAAGTCATGATAATTCTATTTCTGATTGTCCGGTTGAATTTATCAATTCTACTACCTTGGTATATGGAGAAACAGGTGGAACTAAACTCTGGAATTTAGAAACTAATGTTACTGTAAACCTCAATTTTGAAGGACATCATGAAGTTGAATATGATTATCTTAGTGAGACTTACTATACATTCAACCGTTATATAACTGAAATTGATGAAGAATTTTATGGCTTTGATTATGTTAGTGAATATAATTCAAGTGGTGATCTTTTAAGCTCAATAGATACTATCAATTATTCCAATATTACTGAGATCTGTCCATTTGAAGATCTCTTTAATTCGAGTATAGATGTCTTCCATGCTAATTCTTTGGTTTTCGATGAAGAAGAAGATGCAATATATCTGAATAGCAGAGGTCTCAATACCTTTTATAAAATTGATCGTCAAACTGGTGATTTGATATGGGCTTTAGGGAGATATGGCAATTTTACTTTATTCGATTATTATGGTAATCAAAGAGATTTTCTTTGGTTCCATAGTCACAGTCTTGAAAAGGTTGATGATGATAAATTCTTACTATTTGACAATGATACTCACAACCAGACAGATGCAACTAACCAAGAATCAAGACTTGTAGAACTCACTATTGATGAGGACAAAATGCAAGCAAATGTAACTTGGCAATGGATTGGTCCAGAAGATTATTGGAGTGCTATTTGGGGAGACTGTGACTTACTTCCAAATGGTAATAAGCTAGGAGTTTTTGGCTATACTCTGTACAAAGGAAAAACAGAAGGAGCTAAAATCGTTGAAGTAAATACTGATGGAGAGATACTTTGGAGCCTCACATCTCCAAAAGAACAAAATCTAAAATATGGAATTTATGCTATGGACAGAGTAAGATTTGCTCCTTTTACATCAGAATCAAGATTAGTAAATCCAAAAAGTAATGCGTACTTTGAATGGGATATCTGGTATAACTTTAGATCAAAAACAAATTTTACAGGAGAATACTTTATCTATCTAGATGACCAACTTGTAGAAAGTGACACTATTATCTTTCCCAAATATTGGCACCCAAAAACAATAAGATATATTCTTCCTGAAGTAGTTGATGGCAAACATAAAATCTCGATAGTCGTTGCTGATGAAGGGGGACATCTTTCACTTGATTCAGATTTCTACGATGGTGAAGGAACAACTACCTTCCGTTTGAAATTGAAACTTGAATTAGTATTTGGATTGTCACTTGGTATTGGAGTACCAGTTATTTCAGCATCTGTTTTTGTTTGGTTGAAGTTTTTTAAGAAATAAAATAAAATGAACTAAAAACTATCATGTTGATAATTAGGTTGATATTAATTATCAATTATCTTCATCAAATTCTGATGCTGGTGGAGATGGAACTCTAGCAACTTCTATTTTCCCGTCTGCTCCTATCATAGGTCTTGGAGGAGGTGCACTTGGTGCTGGAATTGCTGGTGGTGGAGGGGTATCTCTCATCACTGGTGCAATAAATCTTATGTGATTCTTCAAATTTACAAATGCGAACACATAGAGAATATTGCCCACTATTATTCCTATGAAGAAATAGATATCCAAGAACATCAAAATTGCAAATATTATCTGAATAAAGCTTCCAAGAAGAACATGATAAGCAGTATTTCTATAGACTGTGGGTTTAAATCCATACCTGCCGAGAATTAGATTAAAGAAGTAAAAAGCTGCATTTAAACTAATATTAGCTAATATCAGAGCTATAATCCACCCAAAAGCTGGCAAGAAGAATGCTAAACCCATTAATATGCAGTAAATGAGTAAACTCAGTCTAATTTTTGTAGCTTGAATTAAGGTTTTCTCTGCTTCTCCAATTTTCTTGAATTCTACACTTAACTTGAAGATAGAGAATAATACAATTACAGAAGCAGCAAAGAATAGAATTGAAAGAATTATTGCTATATATCCTGTAATCTGTCCTAGAAGAGTAACGAATTGAGATGTAGCTGTTAATCCACTAGTAATTGAATATATGTCGATAAAATTAGAAGCAACAAATACAACAGGGGATCCAAAGAAAACTAGTTCCACAATAATGAAGAAGAATATTCCTACTATAGTAGCCAAAATTGTCTGAAATATAATTAAATTTGATATTTCTTTTGAAATCTTTGAAATTGAAGTTTTTATATTATCTAGTACTTCTTTAATCAATTTAAAGTCCCCTTATCAATAGTAATTATTTGTTTCTTCTTAAAAGATTATTGCTTTTCTCAGTAATATATGCAACATGATGATTAGTCATTCAGATCAATTTTTGCATATTCCTCAAACGGTCTTCTCACAGATCTTTTAGTTTCTAATTCTTGATGCTTTTCACCTAGTTTACTAAGATTATCAGATTTCTTACCAACAGCTATAAGAGTAATCAGTTTATTCTCTTCTGGAATGTGTAAAACCTTTTTTGCCAAATCCTCGTTAAATCCTGCCATAGCATGAGCAACTAATCCTCTATCAACAATAGACAACATTAGCTGTGCAGTTGCTAAACCTGTTCCAAACAAATAATATTCTCTGCTACCAATCAAGCATCCATATTCTAGATTAGAATGAACAGCTATTAACATGGATGCTTCTTTTGCCCAATAGTTTCCACCACTTAATGCTTCATGAAGACTGGTTAAAACTATTTTATCCTTAACAAAAGCAAATCTCCAAGGTTGTTTATTTGCACAAGATGGAGCTCTTGAAGCTTGATAAGCTATTTCTTTGATAAATTCATCAGTTATTTCAACTGGCTCTAAAGCTCTATGAGCTGCACGTTTTTCTATAACTTCTGTTAGTTCCATTTCTATTTTCACTTGCCTTTCAATTCAATTAAAGAATCCTTAACATCTTGAATGTGACCCATAACATTGACTTTACTCCAAACCTTAGCTATGTTACCTTGAGGATTAATCAGATATGTAACTCTCTTAACTTCAGAAATCATTTTACCTAGAAAAGATCTATTTCTAGCATGATAAGCTTCAATAACATCAAGTTTTTCATCACTAAGCAGTATTATTGATATCTCTTTTTTTGCTTTGAAATTTTTATGGCTTTCAGGAGAATCTGCACTGACTCCTAAAACTACGGCATTTAATTCTGCAAAAGCTTTGTAATTATCAGTAAAATCACAAGCTTCTTTCGTACATCCAGGAGTTTGATCCTTAGGATAAAAATAGAGTACTATCCATTTATTCAGGAATTCTTTAAGACAAATATCCTTATTATTTTCATCTGGTAAACAGAATTCTGGAGCTTTTTCACCAATTTTAAGCATTTTATATCCTCTCTAAAGATATAATTCTGTTAACAAGTTCTTAACTTCTTCTGCATGTCCTTTAACTTTAACTTTATCCCAGACTTTAACTATAGTACCATCAGGGTTAATCAGAAATGTACTTCTTTGAATACCCATGTATTCTTTACCATACATCTTTTTCAAAACCCAAGCACCATACTGTTCGATAACTTTATTTTCTGGATCACTCAATAAAGTAATTTTCAAATCATGTTTTTCAACAAACTTACATAATTTGGATTCAGAATCTTTGCTGATTCCTAATATTACTGCATTCTTCAATTTGAATTCTTCAAGATATGCAGTAAAATCTATTGCTTCAACGGTACACCCTGGAGTGTCTGCTTTGGGATAAAAATAAACAATTACCCATTGATTCTCAAAATCTTTTAAGTTGACCAAATTTCCATTTTGATCATTAAGAGAAAAATCAGGAGCTTTTTGACCTTCTTTTAGCATTTTAATCACTAGAGTTCTCTACGCTTTTTCCGTTCCTTTCTGATAAAATCAGTAATTTCATCAAGATTAGGAACAGTTGACATTTCATAAACCTTCATAAAAACTATTTCCTTGTTTTTACCAACAAGAATATTAGCTCTTTTTGAAACCCCTTTATCATCTTGGAAAACACCTAGAGTACTAGAAAGTTCGCCATGAGGCCAGAAGTCAGCTAATAGTTGAGTTTCTTTGATTCCTAATTCTTCAGCCCATGCTTTTTTTGTAGGATCAGAATCAACACTTACTCCAACAGCAATTACATCTAATTCATCAAATTCAGATTTTGCATTTTCTAATGATTGCATTTGTTTTGCACACACTCCAGTCCAAGCTAGAGGGTGAAAAGAAAGTAAAACCATCTTATCTTTGATATCGTAGAGTTCGAATTCTTCACGATTTTGATCTTTCAGAGTAAAATTAGGTACAGTATCACCTATTTTCATTGTTATCACAAATTAAAGTAGTTGAAATAAATTTTTAAAGACTAGTTTTGTGCAAGAAAATAAATTTTCAGAAATCTAAATAGTAGAAGAGATATGTAATTGTCTAGAAAAGATTTTTGAAGTAGAAACAACTATAGTTGAGACATAATAAGATTTAAATTCTTTTAGGATAAAATGAGGTAGAATCCCCAATGCCATCTGAACTAGGAAGAATATTTAAAGTGGTACTAATCGGTGACGGAGCTGTTGGAAAAACTAGTCTTCGAAGAAACTATCTTGGAAAAAGTTTTAGAGAAAATTATTTAATGACCATAGGAGCAGATTTCAGCGTGAAACAGGTTCCCTATGAGGATTATGTAGTAAGTCTCCAGATTTGGGATTTAGCAGGACAACCTAGGTTTTCAGAAGTAAGAGGAGCATATTATGCTAACACTTATGGTGCTCTGGTAGTTTTTGATGTAACCAGACCTAATACATTTACCAATATTGATTTTTGGATAAATGAGATGATTAAATACAATGATAATAAGCTCATTCCAATGCTTATCATAGGAAATAAAATTGACTTAAGAGGAGAACTTCCAGATGAGGTTCAAGTAGATAAAACTTCAGCAATGACCTATGCTCAGATTTTATCTGAATGGGGAGGAATAAAAGTTGAATATATCGAAACCTCTGCTAAAACAGGGCAGAATGTTGGTTCTGCATTTGAAAGGCTGATTGACAGGATATACTTCCAAATGGGATTATAAACAATTACCTCTTTTAGTTTTGAAAAGTGAAAGTAAAAAAAGTTAGTACTTACTTTGTCGTTTTATAAGAAGTATCTGAATGAGATTTAGTATCTCGCAAAGCCTTAACAAATATAACCAAAAATGCTAAACCTACAGCTGTAGCTAGTGTCGTAATTATAACAGTCAGGTAAGGAAACGTAAATGTTGCCATTTCATTCACCTTTTGCAATTACATAGATACTAACAGAGTAATTCTTAAAACTTTCCCGACAAAAATCAATCGTCGCTAGGAAATATTTAAAAAGAGAAAAAGGGCGACATAAAAGCCCAAACTAGAGACAAACACTAGGATCAAAGTCTGGAACATATCTAGTAGGTTGTATTTTATTGACTATGAATTTACGAAGTTCTTCAACAGCAGCTATTGGTAACATTGTGAGTAGAATGATCCCCCAGTGTATTCCAGATAGTGGGAAAGTTTTGATTGCAGGTTGTAAGAAAGGAATGTAAATTGCTGCCATTAATAGAATAACTCCTAAAGCAATTGCACCAAAGAGGGATTTGTTCTGGAAGATTCTTCTAGAAAAGATTGTTCGACCTCTACTAGTTGAAAGAGAGTTGGCTAATTGATAAATTACTAATGAAGCAAAGACCATAGTTTGACCAATCTTGATGTTCTCTTCAGTAATAGCTGAACCAAACCCTATGGCCCAATAGAAAACAAACATTGAACCAATAGCATAGAGAACACCAGTTATAGCTATCTTGATTAACATAACCTTGTCAAGAAGAGGTTCGTTAGGATCTCTTGGAGGACGTTGCATGACATTTTCTTCAGGAGCGCTAAGACCTAAAGCTAGTGCAGGAAAAGCATCTGTAACGATATTAATGAAGAGCAATTGAATAGCTAGAACTGGGAGAACGATGTTATCTAAAACAATAGCACCAATGATTAAACCAAAGAGAACTGTAAGGATTTCTCCAGCATTAGCAGAGAGTAAGTAAGCAATGAATTTTTTCATGTTATCATAAATTAATCTACCTTCAGAAACAGCATCAATAATATTAGCAAAATTATCATCAACAAGTATCATGTCACTAGCTTCTTTAGCAACGTCAGTACCAGCAATACCCATAGCAACACCAATGTCAGAGCGTTTAAGAGCAGGTGCATCATTCACACCATCGCCAGTCATAATTACTACTTCTCCATTCCTTTTTAGAGCATTTACTATTCTAAGCTTATGAGCTGGATTGACTCTAGCAAATATTTCTGTTTCATCAACAGCTTCGTAGAGTTTTTCATCTGACATCTCATCTAATTCTCTGCCTGATATTGGTTCAGTATCCTTACACAGAGTAATAGAACGACCAATTGCTCTAGCTGTAGTCATATGATCTCCAGTTATCATTGTAACTTTGATTCCAGCTTGCCTTGCTCTATCAATTGATGGTTTGGACTGATCTCTTGGTGGATCAATCATTGATACGAACCCAACGAAAGTTAGATTTTTTTCAGCATCTTCTTGGAAACCAGAGAGAATTAGTTTAGTTGATGTTTCTGAATCGAGGGTTCTCATTGCTAAACCTAAGATTCTATAAGCATAATGATCAGAATAAGCATTACTTATATTAAGAATCTCATGCTTTTCCGCTTCTTCTAACGGGTGAATCATCCCATTAACATATTTAGTATCACAAATATCAAGTAATACATCAGTTGCTCCCTTAACTAAGAGTTGGTCTTGTCCAGTTTTTTTGTTAGTAACAATAACACTCATTCTTTTTCTTTCACTGTCAAATGGGAAAAGGTATTGTCGAGACCAATCTTCTTCTATTTCTTGTTTTAAGCCGCTTTTCTCAGCTAATACAAGCAAAGAAACCTCAGTAGGGTCACCAAAAATTTCAAAGTTCAAATCATCATCTTTAACAGTGATATTAGCTTCATTGGCCAATGTACAAATCTCCAAAGATTTCAGAAGAGAAGCATCGTTTCTAGCATTTGCATGTTCAGCAGATTCAGAATAATGAATATTACCCTCACCAGAATACCCAGTTCCAGTGACATTATAGACGTTTTCTAAAGTCCAGACATTTTTTGCTGTCATTTCATTTTTGGTTAATGTTCCAGTTTTATCACTACAAATGATTGTAGCAGAACCAAGAACTTCTACAGCTGGCAATTTTCGTATGAGAGATCTTTTACGAGCCATTCTAGTGACTCCAATAGCCATTGTTAATGTAAGTACAACAGGTAATCCTTCTGGTACAGCTGCAACAGCTAAACCTATTGCAAAAATAATTGTTTCTGATATTGTAGTATCTTTCATTAAGAATATACCTATTAACAGAATAATTACAGATAGAACTGCTATCCCTATAGTTAGTTGTTTTGCTAATTTAGCAAGTTTCTTTTGAATAGGAGTATCATCTTGTTCAATTTCCATCAACGACGATGCTATTTTACCTAATTCTGTACCTAATCCAGTTGCAACAACTATACCTATACCAGAACCGTTAACTACTGTAGTTCCTTTATAGAGCATATTTATCCTATCAGCAAGAGGTGTTTTTTCTGGAAGAACATTTGTTTGTTTCTTAATTGGTAAAGATTCACCTGTAAGTATTCCCTCAATGGTTCTTACTTCATAACTCTCAACTAAGCGTATATCAGCTGCAATTGTACTACCAGCTTCAAGAGCTACAATATCTCCTGGAACAAGTAGTTCAGATTTGATTAGTTTCTTCTTCTTGTCTCTAACTACAATAACTTCACTTACAGCTAGACTCTTCAAAGAGTTGATAGCTTTTTCTGCAGATAATTCTTGATAAAATCCTAAACCAGCATTTATAGCTACTACAACAAAAATAGCTACGATTTCAACTATAGATTCTTTGTCCTTCTCAACAATACCTATTATACCAGTAATTAATCCAGAAACTAGTAAGATGATGACTAAAAGGTCTGTAAATTGATTTAAAAGAATTTTCCAAGGACTTACTGCTCTCCCAGATGGGATAACATTTTCACCATGTTCCAGTAATTTCTCCTCTGCTTCTTTTGTTGATAAACCTTCAAATCGAGAATCGAGTTCTTCGTAAAGTTGTTCAGCTGTCTTATTGTGTCCTTCCATTAAACTCAAATAATCTGATAAAATAACTTAAATTTAAAATTTCGGAAGGACAAAAATTCCTATACATCCACTTAAAATACTTCAAAAGTCATGAATTCTTTACTTTTACAATCTCTGCAGCAATACTAATAGCAATTTCTTCAGGAGTATCACTTTTAATCCTCATACCAATTGGAGAATATACTTTTTCAAGAAGTTCAGTAGAAACGCCTTTTTGTTCTAGGTTTGCAAACAATTGTACTCTCTTAGCGGGGCTAGCCATCATACCCAAGTATTTTAGTTTTTTATTGATAATCTTTTCTAGAACCATCTCATCAGATTTATGTCCAAAAGTCATGATTGCAACATAGATATTGTTTCCTTCAGGAATATATTCCTCTACATCGTTAAAGGAAATTACTTCTTTTCTATTAGCATATATGTTAGCAATCATAGTAGGAAGATCTTCTCTATCATCAAGAACTGTAATATGATAATCGAGTGTTTCCATGATTTTTGAAAGGGCAAGAGATACATGCCCACCACCACAAATAAAGAGTCTATTTTGCATTCCAATGTTTTGTTGATAAATCCAATAAGTATCATCTTCTGTATACACAATATTATCTTCTTGAAATCTGTTCGTTTCAACACTTAATTCCTCGTTACTAATACTAAGGATTCCAGGAATTGCTTCTGAATATGCTTTGATTATTTGTTTAATTGAATTCTTATTTTCTATGGTTAATGGAACTAATGCAAACTTCTGTGACCCAGAACATATCATACCAGAACTAAATTCAGTTGCAGAATCATCATGAACAAGATGCAATCTTTCAATAGTATTTATTCTTTGATCTAACATCTCCTTTGCTAGATTAGCTAATTTATGTTCAGAATTACCTCCTCCAACTGTACCAATAATTGTCTCTGAAGTAACAAGCATCTTTGCTCCAGGAACATTTGGAGCTGAACCTTCTCGATGCATAATTATTACAACAACTACAGGAGTTCCAGTTTCAATATCACTAAGAACCTCTTTCCAAAATAGTTCTTCATTCATGCAATAATCTCCTAATCATCATATAAAAAGAACAAGAGTCTTTCATTAGTCAATGGAGCAACAAAACTCCATTCCTTTTCTTTTCGAAATGCTTTTGCTGCATCTTTCAGTGCAAGATAGGCTCCAATACCATACATGAAAGGAGGTTCTCCTATTGCCTTTGATTTCAACACCGCATATGGATTTTCTACATTTTCAAGGAATTTCACTTTTATCTCTGGTGCAAAATGAACATCTGGTACTTTATAGGTAGCTAGTGCATCAGAAATCAATTTTCCATTTTCATACATTAGTTCCTCTAAAGTCAACCAACCCATACCTTGAACTAAACCACCTTCAGCTTGTCCAAGGTCTATTAGATGATTCAAACTTTTTCCAGCATCATGGGCAATGTGGACTTTGTCAAATTTGTAAGTACCTCTTAAGCAGTCAACAGTTGCTTCTGTAACAGCTGTTCCAAACACATGATAAGCAAAAGGTTTGCCTTCTTCTTTATCGTGATCATAATAAATTCCTGGAGTTGCATACAATGCCTGAGCTGCAAGGTTGACTCTTTTTAGATAAGCTTCGTTAACAAGATCTTCCCAAACCAAATCTGTTTTTTGACCATTTAAGTAGACCACTTCATCTTCAAAAGTTATTTCTCCTTCACCTACTTTTTCAGTGGCTATTTCGCGTAGTCGTTCAACAATTATCTGACAAGCTATCTCTGTTGCTTTCCCATTCATGTCAGCTCCACTACTTGCTGAAGTAGGAGATGTATTAATAACTCGACCAGTATTAGTACTTTCGATTCGAACTCGATCAGGTTTGATAGATAAAGCTTGAGCTGCAATAGATTTGATTTTCATGTTTACCCCCTGTCCCATTTCAACAGCACCTGTACTCACATTCACACTTCCATCATAGTAAATGTTCACTAGAGCTCCAGCTTGATTCATGAAAGTCGAAGTGAATGAGATACCAAAACACACTGGAGTGATGGAAATTCCTTTCTTAACAAATTTATTTGTCTCATTGAATTCGAATTGTTTGAGTTTTAATTCCTCATATTTAGAATCTTGAAGAGCTTGTTCGAAGCTTCGTTTTGTTGTTGTATTTTCTACTCTCATTCCATAAGGGAACTGATCTCTTTCATCAAGCAGATTTTTTTCTTGCAATTCTTTTATTGGGATACCAGAAACATCAGCTGCGTGAGATAAAACACATTCCATGACAAACATTCCTTGAGGAGCACCAAATCCTCTAAATGCAGTGAAAGGAACAAGATTTGTTCTACATGAATAAGCTGTTACTTTCACATTGGGGATGAAATAAGCATTAGTTACGTGAAATAAGGTTCTACCAAGAATTGCAGTTGATAAATCTGCTGCTGCTCCTGCATTTTGATAATATTCAGCTTCTAAAGCAAGAATTTTACCTTCTTTATCCAAACCTAGTTTATAATCAGTTGAATAAGGATGACGTTTTCCGGTTATTATTATATCCTCTTGTCTGTCTAGAACTAGCTTTACAGGTCTTCCAGTATGATAAGCTCCTAAAGCACAGATAGCTGACCAATGAGTAGCTTGATCTTCTTTTCCTCCAAAACCTCCACCTAATCTCTTTACATCTACTTCAATTTTGTTCATATCTACTCCTAGTATATTAGCTACAATATTTTGAACTGTAGATGGATTTTGAGTTCCAGAGTAAATAAGAAAATCTCCATCTTCTTTTGGAATAACTAAAGACGCTTGGGTTTCCATGTAGATGTGCTCTTGACCACCAGATTCAACAACACCCTCAACAATTGTTTCACATCTCTCCCAGATACTATCAACATTCCCAAGAGATATTGTTCGTGAAGGAGCAATTAAAGATCCATTTTTTGCAGCCTCTCTAGCATCAAAAACTGCTGGAAGAGGTTCGTATTCTATTGATATTAGTTCTCTAGCATTGTTTGCATCTTTCTTAGTTTCTGCAAACACAACAGCTATAGGATGACCAATGAAATCAACTTTATGTTCAGCAAGGAGTTCTTCATCCTGAATAATTCTACCAACTTGATTTTCACCAGGGATATCCTCAAATGTAATAACTTTCACCACTCCCTCACTTTCTTTAGCCTTTTCTAAATTAAGTCTTATGATTTTCCCATGAGGAATACTGGAAACGAAAACAGCTGTATGTAGCATGTTTTTAGGTTCAGGAATATCATCAACAAATACTGATTCACCTGTAGTATGTGGAGGTATTAAGTCATTCAAAAAGACACCTCCAGTTCTGGAAACAGTTTCACAAAATGAGCATAAATTAACTGACGAAGGAGTAAAGTTTTGTATTTTGCTGTTCCTCTAACATCATCTATAGGACTGATTTCTGTTCCAGCTATACGAGCAGCTTCTTTGATTACTTCAACAGAAGGTTCCTTATTATTGAGATATTCTGAAGCTTTAGAAAAATACTTGGGAATTGGTCCAATTCCACCTCCAGAGAGATGAGATTCTTTAATATGATTAAGTTCAATTCTACAAGAAAATGCACTATTAACGCTAGCTATATCCATATGCATTCTCTTTGCTACTTTTTCAAAAGAGAGAAGTCTTTTCTTCTTTTTTATTCTAAACCATTCTAAAATTTCCCCTTCCTCCAAATCTAAAACTTTGTAACCCTTAAAGAAATCCTTCAATTTGATCAATCTTCTATTTTCTCCTAGAAGCAAACTTATGTCAGCATCCAATGCTAGAAAATAAATTGTAAGATCACCTATTGGTGAAGCATTAACTACATTTCCACCAATTGTTGCTTGTTGACGAATAGGAAGAGAGGATACCCTAATCAAATGATTAGCTGTATCAAAAAGAGCATTCAAATCTTCTGAAGTACGAATAGATTCGATATCAGCAGCTGCACCAACATAAATGTATTCTTCATCAGACCATATTTTGTCATAACCGAGTTCAGAAAGGAAAACAGGATCATCAACAAATTTTCTATGAACAAACAAATCAGTTCCTCCAGCTACAAAAATTCCTTTCTTTAGTTGAGGTTGAATTTGAATTTCCTTTAACTTGTCTTCAATCTGTAAG
Organism: Candidatus Heimdallarchaeota archaeon; assembly: GCA_016840095.1. Lineage (GTDB taxonomy): Archaea > Asgardarchaeota > Heimdallarchaeia > Heimdallarchaeales > Heimdallarchaeaceae > UBA460. Next base: position 100,098 of record JAEOSZ010000024.1, read on the forward strand.
AAATACGTAGGGAGATAATTTGCTTCAACTAAAGCCTGGATTCTTTCTTTAGTACTATCTAAAGATAGAACTTTGTTGTTAACCTTTTCAGCTGCACGAAGTATTGAGTTATACCCAGTGCATCTACAAATATTGCCTTCAATTGCAGTTACGATATCAGTGTTCTTTAAGTCTGCATTCATGAAATAAGCCATTAATGCTACAATAAAGCCGGGTGTACAATAACCACACTGTGAAGCACCTTCATCTACGAAAGCTTGTTGAACAGGATTAAGTTCATCTAGATTCAATCCTTCTATCGTTACAACATGTTTGCCTTCAACTTTTCCCAATGGTAATATGCAGGAGTTGATAGCTCTGTATCTTACTTTATCATCAGTAAGTTCTCCAATCAAAACCATACATGCTCCACAATCCCCTTCATGACATCCTTCCTTTACTCCTTTGAAACCTTTCTTTCTTAGGAAATCTAAAGTATGAAAGCTAGGAGACGCGTCAGTCTCCATTATTTCTCTGTTGAGTATGAATTTCATTATTCAAACCTTTCAATAACTTCTTCAGCTGTGAATGTTGTTTTACTAATTGCCCCTTCTAATGCTTTGACATCTTTAAGGCCATTTCCAGTAATAACTAGACACACTTTGTCTGTTTTAGTTATTTTTCCCTCGTAAATAAGTTTTTTCAGCCCTCCGTAAGGAACAGCACCAGCAGGTTCTGCAAAGATTCCGGTCTTTCCTAATTCCTTGATTGCATCAAGAATTTCAGCATCATTAAGAGAAATGAAATATCCACCACTTGCTTCAACATAAGTACAAGCTTTAATGACATCTCTAGGTTTCCCTACAGAAATACTATCAGCTAATGTAGCTCCTGAGATTGATATTGGTTTGTATGGTTTTCCCTTTTCAAATGCTTCCTTAATTGCAGGAATACCTTCAGCTTGAACTCCAATAATTTTTGGTATTTTATCAGTTAGTCCTATTTCCTTAAACTCCCAAAAACCTTTGTAAAGAGAACTAACAACAGTACCATCTCCTACACCTATGAAGACATAATCAGGAACCTCAAAGTTGTTCTGGATTACTATTTCAAAAGCTCCTGTTTTCTTTCCTTCTAGAAGATAAGGATTAATTGCAGCATGTCTACAATACCAACCTTTCTCAAGACCTAAATCTAGAGAGAGATCATAAACTTCATCGTAAGTTCCTTCAACTGCATATACTTCTGCACCAGAAATTTCTAATTGAGCTCTTTTACCAGCTGGTATAGCTGCGGGAACAAAAATGTATGTTTTCATGGGAGTATGAGCATTAAGCATAGCTAAAGATGAAGCAGCATTACCAGTTGATGCACAAAAAAGGATTTCATTACCTTCATCTATTGCTTTGTTAATAGCAATAGAACTAGCACGATCTTTATAGGAACTAGAAGGATTAGAACCATCATATTTTACGAGTACATCTTTCAAACCGAGAAGATCAAATTTGTACAATGGTGTGCCACCAACATATTCATCCAACTTCAATTTTGATTCTGTTGGCAGCAAAAAATCAAATTGATACATAGAAGCTTTGTTATAGAATAGTCTCTCTTTGATAGAAGCATCTGCTTTAAGAGATTCATAATCATAAATAACTTCTAATGTACCCATAATTTTTCCACAATCTTCACAATAGTAAAGACCGGGTTTTGGTTCAAATTCCTTTTTGCAGGTTATACACCTTAAGATATAAGTTGTCATCTTAACACTCCATAAATTGCATCTACAGGACAACGAGACTCACACAATCCACAATGTATACATTTCTCTTTGTCTACTACAATGTGATCTTCAGCAGCTGAAAGTGCTACAGCTGGACAGATTTTTACACAAATCATACACATAGTACATTTTTCATTAAAGGATGGGTGATTATCAACAGCTGTATCAACCTCTTTGAAAATTGTAGTTTTTCTAGTTTGTCTGATTTCTTCAATAGATGAAAAACCATATTTTTCAAGTGCTTTTGGAAGATCCTTAACAATTTTATCATAAAGACCTCTTCCTTTAATCAAAGCAGAAGAAAGCATTTGTACCAAGTCTGCTCCAGCAAGGATGAACTCAAGAACATCTTCAGCTTTTGCGATACCACCAACTCCAATAATGGGAATGTCTGGAAAAGCTTTTCTAATGTTGTAAATCCGATGGAGTGCAACTGGTTTTATTGGTGGACCACTCATCCAGATTTGTTCTGCTAATAAAACTGATCTTGCCTTAAGATCTATAGCTGTTCCTGGACCGAGTGAGTTTATAGCAACTATTCCTGTTGCCCCTGAATCAATTACTGTTTTTACAAAACCAACGAAATCAACAATGTGAGGACTAAGTTTCATAAAAATAGGTTTATCTGTATTTGCTCTTATACTCTTGACTATTCCTGGAAGCAAATCTTCTGAAACATAATGAGTTGAAATTTCAAACATATCTGCAAAAGGATCAAGTTTTGGAATCAGATATCCGAAATCTTCTTCTTTGTACCCAGCACTGATAACGATTGGTTTTTTCTTCTCTTTGTGGATCACAGGAAGGATATCCTTTATCCAAACATCTGAGTGGTGTTCAGACCATAACTCACAATTATAGATTACATTTGTTGTTCCTGCTATGCAAGGTTTAGGTACAACTGCACCTTCAACAGATATAGTTTTAGCAACATTGTAACCACATGAATTATTGTTGAAAAATTGCATGTTTTCTAGACCCTCAACAATTGGTCCTGCTGCGGGTCCAAGAGGGTTGTTAAATTTTAAACCTAGAATTTTAACTGATAAGTCCATTTAAGCATCTCCTAATCTTTCCCAAACTGCTTGAGAAGCTATTTGAGCGTTCTTATATAATGTTTCCTCATTAAAGATACTCTTGTAGTTCTCTATGAGAGTTTTTCCTTTAACTATTACACAAGAAGGTCTGAAGTTTTCGAATAGTCCAAAGAAAACATGACCAAAAGCGTTAGTTTTATCCATATTAGTAGGATTGATATAAGGAATAAGTACAAAATCGGCAACATAGCCATTTTTGATTTTACCAATCTTAATACCCATTCGACGTCCGAAATATTCATATGAATCGTTGATGTATTTTAGTAGTTCATCAAAACCTATTCCTGCTGCATCTTTAATTCCGGCTTTACCAGCAAAGAAGAAGTATGTCCATTCTTTTGCAATATTTGTCCCTAAACCATCATTCCCAATAAGAATCTGAATATTATTTTTTCTAAAAAGATCGATATTGAAAGCTCCAACTGCATTGTTCATGTTTGATGTAGGATTAAGGGCGATCACTGCTTTATTTTGATTGATGAATTTAGCTTCATCTTCATCAATATGGACACAATGAGCAAGTATAGAATCTTTGTTGAGCATTCCAAATTTTAGGTATCGGTTGACTACTCTCGAATTGTATTTCTCGAGTGAGTCAAATTCGTCTTCAATACTTTCTGCAACATGAACATGGATAGGTGCTCCAGCTAGAACTCTTGATACTTTATCGAGTGTTTCCTCTGAAAGACTCATTGAAGCATGCAATCCAAACATTCCTTTAGCATCAAAAGCATCATACTTCAGTCCTGCTAAGTTTTCTTCAATACATTCATCTACATTGAACCGATCACTTGTTTCGAAGCAGAATATCCCTCTCATTCCAAGCTTATCAACAATTGCGCTCTTAAGTGCATCAAGACTACCAATGATATCAATACCACTAGCATGATGATCAATCAAAGAAGTTACTCCACTTTTCAATGATTCTAAACCATAAACCATAGCACTATGGAAAGTAGCAGTATTATCTAATTTGCTATCAAACTTCCACCAAAGCTGTTCTAAAATGTCTTTGAAGCTTTTAGGACTAAAAGGAATAGCTGCACCTCTAACAAGAGTTGAATAAATGTGAGTATGGAAGTTAATTAAACCTGGAAGAAGAATTTTACCTTTTCCATCAATGATTTCACCATCAAATTTTGGAAATTTCTCCATACTTCCAACTTCAATGATCTCCTTACCATAAATACAAAAACCATTTTCAAAATAGGTCTCATAATCATAGATTTTAACGTTGATTATAGCCTTCATGATTTTACTATTACCTTCTTTCATAAGAATTTTTTCTTTTCATGTAAATAAGAGAGAAATAATTGATTTTATAGAAATTTCAGAAAAAAGGGAAAATACTTTTCATTTAGATGCTGTAAGATAATTATCATATGAAAAATTAAATTCTCAATTTATTTGAGAGGTTAGAAAAATGAAAAAAAGTAATAATAAACAGATTATAGTTTTAAGTATTCTAATTTTAGGTTTTTTAATAAGTGCTTCTTCATGGAATACTTATAATTCAAAAGCTATTGTTAATGAAATAATAAATCAAAATGAAATAGAATTATACAATCCTTTAGCTTGGAATTGGAATTTGACAGAAGTAATATCAACAGATAGTATTAGTCAATCAGGAACTCCTTCTATTGGAGCAGATCTTGAAGGGAATATCCACATAGTTTGGGGGGATGCATATAATTATAGTGACTCTGGCTCTGATTGGGATATATGCTATAAACGTTGGAACTCTTCCACTTCTTCATGGACAGCTATAGAAGTTATTTCTCCTGAAAGCACAGAACAGTCTATTTTTACTTCTTTAGATGTGGATATAGCTGGAAATGTACATGTAGTTTGGCGGGATGCTACTGATTATGCAAGTGCTGGAACTGATCAAGATATATTTTACAAACGATGGGATGCTTCTACTAGCACATGGGGTGCTCTAGAGGTTGTTTCAACAGAGAGTACCCAAAATTCTGGTAGCCCATCTATAGATGCAGATAATAAAGGAAATATTCATGTTGTATGGAGTGACAGTACTGATTATGCAAGTGCTGGAACAGACATAGATATATTTTACAAAAGATGGGATATTATAACTTCCTCATGGACAACAACAGAGGTTGTATCTACAGAAAGCACATCTCTATCAGACGATTCTTCAGTAACAACAGATGCTTTTGGAAACATTCATGTGGTTTGGATTGATTTCACTAATTATGATGGTTCTGGAACAGACACAGATATATTTTATAAACGATGGGATGCTTCTATCTCCTCATGGACAACAACAGAGGTTGTGTCAACTGAGAGTACAGATTTTTCTTTTTCCCCCTCTATCACAGTGGATTCATCTTATTTTATCCATATAGCCTGGCAGGATGAAACCGATTATGCAAATGCTGGAACAGATAGAGATATCTTCTATAAACAATGGAATTCCGCTACTTCCTCATGGACTACAACGGGTGTCATTTCTACAGAAAGCACAGGTGATTCTTACGTACCTAAAATAGCGATAGATTCTCAGAATAATTTGCATATTGTTTGGTATGATTACACTAACATTGTGGATTCAGGTTCAGATGAAGACATTTTTTACAGACGCTTGAATGCTAAAAGTCAAACTTGGTCTCCTCTAGAAGTTGTTTCTACAGAAAGTACGAGTGGTTCAATGGGATCATCTATGATTGTTGATTCTGCAGATCAAATCCTAACGGTTTGGGTTGACTCCACTGATTATGAAGAAGCAGAGACAGATCAAGATATTTTCTTCAAAAGAACTTTAGATTTTCCTGATGCACCTGAACTTGCTTTTATTGTCCCTAATCCTACTGAAACTTCTATTGTTTCAATTGACTGGAATAATATCTCAAGAGCAAATAGCTACTTCATCTACCGATCTGATTATTACATCTGGTCAGTAGAAGAACTCACTCCTATTGATGAAGTAAGCAATAGTTACTATGCTGATACCTTACCTACTGAAGGTTTCTTTTACTATGTAATTGTTGCAAGCAATTATGTAGGAAATAGTTCTCATTCAAACTGTCAATATGTTGAATACAGACTCCCTCATGTCAGAGAGTTCACAATAATTTCTAGTTTAATCATCGGAGCTATGGTAATATCCTTAGTAGTGATGAAAACTCGAAGAAACAAAATATCATGAACTAGTAATTCTAGTTCTTACTTTTTTTCTTGATATATATTCTAGAAAATGTTTTTATTTCTAGCACTTATTGTGTACAATTTGAAAAAATTCGCTTACACTTTATCGAATTGAAAAATTTGAAAAAAAGTTGATATTATGAATTGCAAAATCAAAAAATTTTATGTTAGCTTGAGTAGTCTGATGATTTGTTTTTTAGTAAGTGGTTTAATTTTCAATACTCTAAGCTCAGAAGCTCTATCAGAAAAGGAAAATAATCGATACAATACTAACAATTTTGATAGATCTATTCCGAAATGGAATTCAACAGAGGTTGTTTCCACAGAAAGTATAAGTACTTCTCACGTTCCTTCTCTTGCAATCGATTCTGCAGGGAATGTACATATAGCGTGGTGTGATAATACTAATTACGCTGGAGCGGGGAGTGATTGGGATATCTTCTATAAACAATGGGATACTTCTACTTCCTCATGGTCAACCACAGAAATTGTTTCTACAGAGAGTATAACGCATTCTTACTACCCATCTCTTGCAGTCGATTCAGTTGGGAATGTTTATGTAGTGTGGGGAGATGAAACCGATTATGCTGGAGCGGGAAGCGATCGGGATATATTCTATAAACGATGGAATGCTACCTCATCTTCGTGGACAACTACAGAAGTGGTTTCCACAGAAAGTACAGGTTATTCTCACGATTCTTCTATTGATGTAGATTCTGTAGGGAATGTACATATAGCCTGGGAAGATTGGACTGACTATGCTGGAGCTGGTACAGATAATGATATTTTCTATAAACGATGGAATGCTACCTCATCTTCGTGGACAACTACAGAAGTGGTTTCTACAGAAAGTACAACACATTCTTACTACCCATCTCTTGCAGTCGATTCAGTTGGGAATGTTTATGTAGTGTGGGGAGATGACACCAATTATGCTGGAGCGGGAAGTGATCGGGATATCTTCTATAAACGATGGGATACTTCCACTTCCTCATGGACAACTACAGAAGTGGTTTCCACAGAAAGTACAGGTTATTCTCACGATTCTTCTATTGATGTAGATTCTGTAGGGAATGTCTATATAGCATGGGAAGATGTGACTAATTATGCTGGAGCTGGTAATGATGAAGATATTTTCTACAAAAGTTGGGACGTTTTTTCTTCCGCATGGACCTCAACAGAAGTAGTTTCTACAGAAAGTACAGGTAATTCCAATGTGCCTTCTCTTGCAGTCGATTCTGTAGGGAATATCCACATATCATGGGGTGATAATACTGATTATGCTGGAGAGGGTGCAGATGAAGACATTTTCTACAAAAGTTGGGACGTTTTTTCTTCCGCATGGACCTCAACAGAAGTAGTTTCCACAGGAACCACAGGGAATTCTCACGATTCTTCTCTTGCAGTCGATTCTGTAGGGAATGTCTATATAGCATGGTGTGATAATACTGATTACGCTGGAGCGGGGAGTGATTGGGATATCTTCTATAAGTTTTCCAATATTTTTCCTATAGCACCTGAACTAGCTTTTATAGTTCCCAATCCTACAGATGTAAATACTATTTTTCTCGATTGGAATAATATTACTTCAGCTACAAGTTACTTTGTTTATCGTAACACATATTACATCTGGTCAGCGGATGAACTAGTTCCAATTGCTGAAGTTACTACTAGTTTTTATGTTGATACTCTACCAGCAGAAGGTTATTTCTACTATGTTATTGTTGCCACTAACTTTGTTGGAAACAGGTCTCAATCTAATTGTCAATATGTTGAATACAAACTCCCTCATGTAAGAGAATTCACATTAATTACTGGATTAATACTTGGAGTAATAGTAGTCTCAATAGTTATTCTGAGAACAAGAAGAACTAAACTAAAATGAACTAGTTCAATCTAGTTCTAACTTTTTTTCTTTCTCATAATCTATGTGAAAAACATTTTTTTACATCTAGCAACTATTGATACTAATATACAATTCTCTTAAAACTGAAAGAGAACATATTAAAAGGTGATTTTATGAAAAAAAATGCAAAAAAAATTTCATTAATTGTCAGTTTTACAGTTAGTTTTTTGATTATTACTTCTTCACCTAATGTACTAAATTCTAGTGCATTCTTGGGAGAAAGTAAGACTCAATTTACCTTAGATTCTTATGACAAATCTAGTTGGGCTTGGGGAATAACTGAAGTAGTTTCAACTGAAAGCGATGGTCACTCAAATAGTGCTTCAATGTTTGTTGATTCTGAAGGTGATATACATGTGACTTGGCACGATCAATCTGAGATTCTTGGAGCAGCGAATGATTCAGACATTTTTTATAAGAGATGGGATGCTTCAAAAACCACTTGGACAACAACTGAACTTATCTCAACAGAGAGTACTGATCACTCCAATGATCCAACAATTTTTGTTGATACTTCTCTTAACATCCACATTGTGTGGGAGGATAGTACAAATTATGATTCATCAGGTGACGACTATGATATATTCTATCGATTTAAGAGTGCTCTTGATACCTCATGGTCAGCAATAAAGGTTGTATCTAATGATAGTACTCTGTACTCATACAATCCTGTTATTGCAGTTGATTCAAAAGGTGATTCACATATAGCATGGTACGATGCAACGGACTATAATGGAGCTGGAATAGATCAGGATATCTTCTATAAGAAATATGATAGAACTAATGATACTTGGTCTCAAACACAGGTAGTTTCGGATGTTAGTGATGCACATTCTCAACATCCATCTATTACCATTGATCTAGATGACAATGTACATTTCGCATGGGCTGACCAGTCTACATATGCTGCTTCAGGGACTGACTGGG
>JAEOSZ010000128.1 GCA_016840095.1 Candidatus Heimdallarchaeota archaeon
ATATCTCAAGTAATTTCATCAGAACTAACTTTGGAGTAAAACAAAATTGAGCGCTGAAGAACGATTATACAAACAACTCGAAGGGATAGTTGCTTCAATTATTAAAGCACTTGAAGGCCTCGAAAAAGAATTATCTGAATACATTGAAGTAACTGATAGACGAATCCACAAATTAGAAGACAAAGTACATAAATTTGAATCGTTAGCTGATGTGAGTGGTAAAGGTTTAGTCAAGGCAGTTGAGACTTCTAAAAGCCCGGACCAAGTGAAAGGTTTGGCACATATTGCACCTCAAAGTAAGCCTGCGGTTACTCCAACTCCGGTAGTTAAAACTCCAGTTATCCAACCAAAAGCTGAGACACCTCCCGCTGTCCCTCAAACACCAAGTGTAAGTACAGCCCAAACCTCAAAAGTACCGCCTGTTCCTCTTCCCCCATCTTTTAAACCCGTGATGAAAGATGAACCAGCTGAACCAGTTTCTACAGCTCCTACAACACCTAGTGTTACAAAACCATCTACAACTCAAAAAGATCCTGAGGAAGCAGAAGACAAAGAAGATAAAGATAAAAACGAATTGATGTCTGCTTTAAAGAAAATTGATGAATTATGAGAGTTTAAATCCAGCTTCTAACGGACTGGAATCATCATCCTCTTCTCCATCTATTGGTTTTACAGTTGTTTCTCCAGCTTCTTTTGTTATAAAGTAGGTTTTATCCGATATTCTTTCAAAATCTGGGTCATGTGTAACAACGAACATTTGTCTGACGAGTCTGTTTCTCTCAAGAACGGTTACTAATTCTCCTCTTCTTCGTTCATCCAGAAAAATCGTTGGTTCATCAAGAATTAGTGAATCTAATGCTGAAAATTCTTTTGCGAAGGCTAAACGTAATGCTAATGCAATAATTATGGTTTCTCCTCCACTTAAAACAGTGACATCTTCCATATTTCCTAACCTTATTATGTTCAATGAGTAATCAGCGTTCAAAATAATGTTTTGTATATCGCTGCCAGGTATTATGTTTTGTAAAATATCTGTTGCTGCGAGATTAATTCTTTCAATAAAGTTAGGTAATAATCTGTTAGGTAATTCTCGCATTAATTCTCTAAGAATTATTGTTACTTCTCGTTTTTTGTTTTCAAGTTTGAGCTTGCCATCTTTTTCTTTTAAGTCCGACTCTTTGACTTGTAGATTGTTTTTTTGTTCAACTAATGGTGGAATGACTTCCTCTATTAGGCTTTTAATCATAGACTCTTTAGCTGATATATCATTCCCTAAATTTTCTCTTTGAGACTTTAAATCCTCCCAATCTTTGAAATTCTCTGTAGATTCGATTTCAGAAATCTTGATTGAATTAGTTTCGATTTTCTTCTTGTTTTCTTCCAAATCTTGAAGATTATCCACTAATTGTCTAATTAGATCTTGAAGTTCAGTTTGTTGTGTATGCTCATCAGCGTATTTACTTATTTTTTCTTGTACTTTTTCCAGAGATTTCATATCAAATTGAGTTTTTAGTTCTTTTATCTCAGTTTCTGTTGTCTCTGCTTCCTTTATATCATCCAAGATCTTCTGTTTGTTTTTTTGTAGTTTTGGAATTTGTTTCTTGATTAACGAAATTTCATGAATTAATATTTCACATTCCTCAATTTTTGCTTCTAATTCTTCATATTCTTCTTGAGAATATTTCTCCCTTAATTTGTCTATTTTTAATTTTAGTTTTTGATGATCTTCATCAACAGATTCTTTCTCTTTTTCTAAATCCAATAAGTCAATATGAGTTGGTTCAATCTTAACATATAATTGATGGTTTTTGCTTAAATTCTTCTCTTTCTTTTTCAGTTCTTCAATGGTTGATGCAATTTCCTTTATCTCTTGCACAAGTTTTTTCTTTTCCTCTTGGAAGTTCCCTTTTTCCTCATTCAATGATTCACATAATTTCTCCAGTGTTTTGTCAGATAAGTTCTGCTTACATGTTGGGCATGTTTCTTCTCCGTCTAAGTCTTTCAAATGCTGCAAATCGCTTTGTGTTCGTCTAATTCCCTCGTCTAGAACTGATTTTCTTGTCAAAGATTTCGAATGTTTATCCTCAATTTCACTTATTTCAGATGCAAGACTAGCTAAATCTTCTTCAAAATTGACTTTGGAATATTCATCTATTATCTCATTCCAATTATCGCCTGCTTCATTCGATAGAATCAATCTTTTCTTGACTATTCTGTTATTGTATTTACTACTTGCTTCCTCGAGTGAGTTCAGCTCAACTTCCTGTGTTGCCACATCAGTTTTAATTTTATCCAATTTCTTATGTTGTTTTTTGTAATTGTCTAGATTACCTTTCTTTTTAGCTAAGATTTCTGGCAATAATTCATTCCATGTTTCAATATCAGCTTGAAGCTCAGGTAGCTTGGTTCTATACTCTCCAACTTCAGTATCTAGTTCTTCTTTCTTATCCGAAATTGTGCTTCTTTGATAATTCAATGTTTGTTCCATATTTCGGATCTTCTCAATTACCACTCTTATATTACTTTCATTTTCTCGAAATTGCTCTAATAATTCGTTTAGTTTTTCTATTCTCTTTTCTACTTTTTTCTGTTGTTTTTGTATTATAGCTAATGAGCACTTTGGTATTTCTTCAGTAATCTTTGACTTGGCGATTTCAAATAATTCTGATGCTTCTTTTTCCGATTCTTCTAATGCTTCTTCGAGTTCTCTTCTCCCACCGATAAGTCCTGTATGTTGTTCTACTAGTTTCTCTAATTGCTTATATTGTTGATTAACATCTTTGTATAATTTCTTTGATCCAACAAGTTGTTTCTTTTCAATTTTTAGTTGTTTGCTTTTCTCATCGATTCTTTGTTCTATTTTAGGAAGCTCTTCTAAATCCTTCTTCAAAATAGCAATATGACTATTGAGATTTTTTATTTCCTGGTCAACTAGCTTCTGAACTTTTGCTAAATTACTCCAAGCTTTCTCATATCGATCAATTTGAAATAACTTGTCAAACAGCGTTTTGCGTTCCTTATCTTTTGCTGTTACGATTTTTCCAATTTCTCCTTGAGAAGCATATACAGCACTTATAAAAGTCGTAGAATCTATATCCAAAATTTCTTCCATTTTAGCTTTTACTGCGTTCTTTCCTTCTGCAATTGTTTCTTCTTGAGTTTCATTTACTAATACTTGTGACTGTGTTGCTCGAGTTTCATCTTTCCTCA
>JAEOSZ010000129.1 GCA_016840095.1 Candidatus Heimdallarchaeota archaeon
ACAATTAAAAGGTAAAGGAAAGTCATTCTATTTAGAGAAGTTATCGGAAGTAAGGAATCAAGTTTATAATAGATTAACCAAATTCAATGATGAAGATCTTTCAAAATTAGTCGGTTCTGATAATGAAAAATATACAATTGAGTGGATTCTTTTTCACATCTTAGAGCATGAAGCTATGCATATTGGACAGATTCTATTGCTTAAGAGACTTTACAACAAGAAGAAGTTAATCTATAATGAATAATTCTGATACTTCTTCTTTGCCTTTTCAAGCATAGTTTGTATAAAATCCGTTTTACTATCAGTATATTTTCCTCTATCATTTCCATACTGAATAAATAACTTCTGCTTAAATTCAGAATATTGTTTAGCTTCTTGTGGGTGCTCTCGCATAAAATCTCTAAACAAAATTTGATCTTTCCACTCGTGATGATCTGTTTGCATGACATGAAAATGATGGGTTCTACGATCTTCATCTCCTTTCACAAAGAGATGTCTACCAGGTATCCCTTGTTCACCTCTATAGGTGTAACCAATGCCATACATTGGAACGATGATTTTGTCGATGTTCTCAACTGAATTGATCGCTCCTGCCATATCTATGATTGGTTTTGCAACAATTTTTGGAATAGCAGTACTACCAACATGCTGGATATCAAGTAGAAAATTAGATATCGCAGAGGATATTAACATGCTTTCTTGTTTGAATAGTTCTTCCCATTTTGGATTGTACTGTTTGAGTTGAACTTTTCCTCGTTTTAAACCAATCATCAAACCAGATTTGAAAAATCGCTTATTTAGACTTTTGTATTCATAATAGTAGAATGATGGTGAACTCCCTCCCTACTTTTTCGACAGAGACCTTACTTACTTCTTGTTCTTATGAACTATCAGCTGTGACTATTTCCATTAAACCTAATATCTCTAGTAGTTTTCTCTCCAAATCTATTCCAACCACTCCTGCTAATGCTAATGTACTTAGAAGGCTTTCAATTAATTCATCCTCAATAGTTGGATCACATTCTAAACCTTCACAATCATCTAATATCTGACTAGCAAAAGCATTCAGCATCTTTTCTCCCATTATTCTGCTTGGAGTCTTTGGAATATTCATTACATCTAATTGTTTTACACTATTTCTACTATTAATGAGTTCGAGCAGTTTCTTTTGTGCTTCGTTGATTGTTACCATCATCATCACTTTTTATTCGGAGTTTTTCCTATTTATACAGAGAAAATATTTACTTTTAAAGTCATCTAATATATTTAGTTAACGCTTTACTTTTCCAATAGAAATCTAATTAATTATATTTTATTTCTCTCAGAGTCGGATTCTGTAGGGAGAGAGGCTGATTCTCTCAAGAACCCCTATTTCCATTGGAAACTGGGGGGAGGGGCTCCAAAACGCCAGTTGAGTTTTAGTCGCCAGTTTTGCGTTTTTTGTCGGAAGTTTGTAAACCTATTTTTGTCGGTAAATGTAATACCACGCTATTATCGAGAAAAGCTGTTTTCACCATAAAACTGCAATAGTTTACATGAAGCCAAAGAATTTCGATATCGAAATGTTAAAAAAAGGAGGATTAAAAGACAGTCTAACAATGGGCCAGTAGATCAGTTGGAAGATCGCATCGCTTGCACCGATGAGGCCTCGGGTTCAAGTCCCGACTGGTCCACCACTTTTAAAATGAACTATCAGATTAAAGAAAGGTTTTTGTTATCAAATAAAATAAGAAACCTAACATGAGCATATCTGTAATTATTCCGATCTATAATGAAGAAGGTAATGTGATACCTGTTTATTATGAACTAAAGGAAGTATTGCAGAGAATTACTGATGAATATGAGATAATCTTCATTGATGATGGATCACAGGATACAAGTTTGAGTAATTTGCTTTCAATCAAATCAGAAGAATCAGAACTTCGAATTATCAAATTCTCTAAGAATTTTGGAAAGAGTGCAGCTCTTACAGCTGGATTCGAGCATGTAAAGGGGGAATCAGTCATTACACTTGACGGTGATGGTCAAGATGACCCAAATAACATTCCAAACTTAATAAATGCCTTAACGGAAGATTCTGATGTAGTATGTGGTTGGAGAGTTGACCGTAAAGATGGGTTTCTAAAGAAACTTAATTCGAAAATCTATAATTTTCTTAATAGGAAAATAAATCGTAGTACTATTCATGACAACAATTGTATGTTAAGAATCTATAGAAAAGAAGTTGTTTCAAAATTAATTCTCCCAAAAGGAGCACATAGGTACTTACCATCAATTCTTGCTCAAAAAGGATTCAGAATATCAGAAATTGAAGTTGCGCATAGACCAAGATTAACCGGACACTCGAATTATGGGTTCAAAAGACTCTTCTCAGGATTTTTTGATTTATTCCGTTTTCGTTCTTTTGACAAAACTATCAAGCCCGTTCACATCATAGAGAATAAATATGGATTTGAGTAGCCACAAACTATACAAGTTTCTCTTCCTTCATCCAATTAAAAGCATCTTGGAATGCATCTTTAGTATTATAATCAGGCTCAAAACCTACTATTTCGTTTATCTTATCCAAACTATATACTCTAGTTCTACTAAATTGATTAACCCTTCTTCGTGATATTTTTGGTGTTGATCTCTTCAGTTTAGCCATTGCTTCACTAAAAACAGCTGCTGTTATTGCTAAAGGAAAGCTTATTTCCTGAAAAATTGGTTCTTTATTGGTAATCTCTCCCGCTAGCTCGAATAATTCTTTTGCTGTACAAGTAGCACCAATTACATGAAAAGCCTCTCCATTAGCTTCTTCTGTAGCTCCACACATCACTAAAGCTTTGGCTACGTCTTCATGATGAACAAATGAAATAATTGCTTTACCAGTTCCAACTAAAGGAATTTTTCTCTCCTTCAATAAATAATCAAAGATTCTTGGTGCTATCTGTCTATCCATCGGACCAACAATGTAGGGTGGTCTAACTGCAGAAGCAAAGAACCCATATTCTCGAGCATACTTGAAAACCAATTGTTCAGCTATCCATTTTGTTTCATGGTAAGGATGATCAGATTTCTTTGGATAGTCTTCCTTAATTGGTTGGTTTTTTATTTTATAACCATATATTCCTACTGTACTAATATGCAAGAATTTCTTCCCTTTGTTCTCAACAAAAGCTTCGAGTAAATTCTTAGTACCCGTCACATTTACATCATAGTATAACCTAGAGGGAATATCATCTCTTGCTTCTCCAGCTGCATTATAAACATCATCAACCCCCTTCAGTGCTTGTACAAGAGACTCCTTATCAGTCAGATCTCCTTTGACAAAATTGATTCCCAATTCCTCCAAATCAGGATATTTCTTATCTGATCGAATTAAAGCTTTGATTTCTGTTTTTGGATATTCTTCTCGTAACTTCTTTGCTATGAAATATCCTACGGCACTAGTAGCTCCTGTAACCAATATAGTCATTTTCTCACAGATGAATTCTTTCTGGGTTCTTTATAATATTTTAGAGGAAACCTAGCTAGAAGTTAAATTATTTTAACTTCTGCTTAAGCGAAACGCTTTTTTAAGCCGATTCTTTAGTCAACTTATGATTAAAATCTACAACACACTTACACGACAACTTGAAGAGTTCAAGACTATTGAGCCTAATGTTGTTAAGTGGTATAATTGTGGTCCAACTGTAAATGGTTTAATGCATTTAGGTCATGCAAGATCAGCAATTGCATTCGATACTATTCGCAGATATCTAGAGTATAGAGGATACAAAGTAGACTATGTTATGAATTTTACAGACATTGAAGATAGGATGATAGAGGTTTCTAATAAGGAACAACGACCAGTGCTTGAAGTTGCAGAGGAGTATCTCAGCTATTTCCGAAGAGATATGGCTAGTTTAAACCTAAAACCTGCAACAGTACATCCAAGAGCAATGCTCCACATTAATCCTATGATAGAGTTTGTACAGCAGTTAGAAGAAAAAGGGTATGCATACGAAAGTGGTGGAGATGTGTACTTTGATGTCAGAAAGTTCGAACAATATGGGAAGCTTTCAAACCAAAAGATAGAGAATATATTACAGGAAGGAACAGAAGATTCAGAAAATCCTAACAAAAAATTCCCAGCAGACTTCGCATTATGGAAATTAAAGAAACCAGGAGAACCTTATTGGCCATCTCCTTGGGGAGAAGGAAG
>JAEOSZ010000025.1 GCA_016840095.1 Candidatus Heimdallarchaeota archaeon
AATATCTGGAATGATACTGCAGAAAACCAATTGAAATTTCCTTTCTTAGTTATAGGAATTGCATTTGGAGTTATTGCTATCGCCTTTCTTTTCTTGGCAATGGAAACTAGACCAGGTTGGGTTCAAGCATCAATCAGCTTAAAACATGGTAATAAGGTGAAAGAAACATATCTCAAACTGAATCAGGTTTTCAAATCCTATATTGATAACAATAATATTGAATCCTGCACAGACACGCTAGCAGAAGCAAAAGAGCTAGAGAAATCTGCAGATAGATTAGTATTTCGAGTAACGCAAGCACTTTATGGGAAAGTTAGACCAGCACCAGATGACTATCATTTCTACAAAATCACAGATATTCTTGATTCCTCAATTGGATTTATTTTGAGATCTATTAGAAAACTTCTGATGATTCCAAGGGATAAAATTCCCAAGAGATTTATTAGTTACTTAGAAGTGGAAAGTGATCTTCTTATCAAAATCATATCTAAAGCAGTCGATGTGCTAGAAATAGTGTGTATCCAACCTCTAGCATCGCATCCAATTTTTGAGGAAGTTCATAATCTAGAGAATAAACTCGATCTTAATAGTCATGAAGGATTAGCATTAATTACAAAAGATTCAGGACAACTAAATCCTGTAGAAATTCTGTATGTAATCCAAATAGTAGAATCTTTAGAACAAGCAGCTAATCATATAGAAGATGCAGTAGATGTTATGAAGATTGTTGGTCTTAAGTATCAAGTTAGACCTTTAGTAATCTAATTGATTCAGTTAAACTAAAAAGTAAGTAGTGCGATTAGGATATAATGAAGAAGTCAAATCATGCTTTTTGTGCAATAACCTTACTCATATTTCTTTTATCCTTCAATTCAGTAAGTGCATTTACTACTAATGCTGTTCCTGAAGATGATATATATATAGCAGCTAATAGCTTAGATACGGATTTGACTTTGTATATAGAGTTCTTTGGTTATGATAGTGATGTTCTAAATCTCACAGAAATTGAATATCTATTTTATAATGGTTTTCTCAAAGGTTCTACAGAAATTGGGATATCATTTTTTAAATTTGACTTTGTTTTGTCACATTCAACAGAAAGTGAGTATAACCAACTTAAAACTTACATAGATTCAATAAAAGTAACAGGTGCAGGTGTAGGATATTCTTTAAATACAACTCAACTTGATGAGGACCTAACTTCAGGTGAGAGAAATAACATTCTTGTTCCTGAAGATGGAGCTGTCATAGATGCAAGACTTGTTGAAAATTATATCAAAGAGAACTTCTATGATGAGAGTTCACTAAATCCTGGATATACTATGTATTTATTGAATTTCTCAAGTTTGGATGATTCAGATACAAATCTAGATCATTGGTATAAAGCTTCAGAAACAGATTTTGACTCAAACTCAACAATTGATTACTGGTTTTCTGGATATAATGATATTCCATATGTACCTACTTTGGGGTGGGGAGGTTCTGAGAGATTCTGTTTCTTAGATTTGTCTGCAAGAACTTGGTATTATGAATGGATTCAAAATGCTTGGGGGTTAGCTATGGGAAGTTACTCCTATTATAATTATCCAGATATTGATTACATTACAGAAAATTTTGATTTAGAAGAATCATTAGGTCAAACAATTCTTTCTAAGTTTATAGCTGATTACATCAATTCATATCTTGGAAATGTGTTCTCTACCTATTTGGGAGTAGATCCAATTGGAGAGTCTTATTCACTTCAAGTAAAAGTTTTTAACAATCTAACGGATGCAGGCTATGCATTCGAAGAATTAAATTGGGTAATTTCAAGAGAGAGAATCCTTAATCAATTATCAAATGATTTCCCATGGATTGATTGGAATATTGAGGTTGAGTATGTTGAACTAACTGATTATCCCAGTTTAGATTCATGGATATCAGAAAATTTACAGCATGATCCAGAAGGAAATTACATAGAGGTAACAGATGGTTTCTATGATCTTCTAGAGTCAGAATTAGATATTCATTTTAATTACTCTGCAGCAGATAGTATCTTACCTTGTTATTACTTCTTAACTGATGATATCGGGTTCAGATATTATGGATTTGGTTTCGCAGGACTTGGTGGAATGGGTTGGGAAATTTTGGTTAATAATCAATATAGCATGTTCGAGGATGGCAATCCTTTGCTCCCACGTAGAGGTATGTCATCAGTAACTATTCATGAGCTTGGTCATAGTTTAGGTATGCCACACCCTCACGGAGGTCAATATGGATGGGGCTCTTCCTATATTGAAGAAGTAATGAATTATTTTTCAATTGGAGAGAAGGGTTTCAGTTCTTTTTACAGAGATGGTATGGCAAGAGCACATAGTAATTATTGGTTTAGTTTAGCTTTTACTGAAATGGAAATTGCATTTGATAACTTCGTTCAACATGGTTCTATAGGTGAGTTAGTTTCGATGGTAAATGACATTTACTTGTTGTTAGACTCTGCCGCTCAAGACTATAATTCAATGTTATATAACAATACAATTGTAAAAGCAAAGTTAGCAAGATTAGATATAGAACTACTAAATTACTACATAACTAATCCTAATGAGATTCCATGGTTAACCAGAACACAGATAGAGGTATATATTTCAATTATAGCTTTTGTTACTATCGTAGCTCTGGTTAAAAATAGGAGAAGAAAGAGAGGTTAACTCTTCATCTAATCATCCAAAGTAAAAGGAGATTCTTCGAAAATTGATTCAACAAGAGGTCCTAATTCTTCTTGTTTAACTGGATCTTTACCTAGTTTCTGTCTTATTTGATTTACAGCTTCTTTCAAGAATTTTCTGACTTGTAATCTACTTTCGAATGTTTCATTGTCAGCAACTAAAACAGCCATAACATTATTCTGCTGTTCGATAATAACAGCTCTTCCTTGATGATTTATGCTCCTCAAAGTTTCAACTCCCTTTCCTAAAACTTCTTGTGAGAAGTTAATTATAGCTGTAATCAAACCAGAGATTAGAAGATCATCTATATTTTCTTTCTTAGAAAAATTATAAGAATACAGTGGAAGTCCTCCTTCATCTATCACCAATAACAGGTAAAGAATGATTGGAATCTTTTTGTGAGAACCAAAAGAATAGCGCATTATCCTACTGAATAATCTTCGAGATCCTCTCAATTCTTGGATTAGAGCAGTTTTTTCTTCCAGACCTATCTTTAATTCATCTATTCTATCTTCAAGGTTATTCTTCTCAGAATATTCAATACCATTTTTCAATGTTCGATTGGCTTCTTTCTCCATATTGCGGTACTGGTAATATCCAGCTTTTGCTATAATTGCATCAACATAAGTAGAATGCTTTAATTCTTCAGTTACTCCAAGAAGGTTATCAATAAAATAGAGAAACTGCTGTGCAAATTTATCATCTTCTGTTATTCTATACATTTCAAAATAACTGTCAGCTAAAGCTGCATATGTATATAATATTCCCTCAAAAATCATTTGATTTTCAAAGAATTCTAATGCACGTTCAAAATATTGGACAGCTGTTGCTAGATCTACCTTTTTCTGATGGTAGAGGCCTTTGAAGAAATAATAGTATGACATAGAATTGAAATCAAATTGCTCTTCAGCGAGTTGTAAACCCATGTCTAGACTTTCACCATGATCATCTTCTTTGAGATAATTAATGAACCCATACACTATCTCAATCATAGGATAAAGGAATCCTAATTTCTCGTTGATTTTATGTGCTTTAGTATAATATTCATCAGCTTTTGGAATTTCATCTTTGAGAAGGTAAATATTGCCAATTCTCTCATAGATTTCTATTTCAATTGGAGTTGATACTTCTGGTTTTTCTAAAAGACTTTGATAGATTTCCAAAGCATGATCTTGATCTCCTTGCATTTTCTTCATTTCAGCAGAACTAAGCTCTAGTATAGCTTGAAGTCTTTCTGAACCTATTTTTTGAGCATAGTTCATTCCCTTCTCATAGTAATCTTCAGCTTCCTGTATATTGTATTCCTTTAAAGAAAGTGAAATTAAGAGATCGTAAAGAGAACTTAACATACCAGAATTACCATAGTTCTGAGCACGTTTTACAGCACTATCAATCCATAATTCTTTGAGTGTTTCATCTGCTAGTGTATAAGCAAAGTGAACTAAATCGGTTAGTAGTGCATCTAGAATGAATGGAAATTGAGCTGCTAAATCATCAATTTCTATAAGATAACGAAGTAGCTCGTTTAATGCTTTATATCCAAACTCAGGTCTTTTCTGAGTCTTAGCAGAGAACTCTCCAACTGAAAGGAAAACAAATTCCTTTTGTTTTTTATCAGGAATTTCTTCTGCAAGTACTAAGATCTTATCTCTTGCTTTCTCATAATCTTCAAGTTTATACATATCACGTAAAGAGAGTAGATTGCAAGCATGAATAGAGAGATTTTTTGGATCTATTTTGTCTTGAAATTTGTCATAAAGAGTAAGAATGGTTTCGTATTCTTTACTCCAATAACATAATAGCATAGCAGTGAGTAATATACTCTGATCTATATCAGCAAATTTAGAAACCTTCACACTTTTCAAGTATTGAACTAATAAAGTCCTAATCTTAGAGGGAGTTTTTTCAGTTCCAATAATATCTGCTAAATTCTTTAGAAATTCAGCTTCGAAATTGGCAATGTAGAGATTTAATTCGTTTAATATAAAAGGTGGTAAAAGTTCTTGCATTTTTCTCAACAATAATTTATAATTATAGGTTTCGCGAGTATTTAAAAATCTACTTTAATTGCATCACTGAAGACGAGATTAGAGCCAAATAACTCTTTTACTTCAGAATCAATTGCATTACTAACAGTTTCATCCAATTCTCCATAGAATTGTTTGGGGATGTCAAGCATAGAAAGCTTATCAGTAAGTTGGTGTATTTTTCTTCGAAGTGAGAAGGAGTCTAAAGCACTGACTGCGACGGAACTGAACCCTTTCGGATTAGCTTCTATAATGATTTTATGATTGCCATAGGTTATTACAAGCATCTGACTTTTCTGTTCTTCAAACAATTCAGTGAGCATATCTCTTACTGCAACAATAAATCCTCCAAATAGAAGCTGATCTTTTACTGCTCGTTTAAGGATTACATATGATCTCATAGGAATCCCAGATCTGTGTAGGATTATCAATGCTAAAGGTGAGATATCTAGGTCAACATACGATTTCTGCATATATCTTAATCCAACTTCTTCTAGAGTAATAATGTCTTTTCTAAATG
Source organism: Candidatus Heimdallarchaeota archaeon (assembly GCA_016840095.1). GTDB lineage: Archaea > Asgardarchaeota > Heimdallarchaeia > Heimdallarchaeales > Heimdallarchaeaceae > UBA460. The sequence goes on from JAEOSZ010000025.1 coordinate 5,253, forward strand.
GCTCATTTATCCAGTCAATTTCCTTACCCTCAAAACTTGGAAAGAGGAGATTAATTTGGTCAATCTTACTATTAATCAATTTCAAGAGCTGAGGAAGACCTTTCTCGGTTGTCAATTCTTTTGCTTGTTGAAGACTATTAAATGCTTGAGTATAGTTTTCTTGTAATGCTAAAATTTTTCCTTGGAGCAAGTATAATGCAACTTGTTCCCTAGTTAGACTGTTTTCAATAAAATAAGGGAATAAGTGATCAAGATATCTTAATGTTAATTCCAATATTTTATTGTCTTTCTCTAAATCATAATTCCCCAGATTCATAAAGATTAAATTCATTAGAATCTTAGCAGAAAGTTCTCCACTTCCATGTTTATCTGCTAAATCTAAGGCTCTGTTATACTCTTCAATAGCATGTCCATAGTTTAACCTCTTAACACTGAACATTCCTTTGAGTAAATATACATAAGATTCGATAACAGGAGAAGGATTTGCCCTAATTTCTTCTTCAATAGAAACCAGAAATATCTCAAAATCCTTCAATCTGTTTGTCTGTAAATACAATTCAGCAAGAGTACAATATTGATAGGTTTCCTTGAGATTCAGTTTCTCAATAATTTTAATTGCTTCTTCATATTTTTCAATTGCTTCTTCAAATAATCCTCTTTCAATAGCTATGTCTCCTAAGCTTTTGATAGTCAAAGCTAAGTATCTATTTGCTTCTAAATCATTAAAGATCTCATGCAGTTTGTTGAACTCTTTTTCAGCTTCATCTAAGTTACCTAGAACAATATTTAAAGTTCCTAAGTTTCCTTTTGCAGCTGCTAAAACAAGTTTATTTCCAGTAGATTCAAGAAAAGATTTGGCTTTTTCTGTCATTGTTTGGGATTCATCAAATTTGCCACTATCTCTGTATAATAACCCTAGCAAATAACAGAATTTAGCAATATGATTTCTTTCTCCTAAATCCATTGCCATGTGTAGAGCTACATTAATCTTGTTTTCCAGTTTGATTTTTTCTTCGACATACCTATTCAGAACCAAATTATCAGCATGTCCATCTAGAAGAATGTCGTTAAGAATTTGCTTCTGATCAGTTGGTAGTTTTTGAGATGTAAAAGCTTCTTCAAAGAGAGTATTAAGATAAATCCTGCTCTGCTCATAGTTCCCGAGATTCAGATAACCATATGCAATAGATCTAATAGCATGCAATCTGAAAAAAGGAGAAAGATCTTCTATTTCCTTGATTTCTGAAGCTAATCTTATTGCTGCTTCATTCATACCTTTTTCAAGTAATACTCTTATTTGCCACAACTTGATTCCATAGTGATTGCTTTTATCAAAAATCTCAAGGGATTGGTAATCTGAGATTGAGAAAAGGATTTTTCCTAAAACGAATAAAAGATTTGCTGAGGAGTTTTTCTTGTTTTCAATGAAATTTAAAAGAAATTTACTAAGTTTAACTAGAGAATCATTTATACGAAAATCCTTTTCAAATCCATTTAATTCATCCTGTTCTTGTTTTTCTAGAATAGGCAGATAAATAGAAAATTCCCTAGGGAACCCAACCATATCCCCTTCTTCAATCATTGCATTCAATATTAATAAGCATAAGAAGAATAAAAATATTCGCTTCTTCAAAAAATAGGTAGTTTCTCAAGGTCTATGTCCTTTAATACCAAATAGATTTCTTACAACAGAGTCTAATTCATAAGATTCTGACTCGCTTATATCTCCCTTGTACTTATCACTCGAAAGACCTTTGAATGAGAGATTTTCAACCAACCTATGCATTTTTCTTCTAATCATGAAACTGTCACGTAAGGCTATTACCACAACAGAAAATACATTTGAATAGAATTCTATCAATAGCTTGTATTGCCCATGATCAATTGATAGCACTCCTTGTCCTTGTTCAATAAATAATTCATTCATAAGATGTCTAATTGCACTTACAAATCCTCCAAATAATAGATCATCACTTACACTTACATCTTCAGAAAGATAAGTGCGTATGGGAATTCCACTTGAATGAAATATGAGAACTGCAATAGGTTTTTCTTCTTTTGGAGCTGCTAGTTTCTTTGATTCTTTTCTTAGAATAGTTGAAATAGCTTGAATATCTTCAATAAAATCTATGACTCCTTCATCAATAATTTTCTCTAAATCACTTTCAATTGCATGTTTAACTTGACTGATTCTTTGATTATACTCATCAATAAGTTGAGGAGTATAAGTTCTAGCAAACTCTTCTCCAGCTTTAAGTAAGAATAAAGCGGTTTCGAAATCTAAAAGGACAATTTTAATTTTAGCACGCACATAGTAAATTAGTGAGAGCGATTCATACTTAGCTTTCTCTTCCAAATAGGTTATAATGTCCTCCAAGCATTTATCTGCCTCTATTAGCTCTTCTAGGTTAGTTGTAATTGTGTATTTCTTAAGGAAAACAATAGATAACAAGACTAGAGTTTTTGAGCTCAAAATTTCATTACCTAGTTCATCAGCAAGCAACATTGCTTGTTGAAGGAAATCCTGTGAATTACCATAGTTAATCTTTTTGTATTCAAGAAAGCCTAGTAAGAACCAGTAATTTGATTTCTGTGTAGGGGTTAACTCTTCGTCCCGGTTTTGTTCTATCTGAAGAAGTATTGATTCGCTTTCTTTTACTTCATCTAAATGTAGCAAAATCTCAACATACTTCATCTTCATTGCATGATTCTGGAAACCTTTAGTTTCAATAATATCTAATACTTTTTCCATTTCTTCCTTTGCTTTACTGAATTCCTCTTTTGAGAAATAAACCTCAGCATAGCTTGAATGAAGCATGTATAGAGATCTATAATCTCCAACCCAACTATTTACTATTTTACTACTTTTATCATACCAGAAGATTGCTTCATCAAGATGACCCATTTGTCTGTAAACATCACCAATACTCCCTGTAATGTGCCCTAACAGCCTGTCAATTTTGATTTCTTTAGCTATAGCTTCTCCTTTTAGAAAAATCTGATGAGCAAGTTGGAAATTACCTCTTTCAAGCTCAATATTACCAATAGAGTTGTAAATTTGTGCAGAACAAATTCTGTCGTTCAAAGCTCTATTAATATTCAAAGATTCCTTGGTTTTATCTCGAGCAAGCGTAAGAATGTAAGTAGATTGTAAATAGATTGCATCCAATTCCAACATATAGATTTGAATGAGCTTGAAAAGTTCTCTTGACTCTTGCATCTTTTCGATGCTTGTCAATCCATAGAAATTGTAACAATTTTCTCTATTCTCTTCATAAAGCAGATAATCTTGTTTAAGATAAGCTTCGATAGCTTGGACATAATAGATAAATGCATAGTATATCGTATTTTCTAATTGCTGTTTGATTGTAGACAGAAGTTGTAAATATTCTTCAAAATTCCCATCATAAATCAAATTGATCAAGTACCATAATCCAAGTCCAGGATTAGGATTTACTTTGTAAAGTTCCTCAATTTTCTTCAATTTTCCTCTATGATAGAGAACTCTTCCAATAACAAATGAGCAAGTATTAGAAGGATTTGGAGTTTTATTGAAACATGCAACTAACACTGTTTCTATCTCATCTAGTTTAGATGATTGAGACAAAACTCCAGGTTCTAGTATTTTCTTTTGTTCTTCCTCCAATAATAAAGAATAAACAGATAAAATTTCTGGAGGAAGATTTTCTGTCATTAGATAGACGACATTTTTTATTGTTAAAAGTTTGACGAATGTACTGCTTTAGTTTTAAGAAAAGTTAATAGTATAGTTCAATCTCTTTGGTTTTAACAACTTACCATTTCACAATTGGAGATTATATGCTAGCTAAAGACCTAGATAATGCCTGGAAAACTTTTCTTACAAGTCTACAGGAGAGAGATGTTCGACTTCAAGAATGCTATTCCATAATTATCAAACTCTGGGTTTTAGTTAAGAATGTTAATTTTAGAATCCAAACCTTAAGCCAAGTGACTTTTTTACAGGAAATCTATCTAAAACACCAGTTTCACTTAGCAGATTCTGTTCCATTTTTTGAATATTATAAGGTTTCCAATGTTTTACTTGAGAGAGAACATGTAGAAAATTTATGTCAGTTTTTAGCAAATATGGATATTGAAAATCTTCTTTCTTTAGTTAAAGGTTTAGAATCAAGAAAAGCAATAGGTCAGTACTTTACTAGTGAAGAACTCATTAATCAAATCTATAGAAAGGTGAAATCTAATTCAGAGTCACAGAAGTTTTCAACTGTAGTTGATTTCTCTGCAGGAGTAGGATATTTTCTGAAACCATTTCTTGGAAATAATCATACTACATATGGTGTAGAGCTTGATCCACTTGTTTATGAACTAATGTTATTTAGCTTTCTTTTTCAAAAAGAACTCTCAGAAAAAGCTAAAGCTAAACTTATTCTAACAATAAAGCAAGGAGATTCATTAACAGGATTTAGAGAGAAAGATGTTGATTTACTTTACTCAAAATCAACTGTGAGAAACAAGTTTATTGAACTTATCTCTGTTCGAGCAAAGATTCTTTCTTCAGATATAGATATCAACAATCGAGAGTTGATTGAGTTTATTAAGTTAAGAGATTTTTTTAGAGAAAAATTCCTTAGATTTCAAGAATTCAATTGGTTTATTGATTTTCCTGAGTTATTCTTTGATAGTGACGGTAATTTACTAAATGAGTATGGAGTTGATTTAGTAGTTGGTAATCCTCCATGGATATACTACAAAGAAGTGGAGAAAGAACAATACAAGAAAACGAATCTTGATCCAAAAATATCAGCACACTTACATGGAAAATATAACTTCTCACTCCCATTTGTCATAATGGCTAACATCATTTCAAAAGGAAAAGGATGTCTAGTCGTTCCTCAAGGATTAATAACAGAGACATATGCGAATAGGTGGAGAGAGAATGTTTATGGTAGAAGAGTAATTTCGGACATCATTCTTTGTAGAAAAGATTGGTTTAAAGAAGTAGTAAATGAATTTTGCGTTATTTTCTGGGATCAGCAAAACAAATTCTCAGATATTAAACTATGGAATGAATCAGAAGATTCAGGTTTAAGAATAAACTATGATTCAATAAATCAAGAACTTAACTTACTTAGAATATTGCCTAAGGACATTCTAGAATTTCTTAAAAAAATCAAACAAACATCTCCTAGTTTTTCAAATTTTGTTTCAATTAGACGAGGTTTAACTCTTACCAGAAAATACCAACTTTACTATGAAAATGTAAAAAATATGAAAAAATATACCACATTAAAGAAGCTAATTCGAAGTAACTCATTTAGCACAAATAAAAGAAATGGTGTGTTTAACTTTCAACTCTATTATTCGGGAGAAAACTTTGTTTATGATAAGAATCTACTTGGTGCTCCTGGAACAGAAAGTTTCTTTGAGCAACCAAAAATCATTCGTCGAAATAGAGGTAACTTATGGTTTGTTGGTTTAGATTTGGATGGAAAATACTATGTAAATGATATTTTTGATATCATTTTTCCTAAACATAACCAGTATTCTGTTAAATTCATTTATGGGTACCTCTGTTCATCAACAATCCAGTTGTTAGCCGAGAGCTTATTAGTAAGAGACATTACTTCAAATGTTGTCAGAGATTTCCCTTTTCCTTCAATGAATTACAAACAGTGTACTGAAATCGAGGAAAGTGTTGATTTATGGTTAAAATCTCAGAAAACAGAAGATGATTTCCTCAAAATGAGAAGAAAGATAAACAATTCGATTTATGATTTCTGGCAATTTCCTGATGAAATAAAGACATTTATTGAAGATTATATTGATCTAAACTGGAGAGAGTAGAATGATTATTGGTTTTTATACTATTTTCACTATACTATGGTAGATGAGCTTCTCATATTCTGAATTAAATGAAGTTATTACACTTGAATCAGAAAGTAAATTTGATGAAGTTCTTGTTGACCTAAGTTTAGTTTGTTCCATTTTTGATGAAGAAATTGGCCCAGTAGTTATTTACAATGATTCACACCTTGATGAAGAAATATTAGAGAATCTTAACCTCAAGGTTTTCAGCTTTGTCATGCAAGGAAGTGAATTCGGACCAGATAATTTTGCTAAAATGAGAGGGATAGTTCAGATTCCACACTCAGATTATTACACTTCAGCTATTGATATATTGATCCGAAAGGAAGATGAGAACAAATATTATGACACTTTTGTACCTCTCGTCATATTTCTAATTTTTCCTAAGAAGCATCTGGGTGATTATGCAAAGATAGCAATCAGTCTTGAGGATTTTATTAGTAAGAAATTTGGAGATGGAATGGGTCAAATACCTGCTCTAAAGACACTAGAAGAGCTTATCAAACAACTCTACTCTAGAATTCGAGAATCTAGCTGAGTTTATATACTCTCTAAAAGTGGGCAAAAAATCATTTTTGTCGGAGAAAGAAGGCTTTCTAACAAAATGCTCAGGTCAACATGTATGTTTTAATCATTAAATGTATTACATTAACTAAGAATAAAGCTTTGATTAAACGTCTTCTTCATCTATTAATCATAGTTTGTGATATTGCACCTTCTCTTTTAATTTGATGTTTTCAGAGAAGTTTCCTTCATAATATTCCTTAGATAAGAATTCCTCTAATGCATCCCTGACAAGTTCAGACCTCGAATCGTAATTCCCCATTGACATCATGTCATTCATCCATTTAATCATGCTATCAGTTACTTTGAAAGTAATTAATCTCTTCTTCATTTGTTGACCAAGCTATATGCTTCACACATTACATATAACTTTTTTGTCGGATGTAATACCCAAATGTTACACCGGTACAATAGTTGTCAAAATAAACTAAGATTTTCTTTAAGTAAAAGGTACTTTTTTTGAAGAAATAGAAGAAAATTTGTCCAATTTCACTCAGTATCTATACCAAATTCCGAAATTTCATCAAGCTCATCAGCTTCTTTCTTCCAAGCAGAATATTTCTTCATTATTCCTTCGATATCTCCTGAAATTGACCTAGCTAATTCTGCTCCTCCAGCTTTTTCAGCATCAAGCTCATCAGCTTTCTTTATTTCTAAAATTGGTCCACCTTTGAGTTCTTCTCTAGCATCCTTTTCTTCTTCGATTCTATCTAACCAGCTTCGATATTTATCGATCTCTTCCTCTTCTTTTCTTTGATCTTTAATCATCAGAAAGATTTCTGAACGTATTGGTTTTGAGACATCCCATGTCATTTGCCAAATAAGATCACTTTGATACTTAGAGAATTTTTTACCCATTTTCTTTTCTATGAAAGAAACAAATTTCCAGAATTTTTCTCCTAAGATACTTGATATCTTTTTCTCGACGGTCTTTTCATCTGACTCAATACTTAGAACTGTCTGTATCCCTTCTAATTGTTCGTAAACATATTTTCTGATATATGGCCACAAAGTTGGAAACTCTAGTAACTCCTCTCTCTCCTGTATTTGCTCTACTTCTGGAGTTGTTTCTATATGTCTCTCTTTTTTCTCCCTCACAGATTTCATCATATCATCAATATCGGTATAGCCGTTATTTCTTGCAATCATTTTAAGAGCAGAATCTATAGAGTAGAGTAAAGCTGCAGGATGTTCAAGTTTAGATTCATGCATCAAGTCTTCAACAGCTAACTCTGAGCCAATTGCACCAAGAGATAGTGCTGCCCTGCTTTTTACACTTATTTTTGGATCTTTCCTAAGTGAAATTAAGAGAGCAGATATAGCCTGTGGTGAAGAAAATTTTCCTAAAGATCGAGAAGAAGCTAACCTGATCCTTTCCTCGTTATCCATTAAACAATAAAGTAACGTTTCTATCGCTCTGTGGTCTGCAATCTCAGATAAAGCAATGATGGCATAAGTTCTGTTTTCAATTGTATCTTGATTTATGACTTTGATTAAGGCTTCAACAGCTCTTTCGTCTCTTAGCTCCCCAAGAGCTAAAATTGCTTCTTCCCTTTTATCTGCTTCATCGTGATTAAGCTGCTTAATTAGCTTATTTAGGCTGACCATGTTAATAATACGAGAAACTAAAAATATAAAGGTTTTTCGACGCTTTTACTAGTTCTTCGAAAGTTTCAGAGTTTTTTTCTAAAGCTGTAATCCTCTTTTGCGATTAGAGTTACAGCTGAATCCTCTTTAGAGTCAATAATTTTCAAATCCGTTTCTTCAATTATCTGTTCTGAGAACTCTTTAATTTTCTCATACCTCGGCATAATCTCGTAGGATAGTCTTTTACGTGCGTCCCCTACTGACATGAATCCTTTAGGTTCTAAGAAATGTGCATCTGATTTAAAGAACCATTCTCTGTATTTTTCTGGCTCAGTCATATTGTAACCAGGAACAAGTGTTAATCTTAAAACTTTTCGAGTTTTTAGTGATGGTAATAAATCTATAGTATCCATGATCCTTTCCCATGCATCCTTAGAAGAAGGTCTAGCAGTCTTTTCAAATGCTTCTTTAGTTGGAGCAATCATTGTTAGATACAATTGAGTTGGTAAAGGGTATAGTTTTTCCAGAACTTCAGGATTGGTACCATTGGTTACTAAGAATGTAGTCATTTTTCTGGAGTGGAATTCCTCAATGAGTGCACCAAGTTTGGGATAAAAAGTTGGTTCTCCACTAAGAGAGATTGCTGCATGTTTTGGATTAAAAGCTTCTTCGTATTTCTCCATTGGTACCTTGGAGTGATGCTTGTAACCAGCTATTAGTTTTCGTTGTTGATAGATCATCTCATCTACAATTGTTTTAGGATCATCTACTTGACAATCCATTGTTCCTTTGTTGTACCATGAAGCACTTCTCCAACAAAAAATACATTTTAGATTACACCAGATTGTTGATGGTGTGCATTGAAGACATTGGTGAGAATTAATACCATAAAACTGACTTTTATAACAAACTCCTTCTCCCTTCAATGAATGTTTTAACCATGTACAAGTTTTCACAGCTGAATGATTTCCTGCGATTCTATATTGTTGTTTCTCAAGCTTCTCTTTTACTTTGCTTGGAATAGAACATGGTTCTTTAGACATTAATCCTTCAAAAGCTGTGTTCTATTTCAATATATCGAAAATTAAGAAATTGGAAAAACAAACAAAAAAGAAAGAGATTATTCTCTCTCTTTCAATAACGTTTCATAAGTTATCTCATCTAAGAAACCAAATCTACTCTGATCACTTAACCAAGACTGAGCTTGAAATTCATTGTCATAAGTTTTAGTTTTATCTTTGATTTCTTTGTTCTTGATTTTCTTCTTCTTCTTGAACAGAAAGGCTACGTTTGCAACAATCTTTCCTTTTGCTGCTAAGTTATCAGCAACTCTGTTTGCAACTTCTTCTGCATCATTAGGATCATATGATGTAACATCAATCAGATAAAATAATGGTTTCTTGGCATTGTCTATTTGTTCTGTTAGACACCTGTCTAACTCTTTTTCCATCTTAGTATCAAAACTTCCCTCAAATCCCATACGAACAATAACCTGGGAAACATATCTCACGTGAATAGTCATATTATCACTTCTCATCTACTATTACCTAACTTTATTGAAATATTTAAAAAAGATTTGTTCTCACCATTTATCTGCCTTACTTCGTTTAATCATGTTTCCAAGCTATACTTAATAAATGCATTCAACTTTTACTTGATA
>JAEOSZ010000149.1 GCA_016840095.1 Candidatus Heimdallarchaeota archaeon
AGATCCCAAATAGGTTTAGTTTCTCAAGATGTTTTTCTATTCAGTGGAACAGTGTTGGATAATATTCGATATGGTAAACCTGATGCTAGTCTATCTGAAGTTCAGAAAGTTATAGATGTTGTAGCAGCTCAAGAATTCATTGATGCTTTACCTGATGGATTGGAAACTGAGTTAGGAGAAAGAGGGAAAGGATTATCTGCAGGACAACGTCAAATGATCTCGTTTGCTAGAACTTTATTGACTGATCCAAAGATATTGATTCTTGACGAAGCTACTGCAGCTGTGGATGCTTATACAGAATGGAAGATTCAAGAAGCACTTGATAAACTCTTAGCAGATAGAACTTCAATAGTTATTGCTCATCGTCTTACTACTATAAAAAATTCTGATAGGATTATTGTTCTTGATAAAGGAGAAATTGCTGAGGAAGGCAATCATGATAATTTAATGGAGAAGAAAGGTCTTTATTCAGAACTCTATGACACTTACTTTAAGCACCAATCAGCTGAATGGATATCTGAAATTAGTGAAGTTTTCACTGACTAAAGATTCACATAGTTTTTGCATAAGTTTTTTTAATCACTGCTATCTCAATTGAATATGGCTGCTGATATCGAAACTGTAGCTAGTTCTCCAGCACGCACAATAGGTGTTATGTCTTCTTATGGAGTTGGTAAGTTTCTTGCTGAATTCTTTACAGGTGCATTTGGAGCGTTAGTATTCTTTTATTTTGAAATAGAAATTGGACTAAAGACTTGGATGGTAACTCTAGCTTTAATTATCTATTCTCTCTGGAATGCCATTAATGATCCTGTAATTGGTTTTCTAACTGAGAAACCTACAAGACTTTCACAAAAACTTGGTCGTCGTTTTCCTTGGATAATCTTTGGTGCTTTAATTTGGGCATTTTCATTTGTACTCATCTTTTATGTACCTCAAAGTATTCGTGGGAATAATGGTGCAGTTTTTGCTTGGTTAGTTTTAACCATATGTTTGTATGATACTCTTTACTCTGTATGGGAAGTTAATTATCAGAGTACCTTCGTGGATAAATTTAGAAGTCATACAGCGAGGAATAAAGCAGCAAGTATAGCTATCGCAATAGGTGTATTAGGAATTGCAGCAGGTGCATTACTTCCGACATTTGTTGTAGAATATAGTATTTTTGAGCCAACCTATATTGACAATTCATTTACCTTCATTACAAATGGTTGGATATTTTCTATTGCAGGTTTTGTTCTCATATTTGCTATGATACCAGGAGTTAAAGAAACACCTAAGATGATTAAGCGCTATATGAAAAGTGTAGAATCAGATGAGCCAAAAGAAGGATTTTTCAAACAACTAAGAAAAGCTTTCACCCACAGAAATTTTGTTGCTTTTATCTTATTATTCTTCTTCTATCAAGCTGCAACTATGTCTCTAACTGGAAGTATTCATTATGTGGGGAAGTATTTCCTAGGTAATGTAAATAAAACGACATTGATTTTTGCGGGTATGTTAGTAGGTGCATTAGTTTCTATACCTCTCTGGTATTATTTACTCAAAAGAGTAAAAGATAACCAGAAGATGATTACTATTGCTGCTTTATCGATCGGTGTATGTTTCATTCCACTAATCTTCCTAAGAACACAAATAGGATTTATCATAGCTATGGTGTTTTGGGGAATGAGTTTTGGTGGATTCTGGTTGATCATGACACCAGCTATGGCAGATTCAATTGATGAAATAGTTGTTAAAACAGGAAAAAGAAATGATGGTATTTTCCTAGGTTTCAGAGCTTTCTTTGGAAGATTGTCTTATGCTGTTCAAGCTTTATCTTTTTGGGCTATTCACGAACTAACAGGTTTAGATACAACAACAGAAGGCGCTACTCAAACACCTATTGCTTTATGGGGAATCAACTTCCATACTGGTTTAATTCCTTGTATCTTGGTTCTAGTAGGAGCTCTAGTGTTTTGGAGATTGAACACCTTAAACAAAGACAAAGTAGCTAAGATAAAGACTCAACTTACAGAAATGGATTTGTAGTGAATGCCTGATTTCACTATAAATGCACACTTACACTCTGAAATACCAAGTGCTATGAAAAGAGAATTGGCAGCCTTGATGAAAACTCGGCACATGGAATACTCAGATATGCCAGTCCATGATCTTAAC
>JAEOSZ010000130.1 GCA_016840095.1 Candidatus Heimdallarchaeota archaeon
ACCCATGACTCAATGTCACTAAGTAAGGTACATTATCATCGCACATTGCAATTGTAATATGTTTAACAGTTTGAAGTATATGTTTCATTTCTTCAATATCTTCTATAGCTTTTTCCTTTCTTCTCATTTCACGCACAAAATTCACCGATACAGAAGAGAAAGGAGTAATTAATAAAGTGTTCACTATACCTTTATTTTGATATAACTACCTTTTTAAGGAGAAGAGAGGGAAGCTAGCGGAGAAATTTGCAAGGGATGGAAGCAATGCGGAGGTGGAAAGCCACCTGGCAGATATAATAGCTAGCTTCAGAATGAATACTACTTTTCTGCTTAAAAACACAAAAGGAATAATTGCTACTTTAAGGCAATGAGCAACCTTCTTTGAGGGAAGAACATTACCCTCATAAAAACACTTTAATCATTCTAGACGGCACTTATCTTCTGTATTTAATATACAGGTGAACAATTTGAATAAACAAATTAAGATTATTTTTGCAATACTATTAGTAGGTTTAATTATTATTCCTCAAAATACCAAAGGTCTTTTTGGTGTAGAGGTTAATCATCAGACAGCCTACAGAATTTCGAAAGCAAGTTATGATGTTACTGTTGATACAGCCGCTGAAGTCTTTTCAGGATTTCTTGTAGATGGTGATATTATAGCAGAAAATACAGTAATGGTAATCAATGTAGAGAGTATTGATCCTACTGAATTAACTTGGAATTCTACAGTTAATAACAAAACAACAACAGGGATTTGTTCAGATGCATTTGATTCTATGGCATTTACTGAATTTGTGTTATCAGCCCAATATTTGCTACAAACCTGGGACATGTCCACAATCATTTCTAGTGGAGTTATTCCTCCCGAATATTTAGATGCATTCTATTTACCTTTGTTTGTAAGTATAGCACCTATAACATGGACATCAATGGAGCAAATATCATTAGATATGGGTTCGTATCTAGACTCTACTTATGGTATGATAGGTATAGTTCTTGATGTAAATGAAGGTAATTGGACAGAAACCAGTGAGGTAGCGTCTTTTGAATATTGGTATCAGTTTAATTACACAATCTCTCCTTCACCTCCTTCTTACATAGAAATGAACAGTATTACCAATTTCAAGTATGATAAGACAACCGGAAGTCTTCTAGAAGCTGAAATAGATTTAGATATGCAAGGTTATTGGGGTGGCTATCCATTTGTAATCCTGGTAGATTATTTCGTTGAACAAACAAGACTCCCATTTAATTTCTTAGAATTCTTAACAGAGAATATGTGGTATTTCGTAGGTGGCGGTGCTGGATTAGTTGTCATAGCTATTATAGCTATTGTCTTTAAATTAAGAGCAAAGTAATAAAGTAAATAATTAAGTAGAAGATATAAGTGGCTGAAGATAGGATGGCAGACTTCAATTGGAAAAATAAAATTGGAGCCCAGAGCGTGATATTCAATGTCTAGAACGCGTCTAGAGCGATTCTTGAACACGCGACAACTGGATGTCTGTATCAATATATTGATATTTTTATATATTGATTCTTCAGTCCAGCGCTCTCCCAGCTAAGCTATCTGGGCATCCTTGTTCTATTCTTTTTGTTCTTCATTCCATTAAAAGTTTTTTGTTCCGTTTCTTTGTTTGCTTTTCGTGGAAGCTTCAATGTACAAGTTGTGATATATTATTAAAAATTAAGAACTTAAAGAAGAAATTAGAATAACTATTTTTAACAAATTGCAGTTTCTTCGAAAGTCAACCTTTAAATCTGTGTAAGCATATTCTTGCTTGAGGATTTAAAATGTCTCAAGATAGATATTATCATAAGAAAAACTACACAGGAGATTTTTCTGCCTTTGGAACAGCAATAGTTTTCACACTTGTTGGTGTCCTTGCGCTAATTTTTAGAGCTTACAATATTTATTTCATAGGTTTATGGACTTGGGGTTATTGGCTCTTTATCCCTGCTTTCTTCATCTTTATAGGTGCTTTTAGCAGCGTCTATTGGGATAGAAGAATGAAAAATTCACTTTATGCTGCTACAGTAAATCGTACAGGTAGAGTGAATGTTACTAGCCTTGCTCAGGAAGTAGGTATTAAACCAAATAGCTTGCTTCGTGTTCTTGTTGACCTTCGTACTCAAAGAGGAATTCAATATAGTTATGACACAGACACAGGCGACATTGTTTTTGGTGAGGATATCAAATATAACCAATCTACTGAATTTACTGCACCTATGTCTAAGAAACAAGCTGAAGTTGTTTTCCAAGCCCCAGAAGCAAGTTATTGTCATTATTGTGGTCACAAACCTCCTGCAGGATCGCAATTTTGTGAAAACTGTGGTTCAAAATTAACATAATATTTTCTTTTTCTTTTTCTTATTTTCGAAAAGTCAGATGAACAACATCTTTGTCTTTTAGTTCGTAAGTAAGCCCTACTCTTTTCCTTCTTCCATTTGGACCACCCTCAAGGACAACAGCATCTTTGAAAATATCTATCTTACTTTTACTAATCTTAATTACAACATCTTCAACGTTTACTGTATCTTTGTAAAATACAACTGGTTGATCTTCTATTTCATTGAAAGAATTCATTGTAAATATTCTTACAGGCCTAATAATTTCAAACATAGTTTTCTTTATTGAATCAAAATCGTCTGAATAGACATTTTTCAAATTATTGTGAGCTACTAAACCGAGATTTTCGTTCTTTGCTAGAATTGCTGGAATTCTTCTTGGGCTAATTTGAACAAAACCATCTCCCTCTCTTTTGTCAATCAACTCTATATTTTGTTGTTCTAATTCTGATATAACTATTGCAAAATCTTCAAACGTTTTACCTAAAATCAACAAACAGTCTGTAGAATAAACATGAGCTAGAGTAGATTTATCATAGTCCCAACTTCCTTCAGATATTGCGGGAAGTTCTACTAACTGAAATTTTATTCCATCATATTCCAAAGCTCCATATTGGAGCTCAGTTGTTGTATATTCATACTCTTCTACAGGAATTTGTGTTCCACACAAGCTATTTATCAAAGTACTTTTACCACTATTTGTTACACCTATAACAAGGAACTGAGGTGTTTCTTTTCTAGTCTTGGAACTACGTCTAGATGCCTTTTTGGCTTGTTCTACCATCTCAATTTCATTAAGTTCACGACGCAATTTGTCCTTAATCTTTCTATAATCTCCAACATCCCATTGGATTTCCTTGAGTAATCTTCTGATTTCCTTTACTCTTTCCTCTCCCACTTTTCCTTTCAGAGCATCTTTAATTTCTTCATTTATTACACTATAAGGTTTAGGCATTTTACTCAACCACGTTTTTTGTTATACCAAATTACGTACATATTAACTTTCTTTCTTCATAGCTTTTGAAATTAGTTTTTCACTCAACTCCCAAAGATAGTCTTGATTCTCACTTTCTTTAGTCATTTTTGCTGTTCTTGTTTCTTTTCGATCAGTAAAATATTTACCAGTTATCCCCTCTAATTCATTTGAAGATGCAGCATATACAGAACCAATTGCTGCTTGTTCAACTGTTCGTCGACTAGGTATTAAATCAGATATTTTTCTGTACCATTTAGGCAAACCTTCAGTTGTTAATTGTGTTTGAACATGTCCTGGATTTACCGTAAAAACACTAACATTTGACCCTTTCAATTCTCTTTCAAGTTTGTAGGTAAAGAGTACCATGGCTGTTTTTGAGTTACTGTAAGCTTGTTGCCCACTAAATCTCTTTTCTAGTAATGGGTCGTTCAGTTTGATTTTGAAGAACTTGTGCATATCTGAAGAAAGATTAACAATTCGAGAAGGAGAACTTTTCTTCAATAGAGGAAGTAAGAGTTGAGTTAGGTAGAAATGAGCTAAATAATTCACTGCGAAAGTAAGTTCATAACCATCAGAGGATTCTTCTCTCTTCATCCTGAAGACACCAGCATTATTAATTATAACATGCAAACTTGAATAATTCTTCAGAAACTCTTCAGAAAACCGTTTGACATCTTTCAAGGAAGCTAAATCACAAATTAAGAGTTCAACGTTTTGATTATTAGTTGTCTGAATTATATCTTCTTTAGCTGTTTCCCCTTTTTCTTGATTTCGACAAACCATAATTACATGTGCATCTAAAGCAGCAATCTTTAGAGCTGTTGCTTTTCCAATACCTGTATTTGCACCAGTTATTAAGCAGGTTTTGCCTTTTATCCAAGAATCGTTTGTCAATTTAACACATCGGAAATTGTATCAGTAAAAATAGTAAAATTCGTTCAAGTAAAAAATTTATCCAAATGACTTAAAAAAGTTCAAAGCTTTTCACAATCATGAGTACAGAAAAAGCTAAGGTTTATTTTGGTTCCATTCAACATGGAAAAATTGCTTCTTTTGCTTCTTTTGCAGCAAAAGTAGATAAAATCACAGAGCTTTTGCTTGAAGAAACACCAATTGAGAAGAAAGATAAAGTAGCTGTTAAAATGCACCTAGGCTTCAATGATGGTTATCAAACCATTCCGGTTTTCTTTGTTCGCAGGATAGTTGAAGCAATCAAAGACAAAGGAGGATATCCCTTTGTTACTGATAATCCAACTTCTGTTTATAATGCTGTAAATAGAG
>JAEOSZ010000164.1 GCA_016840095.1 Candidatus Heimdallarchaeota archaeon
AAGAAAAAGCTGATGTTAAACAATCAAGAAAGCAAGGTAAGTTCTTCAAGGCTCTGTCGGATGAGAAAAGAATAAGGATTTTAAAGCTTCTGATGGTGAGAGAAATGTGCGTCTGTGAACTGATGATAGCTTTGGATGTTACTCAACCAAATCTTTCTCACCATCTTAGAATACTTGAAAATCAAGGATTTGTTAATCGTAGAAAAGAAGGAAAATGGGCTTATTATTCACTCACAGATTCAAAAACCAAAGAAGAATTGGTCAGAACATATTTGCTCTAATAATATGTGCGCCCGTGTGATGAACTTGTGGTGGGGTCGCTTAGGTACACACACTCGTCTAAACCCTCTTTGCATTTTTAACATGTTTATTGAAAAATCAATGGTTATCTCAATTTGTTTGGAGTAGACCTTCTATCCCTTTAAGATATTAATTTAATCTAAAAGCTGTAATATTTTAGTAAGAAAGTCATGTCAACGTATTTATGGTTACGATTATTTATTTAAAATATTGTTGATGACTATTTTATTATAGACCTCTGAGTGACTAAGTATAGGGGCTCAGAGAGCTTGAGAAAGGTGTGGTTTCATGGCAAGAGTTACTAAAAATAGAGAAGTAAACGATGAGATGAAAACTAAGCTCGTTAATCTGCTTAAGAATATCTTCCAATTTGAAGATCGAGACTTGGATTTTGGTATCTATAGAATAATGAATCAGAAAAGGGATGATATCCGAAATTTCATCGAGAAAGAATTGATTGAGAAGATTGCTGAGCAGTTGGAATTAGTTGGAGAGGAACAGAAAAAAGAAATTACGAAAGAATTAGAAGAGTTGAAAACCAAAGTCATAGAGGCTTATACTAAGGAAGCTTTTGAGAACGGTGAGCTGAAAGACGAATTTGCTGAATTGCCACTCGGTAAGAAATACACTGAGGTACTAAAACAATTGGAATCTATTAAGATCTCTAAAGATTTGGAAAGAGAAATCTACAATCATATTTATTCATTCTTTTCAAGGTACTACGATAAAGGAGATTTCTTAAGTCAAAGAAGGTATACGCACAAAGGAAACGAAAGGTATGCGATTCCGTATGATGGTGAAGAAGTATTACTTCACTGGGCGAATAAAGATCAATACTACATCAAAAGCACTCTGAACTTTCAAAAATACTCCTTTAAATCAAACGGGCTCAACGTGATTTTCAGGATTGTGAATGCAGAAGAGGAAAAAGCGAATATTAAGTCGGATCAGAATAGATATTTTGTAGTGCATGTAAAGAAGCTTTATGAATTTGAAGGTAACACTCTAAACATTTATTTTGAATACAGACCATTGACAGACCCTGAGAAAAACAAACGCAAGTTTGGCAAGAAGACACAGATAGACCAACGAGACATTGATGAATACAACTACGGATTTTTGAAGAGTAAACTAGATAATGAACAAAAAGCAAAAGATCTATATAAACTAGAAAACGGGAAAACAATACTTGAAAAAAATCTCTACAAGTATACAACAAGTAACAAAGCTGATTACTTCATACATAGGGATTTAGAAGGATTCCTTAGAAGGGAACTTGATTTCTATTTAAAGAATGAAGTTTTGAAATTAGAAGATCTTGAAACCAACGATATGCAAAAGAAGTTGTTGAAAGCAAAAGTAATCCGAAGCATTTCAGATAAGATCATAAACTTCCTTAGTCAAATTGAGAATTTCCAAAAGAAGATTTGGGAAAAGAAAAAATTCGTGATTACAACAGACTATGTAATCACGCTTGATAAAATCATTGAATATGGCGGCAAGAATTTCTACAACGAAATAATAAAAGAAATTATTGAAAATATAGAACAGATCAAAGAGTGGAAGGATCTTTTCTCAATTGAGGTAAAGGATAACGAAAGCCTTTCAGCTAAACTCAAGGACAAGAACAAACAATATCTGAAATTACCAATAGATACAAAACATTTCGATGAAGAATTCAAATTCATACTGCTAGAATCAGTGACGAAAGACAAGAGCTTAGATGCTGTAATTGATGGTGTTCTAATAAAAAGCGAGAACTACCATGCTCTCAATCTATTATCTCGAAAATACGACGAACAAGTAATGTGTATCTATATAGATCCACCATATAATACCGGTAGTGACGAGTTTCTTTTCAAAGATAACTATCAACATTCCTCTTGGGTAAGCATGATATCAGATAGATTGAAATTAGCAAGAAATCTGTTGTCGAAAGAAGGTTCAATCTTCATCAACTGTGATGACAATGAGGTGGGTCGTCTAACCCTCCTAATGGATAGTATTTTCGATGAAGAAAACTTCATAACAACAATAATTTGGGAGAAGGTTCATACTCGGAAAAACTCAGCAAAATATTTCTCTGTTTCTCATGATTATATTCCATGCTTTGCGAAGGAAAAACCAAAATGGAAACGGATATTACTCCCCCGTGAGGATACTTCAGCCTATTCCAATCCCGATAATGATCCCAAAGGACCTTGGAAAGTAGATCCTGTGTATGCAAATAATCCATATGATGTAGATTATGAAATTGTTAAACCTAATGGTGTGAGGTTAAACCCTCCAGAAGGCAAATATTGGCGGTTTAGCAAAGAAACCTTCGAGAAAAAGGTTAAGCAAGGAGAAGTTATATGGGGAAAAGGAGATTCTTATCCACTTGTCAAGAGATATTTATCTGAAGTTCAGCCAGGTCTTGTTCCAATTACTTTATTCGACCGAAAATTCGCTGGAGATAATTCCTATGCTGCACGAGAATTCAGAGATATGTTTGGAAGGGTAGGTCTTATATCCTATCCAAAACCAAGCAAGCTAGTTGAAAGGTTGGCACAAATAACTACTAATAACAATGATGTGATACTCGATTTTTTCGCTGGGTCTGGAACAACTGCACATGCTGTCATGAAGTTGAATAAAAATGATAAAGGTAATAGAAAGTTCATTCTTGTTGAGATGGCTGAATATTTCGACACTCTTATGATGCCTAGAATCAAAAAAGTGGGTTATTCATTTGACTGGAAAGATGGGAAACCTATAGCAACTAATGGTCTAGGCATGTTCTGTAAGTATCATCACTTTGAGCAATACGAAGATGCTCTTGAGAACGTTGAATTTGAACAGAGGAAAATCGAAGAATTCAGCGATTACTTCATGAAATATATGTTGGATTTCGGGACTAGGGGTAGTAATACTTTCTTGAATATAGGAAAAATGGAAGATCCTCTCAATTATAAGCTTAAGATCTTGGAAACAGTTGGCAAACCAACAAAGACTGTCACAATTGACTTGGCAGAGACCTTCAACTACCTAATAGGGCTGAAAGTTAGTAAGATTAGAATGATAAAGAAGGATGGAAGAAAATATGTTATTGTGATTGGAATTGTAGACGGTGAAAAT
Organism: Candidatus Heimdallarchaeota archaeon; assembly: GCA_016840095.1. Lineage (GTDB taxonomy): Archaea > Asgardarchaeota > Heimdallarchaeia > Heimdallarchaeales > Heimdallarchaeaceae > UBA460. Next base: position 3,418 of record JAEOSZ010000164.1, read on the forward strand.
ACTCTTGTTGTTTGGAGATCTCTAAAAAATCTTGATTTTAAAAAAGACAAGGAGACAATAGAGAAGTTCAAAGATGAATTTGAAACAGATGAAGTTTACATAAATGGAGATGCTGCAGTAAAAGGTTTCCATCAAATTGAGAACACGTTAAAATCATTACTTTGGGATTAACATGGATTACGAAAAAGGGCTAATTCTTGACAGATATTTCCTAGATTTGTTTGGTTGCAGATCCTTCGAGGAACTAACAACAAACATCATGAATAAGCAAGAGGGATATGATAGTGATGGTAGAAGTAATTTCTTAGACGGGATCATTAACATCGAAGGTTCAAAAATTGATGATTTCGACTTAATACAATATGATCAAACGATAAAAAGATATGTAGAGAAACTAAGGAAAAACCGAAAACAACCTGATTTCAACCTGAAATATTTCCAATATCTCGCTGTTTTATTCTCTGAAATGTTTTTTGACAAAATTTTCGATGATAGGATTCAATTTCTTAGGGAGTTAAATCAATTTGTAAAAACATTGAATGAAGAAGAAGGTGAAAACTACAAGAATTTCTCAGAAGAGAACTTGAAGAAGATTGCGTTTTCTATAGCGACAGGTGGGGGAAAAACATTGATAATGCATATCAATTACTGGCAGTTTCTAAAATATTCAACCATAACTTTTGATAACATTGTTCTAATACCGCCAAATGAAGGACTCTCAAAACAACATTTCAAAGAAATGACGAAAAGTGGCATACCTTGTAAACTCTACGATGGTAATGTAGATAACATTAAAACAAAGCTTGGCGAAGTACTGATAATTGACATCCATAAGCTAATCGAGGAGAAAACAGGAGGGGGCGTTCGTGTAGATGTGTCTTATTTTGACGGAAAAAATCTAGTATTTGTAGATGAAGGGCACAAAGGAAACATTTCTGAAGACAAAGTATGGAAAAGAAGAAGGGAGGATATAGCCCGAGACGGATTCATCCTTGAATATAGTGCAACCTTCAGATAAGTAATTGTCGGAAATGATAAACTAATCGAAGAATATGGTAAATCAATTATTTTTGAATATTCTTATAGGAATTTTTACACTGATGGATATGGCAAAGACTTCTATGTTTACAACTTAAAAGAAGATAGATACACAGAAAGATATACAGACCTGATCCTTACAGCAAATTTACTTTCTTTTTATGAACAATTATCGATCCATGAAGAAAACAAAAGAAAATTACATGAGTTCAAAGTCGAAAAGCCTTTGCTGACTTTTGTTGGAGGTACGGTAACAGGGAAGATCATTAACTCTGATATACCAAAGATAATCTTTTTCCTCAAGAAAATAGTTGAAGATAGAGAGTTCTTGGACGAAAGCGTGGAAAAAGTACTAAATGGGAAATCTGGGCTAATAGATAAGAATGGAAATGACATCTTTAAAGACAAGTTTGTACATCTAAAACAAGTTAAGTGGGATATTGATGATTTTCATGATAAGGTCTTCAGAGGAAAAGGCTCTTTGGAACTATTGGAACTCAAGAAAACCTCAGATGAAATTGGGTTAAAAGTTAGCAATGCTGAGTCGTATTTTGGAGTCATAAGTGTTGGCAATGTCAGCACATTACTGAAAATCGTAGAAGAAAAAGTAGAAGTGCGAAATGAAAACATACTCGATTCACTATTTTTCAACATCGATGATGACAACTCACCAATAAATGTCCTCATAGGATCAAGAAAATTCTTGGAAGGATGGGACAGCTGGCGAGTTTCATGCATGGGTCTTCTTAACATTGGAAAAGGAAAAGGCCCACAAATCATACAGCTATTTGGCAGG
>JAEOSZ010000026.1 GCA_016840095.1 Candidatus Heimdallarchaeota archaeon
TAATTCCTCAAACGAATAACCTCTTGGTGGAATAGCTTTGTTTAATTTCCTTGCAAGAGTGCTAACTATGAGGTAAGGACTTTTGTAAATTCTACAATTAATATAGACAAGTAAGAAATTTTTGTTCTTATCTATGTTCTCTAAAAGCTGACCAAAACGTTTAGCAAGGGTAGTTTTACCAGATCCTGTAGGTCCGGTTATACAAATCTTTCTCAACGGTTCGTCTTGTGCCTCGAAAATTGTCTTGAAATATTTAGCCAATGTCCTGAGTTCTTCCTCCCTATGTGGAAGATATGGAGGGGTGTATGTAACAGACAAACAACCAATGTTTTTGAAGACAGTTGGTTTTTTGATTAGTGAATTAAAATATTCTTCATCTGATGAGTGCATCATATCGTCTCTAAGATAGTCAAGGGAATTTACTATTTATACTTAATAGAGAGACATCTCTGAAAGTGAACTCTTGTTGAAAAAAGCTCTTCCCCCTAATCTGGTTTTTGTTGGGTTTAAAATAGGGTTTTGGAAAAATAGCCTTTATCGAAACTATCTGTAAGTGTTGAATGTAAAAAGTGAATTGTCTTCGTTCTTTATTTGTCAGTTTTTTCTTCTTGTGTTTATGTACGCTCTTTCAGATAATATAATAGCGTTTTCCACAAGTTGAAACATGATGTACGAACCAAAATATGATCCTGGTGAAGGAGACGGCGACATTATGCCACCCGCATGGTGGCCCTAATCGTTAGAACCTCCTTTTTTCTCTTTTTCTGTCATCTTTTTCTTTGGGGTGTTTTAATAGTTTTATTCTACTTTTAGAATAACCTTTCCAAAAGTGAGATATATGTTCAAACTAAAATATGATCCTGATGATGGAGATGGCGATATACTCCCTCCAGCTTGGCATCCGTAGTGAAGTTGCCATTTCTTTTTTCTATTTTTCTAGCTAAACCGAATTTCCCTAGTTTAAATATGAAAGTTCGGATTAGATTATGAGATGTTTTCTACTTTGTAGAATCTTCAACATCAAAATAATTGCCAAAAGTAGAAAATAGGAAATGGTGAGTTAAATGAAGTTAACTGAGATTAAGCAAAAATTAAATTCTGTAAATTCAAAGATAGAGTTAAGGAAACTGTTATCTGAATTGAAGCTTCAAGCTTCTAACAATAGATCAAATGAAGATGCTATAAAATTAGTTGAAGACTTCATAGTAAAAGCAGAAAAATATGCAGATTTAGAATCTCTAGTTGTTTTGTACGGTCTTCTTATATTACAATTAGAGCACGATATTAAGAATCTGATCTTAGTGACTGAGATATTAGATAAAATGCAAAATTTATCTATAAAAATTGATTACAAAGAGGGTTTAGCTTTTTCATTTTCTTTCTCTTGGTACATTGAGAGAATGAAAGGAAATAAGAAATTAGCTCGAAAACATATTGAAAAGTCTTATTTCTTATTAAATCAGTTAAAACAACCTGATAGTTTCATCTATCACTTCATTAGGTATTCTTACGCGATTCAAGATTGGTTAGACAATCACAATTTTCATACAGCAGAAATTTTCGAAGATTGTTTTGATTATTTTTGTAGAAATAATCTATATCATAGTACTACAATGGCATTAGGCATATTAATCATAATCTACCAACAAGAACAAAATAAGGAAAAAACAATGGAACTAACAAGAAAGATTCTCAGTAATAGAGAGCTTTTGACAAAAATACCTAAAGAAATGCAGTCAATTATCAATTACTTTATTGGTGTAGGTCACAAATTATCTTTTAATCTTGATGAAGCAAAGAACTATCTACAACTTTCGCAGAAAATTCTAGAACCAATCCACAAAAGAAGTATATATTCAGGCTATTATCTTACAACTCTTTCTCACTTAACAGCTGTTTTTGCTCTACAAGGAGAACTAGAAACAGCTCTAAAAAAAATGATAGAGGTAGAAGAATCAATCAAAAAGGGTTATACAACAAAGAACCTTGATTCATTTAGTAGAAAACAAATAGAACACGACTTCAACTTAACAAAATTCTATATTAGTTCTAGATTCCAAAATTTTCAAATTGAAAGCTTATCTGATTTGGTTCAGATTATTATAGATAATATTGGAAAACAAAACAGTAATGCGATTTTATTTAGTGAGTTTCTCTTAAATGCAAATCTTACTGAAGAACAGTTAAGGGGGATTAAGAACTTAAATAATCCAAGCACAAGAAGAGTTGAACACATTATTAATTTTCTTATTGAGAAAACGATCAATTATGGTGAAATTCAGGTTTTGAACAGCATATCTAGGCTAAAAGGAAGACCAGTTGAAGAAAGAATGACTTTCACAGAGAAAGCTTTTGCTGATTTACTCGCTGCTCAAGAATATTATAAAATCAACCGTTTTGCAGAAATTTATCCATTGTTAAAGAAATATGAAAACCATCTTCATAGAATAGAAGTTCTTGAAATGCGTGTTTTTATGGAAGCGTTTATTCAAGTAGGAGCATTTAAGAACGGTGATCCACTAGGACCCGCTCTGCAGTATATATCCATTAAGAAATGTAAACTATATGGTTTTAGCAGATTGGAAAATAAGTTATCAGATTATCTCACAACTCAAGGAACCGACATAATTAGAATGATGATGTAATTCCACTAGTTGTTCTTTTTTTCGAAATCTAGCCGAAGAGAAAAAAGACGAAATGTGTCTTACCACACAAAATAAATATTACGTGGTAAGATTCTCCCATTTTAGTTCGAAATTAGTTTGAAACTCTTATAACAAAAATCATATGCCGATAAAGTTAAAAATCAGTAGGTTGGGTCTAATACATACTTAAGCGGAGATTGCCGAGTGGTCAAAGGCGCTAGAATGAGGATCTAGTCTTTAGTAGTCCGGGAGTTCGAATCTCCCTCTCCGCACCACTTCTTACTTTAACCAAATAGATTTTCAAAAGAAACTTGAGACCAATCTATCAGGCTCATTATAATCCCAAAGATTATAGCAAAAATCAATATAGCTATGCCTATTAATAGAATTTCTTCTAATATAGGTCCTCCTCTTTTCTTTTTGAAAAGTAATTCCTTTATCCCTTGTAATAACATTAACATAATTCTCATTATTTGTATTAATGTCGATATTTAAACTCCACAAAACGATTTGTAACACTCTAGAGTACTCTAGCCAGCTTTTAGTTGATGCTCAAAACACTTGAAGATGGAAAACCTTTTTTAGTAATATCATTGGGTCGGATATAGAATCCTTTGCCGGGTGTGTCTATGGATATTGAACTTATAGAGTTATTTCCAAATTCGATAAAATTTGTATTGTCAGATGTGACATTAGCATTTGCTAATGCAATCAGAAGAACAGCTTTAGCTGAAGTTCCATCATTGACCATTGAAGATGTATATGTTTTGAAGAACACATCTCCTTTGTTTGATGAATTTATAGCACACAGATTAGGATTGATACCATTAAAGTTTGATATTGATGCTCTTGAATTAAACTTCAGAGATGAATGTGACTGTGGGGGAATAGGGTGTAACTTATGCACAGTAACATTAACTCTCTCAAAAGAAACAGACGCTCAAGGATCAACTTTCGTTTATAGTTCAGATTTGATTTCAACCCAAGCTGGCGTTGAACCTATCAGTCCTACAATTCCTATTGTGAAACTAGGACCAAATCAATCTCTAGAACTAGAGTGCATGGCACAATTAGGCAAAGGAAAGGAACATGCAAAGTGGCAACCTGTTTCTGCCATGGGTTACCAAGCATTTCCAGTACCAAAAATAGATAAGGAAAAATGTACCAATTGTTTAGAATGTATAGATGCATGCTATAGGGGAGTTTACCAAAAGTCAGGGGATAAAGTAGAAGTCGCTAATCCTTTAAATTGCACACTGTGTGATTACTGTCTAGAGAGTTGCGAACCAAATGCAATAACTATAGGCAAAGATTCTTCAAAAGTTATTTTTTCCTTTGAAACAAATGGAGGATTAGATCCATCTACAGTATTAACTAAAGCTGGAGAATTAATTCTCTCTAAAATCGACGAATTCAAAAAGACTCTTGAATCAACATTGGCAGAGAAAAAAGAATCATAAAGTGAACTAAGATGCCTAAAAGAACAGGAACTACTGATCCAAATGTGCAGGAACTTATTCATAGTTTAAAGAAGAAAACCTCAGAAACAAAAGCTGCACTATGGAAAACCGTAGCCGAAAAAATAGAAAAACCTCGAAGACAAAGAGCTACAGTTAATCTCAGTAAGATTAGTAGACATTCTAAAGCAAATGATGTAATCGTTGTTCCCGGTTCTGTTCTAAGTGCCGGAAATCTCAATCATAAAGTTACAATTGCGGCCTTAAAATTCTCAGAAGGAGCAAAAGAAAAAATCGCTATTAGTAATGGCAAGCACATAACCATAACTGAGTTAATGGAATCAAATACTGAGGTAAGTAAAATTAAGATTATTGTTTAATTGGTGTGAAAAATGTCAAAAACCGCTACAAAAACAGAATCCCCGGTAACTGTTACCAAAATAAATATTGATGCAGATAATGCAATTTTAGGAAGAATGTGTACAGAAGTAGCTAAGTATCTATTACAAGGTTATGCTGTAAATATTCTCAATTGTGATAAGGCTGTTATCTCTGGTAAAAAACACTCTATTTTAAGAGAATATAGAGATATGCACAAGATACATACTCATACCAATCCTAGACGTGGTCCTTTCCATCCAAAAAGACCTGACCGTTTAGTTAGGAGAACAGTTAGAGGTATGCTTCCTTGGAAGAAACCTAGAGGAAAACAAGCATATCATAGATTATTAACATATATTGGAGTTCCAGAAGAATTTGCCAAAAGTGAAATTATTAAACCTAAACATGCAGATGCAAGCAAATTAGATTGTAAGAGAATCACTGTCGGTGAATTATGTAAAGAATTTGGATGGCAAGATCATAGGTGATGATAATGGCAAAGGTAATCGTATCTTCAGGAAAAAGAAAAACAGCTATCGCACGAGCTACTATAAAACAAGGCAAAGGTAGAATCAGAGTTAATGGTGTGCCTTTAGAAGTAATGCCTAACGAATTAAGTAGAATAAAAATCAGTGAAGTTTTCATTATTGCAGGAGAGGAAGTAAGAGAATCCATTGACATAAGAGTCAATGTAAGAGGAGGAGGGTATATGGGTCAAGCAGAAGCAATCCGAACTGCAATTGCACGAGGACTAATAGAATATTTTGATGATATGACCATGAAAGAAAAGTTCACTGTTTATGATAAAACAATAGTTTCTGGTGATCCAAGAAGAACTGAACCAAAGCATTTTGGTGGAAGAAGTTCTCGATCAAGATTCCAAAAATCCTATCGTTAAAACTACTTCTTTCTTTTCTTTATATTTTTAAGATGACTTTCAATTTAGATTGTTCTATGGGAGAAGGGGGAGGATCCATAGTAAGAATAGCTTCTGCTTTAGCAGCGGCTACAAAAACAGATTTGAGTCTTTCTAACATTAGAGCTAACAGATCAAATCCTGGTTTAAGAGCTCAACATATTGAAGCGATTAGTGCTATCAAACAGCTTTCTGGATATGAATCAGAAGATTTGAATGTGGGACTTAAACAGCTTTCATTGAAGCAAAAAAGTGAAAAGTCAAACAAAGCTTATGTAAAAGTTGGAACAGCAGGAAGTATTGGTTTAGTTGCGCAAGCAGTTCTATTTTATGCCTTTTCTCAGGAAAGAGTGTTGGAACTAACAATAAATGGTGGTGCTACTCATGGAAAATGGGCTCCATCTGTGGATTATATCCATAATGTTACACATGCATTTACTAAATTGATGGGTAAAGAAATTAAAACCAAAACTATGAACTATGGTTTTTATCCAAGAGGAGGAGCAAAATCTGTGATTAGTTTCAGTAGTCATGATAATCTCTCCCCACTGCAATTAACAGAAAAAGGAGAATTAGAAGGTGTGGAAATCTTTTCTACAGCATCCCAATCATTGAAGGAAAGGAATGTGGCAGAAAGACAAGCAAATGCTTTTACAAAGAAAGCTAAATTGAAGGTTGATGCAAAGAAGCATATCAACTACTGCAATACATTGAACCCTGGTTCAGGTTTGACTGTTGTTGGTATTTATTCCTCAGGAAGTAGAATTGGTAGTTTTGTTCCTGGTGAAAGAAGAATAACTGCAGAACAAGTTGCAGAAATGTGTGTAAAAATATGGGAAAGAAACTCTCACCATTCCGTAGCTGTTGATGAATATGCTGCAGATCAATTAATTGTTCCAATGTTTCTAACTGAGGGAAAGTCAAAAATCTCTGTGCCAATAATAACCAGCCATACCAAAACAAACATAGATTTAACTCAAAAATTCATTAAAAGAAAGGTTGACATTGAGAAAAAAGAAGCTTACTATACCATTATTATTGGTTAATATTGGTAAGCTACATTTGATTGCTATTATTTGTAATTTCTTTCTTAACGACATCTTTATATGATGCTAATGAAGTCGGAGTACGACGTCAAACCGCAGTTTCGTATTCTGCAACATTAGTAAAAATGGCGTCAAAAATCAAAATTAGCAACATAAAGTGATAAATATGGGGCATAGAAGGGTAAGTGCTCCCCATCGGTCATCACTAGGATATCGAAGGGTAAGAGCAAGACGAGTTATCCCTGCACCTCGCGCATGGCAACAATACGAGGGTGCTCCCAAGCTGTTAGGATTCTTAGGAATCAAAGCAGGGATGACGCATTGTGCATATATAGAAGATCGACCAAGGAGTCACTTGGCGAATAGAGAAGTTACTGTAGCAGTAACTTGCATCGAAACACCTCCAATTGTAATTTTTGGATTACGTGGTTATGAAAAATCAGCTTATGGTCTCAAGATTGCTGCTGATTTATTATCAATAGAAACCAAAGAGGAATTGAAGCGTAGGCTAAAACCTCCCAAAGAATATGATTTTGACAAAGCTAAGAAGAAATTCGATGATAAACTTGATAAGATTGTTGAATTGAGAGCTGTTGTTCATACACAACCTTACCTAACCGGTATAGGAATGAAAACACCTCAAATAGCAGAAATCAAAATCGGATGTAGTGATATAAAGGAAGGTTATGAATATGGTCTTTCTCTTCTTGGAAAAGAACTGTTGATTAGGGATGTGTTCAAAGCAGGAGAATTTGTTGATTCAATTGGTGTAACTAAAGGTAAAGGTTTCCAAGGACCAGTCAAAAGACATGGAGTCAAAATACTTCAACACAAGTCCAAAGGTACCAAACGTGGTGTTGGATCAATAGGACCATGGAATCCATCTAGAACTATGTGGACTATTCCACGATATGGACAAATGGGTTTCCATGTGAGAACTGAATACAACAAAAGAATAATGCAGATAGGATCTGATGGAGCTCAAATTGTTCCAAAAGGTGGATTTGTAAAATATGGTTTTGTAAAGAACAACTATGTTTTGGTTAAGGGATCTATTCCAGGGCCCAAAAAGCGTACTGTAATGATTAGAGATCCAATGAGAAAAGCTCCACAACCAATCAAAGAACCTCAGATTTTGCATATCTCAACAAAGAGTCAACAAGGTTAGGTGTGAGAAAAATGAATGTAACAAAATATTCAATCAAAGGACAAAAAATGAGTGAAAAAGTAGAACTTCCTGAAGTTTTCAGCACCACATTCCGACCTGATGTAATTAAGCGTGCAGTTTTAGCTGAACAAACCTGGAAAAGACAACCTAAAGGTGTTAGTCCTCTAGCCGGCCGTATGGTTTCTGTAGAAAACTGGGGTCCTGGAAGAGGAGCCGCACGTGTACCACGTATTAAAGGTTCTAGAACACATAGTGCTCAAAGGACAGCTTTCATTCCTCAAGCTAGAGGTGGACATAAAGCACATCCTCCAACAGCAAAGAAAAAGATCATAGAGAAAGTAAATAGAAAAGAACACTTGCTTGCTCTTAAGTCTGCTATAGCTTATACTGCATCTAAAACTGCAGTAGGAGATAGAGGACATAGATTTGAAGATAAAATGGAATTTCCTATTGTTGTAGAATCAAAAGCTGAAACCATAGAGAAAACACAAGATGTAGTTAGATTCTTAGGAAATCTTGGTTTGTCTTTAGAGCTCATGAGAATTAAATTAGGTAAAAAAGTTCGAGCTGGTAAAGGTAAAGGAAGAGGACGAAAATACAAAGTTCCTGTTGGACCATTAATTGTTGTAGGCGATAAAGAATGTGCATTATCCAAAGCAGGAAGGAACATTCTTGGAACCAAAGTTATTTCAGTTAATGAATTATCAACAGAGGCTTTAGCCCCAGGAACTTATCCCGGAAGACTTACTATTTGGACTGAAGATGCAATTAAATCTTTAGGAGAAAGGTTTGGGTGATGAAAAATGGATCCGTATAAAGTTATAAAGAAACCACTTATCTCAGAAAAAGACTTTGAGTTAATAGAAAAAGAAAACAAATTGGTTCTATGGGTTGATCTTAGAGCAACTAAGAAGCAAATTAAGGAAGCAATTGAAATCCTTTACAATGTCAAGGTAGATAAGGTTAACACACTAATAACTCCCAAAGGAACAAAGAAAGCATACGTAAGACTAAGTGAATTTGATGATGCCGCAGACATTGCATCACGAATGGGATTATTCTAAAGGTGATATGAATGGGTAAAAAAATATTAGTTCAGAGACGCGGAAGAGGAACATCACAGTTCAGAGCAGCATCTCATAAGAAGAAAGGTAGCGTGAAATACAGGAAAGTTGCTAAAGTCGAATATTCAGGAAAGATTATTGGACATGTCAAGGATATTGTTCATGACCCTGGTCGAGGAGCACCTGTAGCTAAAGTTCTTTTTGAGGATGGTCTCAAGAAAATTATACTGCCTTCTGAAGGTGTTCGAGTAGGTCAACAAGTTGAATATGGAGCTGGAGCTGCAGTTCAACTTGGTAACACTATGCCTTTACAATCAATTCCTGATGGTTCTCCAGTTTTCAACATTGAATTGACACCAGGAGATGGTGGACGATTAATAAGAGCTAGTGGTGGTTATGCAACTATCTTAGGACGTGACAAAGGTAAAGTTACTGTACAGCTTCCTAGTGGAGAAATGAAAGAAATTCCTCAAAGATGCAGAGCCACAATTGGAATTGTTGCAGGAGGAGGAAGGACAGAGAAACCCTTTGTCAAAGCAGGAAATATGCACCATCATAAGAAAGCTAAAGGTCATTACTATCCTAAAGTAAGAGGTGTAGCAATGAATCCAGTTTCACATCCACATGGTGGTGGTGCTCATCAAAGTCCTCCACGTTCAACTACTGTTTCCAGACATGCTCAGCCTGGTAGAAAAGTAGGTTTGATTGCTGCAAAAAGAAGTGGTAGAAGAAGAGGTAAGAAATAATACCTCATTCCTTTTTATTTTTTATTTGTTATTTTTCAGTTTTAACATCCTATGTATTATCAGATAACAATACCAAAGGATGACATATCTATATAAACAAACTCAACTTGATGTACAAAAAATAGTCATTATAAAGTCTATATCAATTAGATATTTAGGAGATAACTTAAGATGGATGATAAAAAAGAAAGTGTGCAAGTTGAATTTATTTTCAATGAACCTCAGAATTTTGAAGGTTGTACATTATTGAATGGATGGCATGGAATAGGTGAATGTGGGTTTATCTCAATGAGTCATCTTGTTGACAACCTCAAGGCTGAAAGAATTGGTTTTATAATTACAAATAATATTCCACAATTTATTACAATAAAGAATGAGAAAATTACTTTTCCCTTTGAAATATATAGAAAGGATAACTTGGTAGTTGTTCTACCAATATTTGAACCAATAAAATCTGAACATCTAGCTTTTACAAAAACAATAGTTGAATGGTCTGTAAAAGAGAAATTCAAGCAATCGATTCTAATTGGAGGATTGGATAGAAGATTAAAAGATGATAATGAATTGAAAGCGATATACACTCAAGCATTTAAAGAAAAGAGACCAGAAGTAGAAATTCCAGTCTTAGATGAAGGATTATATGTGACAGGACCTTTGGCATATATGTTAATGTTCTATGAATTAAACAATTTTCCAACAATAGCTATTTTACCTTATGCTGAACGTTCAAGACCAGATCCAATAGCAGCTAGTGTTGCTGTCAATGCTATCAATGAAGTACTTGATATCGAAATCAATGTTCAAGAACTTTTAGAAGAAGCAGAAAGAATTGAGAAGGAAATTGAATCATTGTTACAGGCTAGTAAAACAAGAAAAGAAACAAGCACAGATTCTGATAAAGGAATGTTTGTTTAAATTCCTTTTATCAAATTCTTTATTTCTAGAATGTGTAATCTATTTTTTCTTCATCAGATTGTAAGAACTCATCTGATATCGTTAGTTTTAGTATTTCCTTGAATTTTTCAGATTGTAGTACTGAGTTTTTAACAACATGTTCTATTTCTTCTATTAGTGGTTTTAGTGAATTTATATCTGTAATTGTAATCTGGAACTCTGTTTTTAGATTATTTTTACCTTCAACTATTTCTTTTTCGGATAAAAGATCAATCTTATTCAATACTCGTATAATTGGTACATTAGGAAATTCTCTTTCAATATCCTCAAAGAGATTGAATTGTTCTTCAAGAGAAATGGTTGCATCTTCTGATATGTCAAACATAAAGAGAATAATGTCTGAGATATGTCTAATTGATACTATGCTTTGTCTTTCAATCAGATTTCTCTCACGAAATGGTCTGTCTAGAAGACCTGGAGTATCAACAACTTGTATATTAGTCATTCCTATGTCTCTATGACCAAAAACAATTTCTTTTGTTGTAAAGGGATATTCTCCAACTTCAGGCTTCCCTGTGGATATCTCTCGAACTAACGATGATTTTCCAACATTTGGGGCTCCTGCTATAACAACTGTAGGATAATCTACATTGAAATCAGGAACTGTTTTGAGTTTCTTTATGCTCCTAATAAGATAATTAATATCTCCCCTTGCTTTCTTAACTAAAGATGCCATTCTTCCATTTGCTTGATTTCTGATCTCAGCCATTTCTTCAGGATGATCAGTTTCTTTTAACCTAGCAATATGATCTCGTTCCATTTCCTTTATTTGTTTCTCAATACCACCTAATCGGCCTAAGATTCTTCTAATATCATCAATATTACTTAATAAGTCACAAATCTCTCCGTAAAACGGATGAAGACTTTCAATCCAAGGAAATTGATTAATGATTCTTTCTAGTTTTTCTGTAATAATAAATGCTAAACTAGAAATTTTTTCTCTTTCAAAATTAGCTATTTTTTCCTCTCTTGAAATTCTTCGCTTTTTTGTTTTCATTCTAAGATTTGAGGTTTGTTTAAAAGCAACTGATAATATCTCATCTGCAGGAGAGATATAACTAACCCTTCTAAATGGATTCCCACTGTATCGTTGTTTTGACAAACAAATCACTCTCTTAATCTAATACTGATAAATCAATTTCGTGTTCGAAATATTTATCCAAATTCTTTATTACTTCTTCTTTTCTTCTGTTGAACTCTTCTTGATATTTCAATACCATATCTATCAGATTTGGCTTGCAATCAAGACCACAGATAAGATCTCCACCTCTACAATCAACCTCAATCTTGTCGAGTTCATCATCATCTTTGACGAAGTATTTTGTGAACCAATCAAAAACTGTGCAAATCTCTGGATTAGCCCCTAATTCTCTCTGTTCTTTAATTGTAGTTCTTCCCCCAGTTAAGGCATTCATGATTTTTTTCTTAATTTTCTCGGGTTTATCTCTTAGAAAAACACAAGTTTCCTCAATAGATGATGACATGGGTCCTCCTGTTAAACCTTTGAGATATTTTATGTATAAGGAAGAAGGAAGGGTAATCTTTCTCTTTCTTGCAACATCTCTTGTTAATCTCATATATACATCTTGATCCAAACCAATAGGAACTACTACTGGAAGATCAAAATCTGTAGTTGGATGAAGGATGTGTGCTGCTTGTATATTAGTATAATTAACAATTCCTGTGTTTTCTTCTCCAGTTAATCCAAGTGCTGCTTTAACTGCATTGAAGGTTTGATTCACAGAAAATATTAGCGCTAGCTCATGATATCTTGGTGTTTTACTTGAGATATAAGCTTGTACGTTCTCAGGTTTGAATCCAATGGCAAAGATATCAATTGCATTTTGTAAAGAAAGTTTGTATGTATCCTCTAGTGATTTTATTTTCCGAAAAACATATTTTTCATCATCAGAGAATGGCAAAAAATATGTGCAATCATATTTATCTTGTAAATATCTAATTAGATCATATAGGATTAGATGACCGAAATGCAGATCATTTGAGGGACCTCTACCACTAATAATCGCAAAGGATTTCTTCTGTTCTACCCTATTAAGAATTTTATCGAAATCTCTATGAGCAAAAACTACTCCTCTTCTGAAAAAGAGATTTTCAGTTCCTATTCTTGGAAGTATCTTGTTTACTTTAGCTATTCCAAATTCTGATAGAATCTTTTCATAATCTTCTCTTTTTTCAATATCGTGGGGTTCTATATTCTGATTCATCTTTACACCTCTTAAATAAAAAATGATTATTAAAAGCTTGATTATATGGAAGTGGATTATACTCTACTACACTGTTTTTTGAACAAAACCTAGTAGAAGCTATTTCCAGTCCAAGTTACCACACTCAATTGTTTTTCTAGAAAAATACTTTATAAGACTATCGTATAAATAGAATTGGCAATGAATAATTGGAATGAATTGTATTCTAAGACGTTGGAACAAATATCTAAAGAGGATATAAGAAACAAAAAAACAATCGTTGGTTTTAATGTTAATGTAGATAAAATAATTGAAATCAGACCAGAATCATTTAACAAGATATTGCTTGAGGGAATAAATCTAGAATTAAAAGACGGTAAGATAGAACTACCTACTAGAGTCAATTCTATAGAGGATTTCTTCTCTTTTCTTGTGTTCTCTATTATGGAGGGTAAAGCACTTGAAATAGTATTTTCATCAGAAGCTATTGCAAACTGGATTGAAAATAATTTTGAGATTAAAAATGACCAAATAGGTGGTCAAGCAGGCATAATTGCTAATTTATTCAAAAGTATTGAAGTAAGTGATGTATTGCTAAGTATGCCAACATTTGATCCTCAACTTGCTAATTTACTTGATCCTTCACTTCTAACTATTGTCGAAGAAGATAATTCATATTCAATTCAAGAAATAAGTAAACTAGAATTCAAAGATAAAGAACCTCTTTCTCATTATATTTTTGAGTTCAAAAAAGGTAATTATGAATTTAAATCAATGAAATTTAACTGTTCAAGAGATAATCGGTTTATTTTTACCTACGATGAAATTAATACTCTAGTTAAGTTTAATAGAGGTTTTCATGAATTTAGTCCTAATTTTGTTAGTAGCTATTCTCTCGCAATACTTTCAGGTTTTTGCTTAGCAAATGAAAAATTAGGTTCATTTGAAGAGATATTCCACCCAGCAATAAAAATGATAAAGAAATGGAAACAGATTAATCCTGATTTATTCATCCATGTAGAATTATCTTCTAGCTTTAATGCTAAAAAAAGAAATCATATCAAAGAAAACATCTTTCCATTGGTAAATTCAATAGGTGTGAATGAACAAGAAATACTGCTCTTCTCTTCAATTGATGAAGATCATAAAGAATTAAAACTTGATCAGAAGAACACTTCCATCTCTTTTTTCCAATTACTACACAAGTTATTTTCACAGTATCCTCACTTAAGAATACATCTCCATTATCTTGGATATTTTCTTGTGATATCTCCAGTAATGGAGAAAAAAGAAGCAGAAAGAGCTAGAACAGCTCTTATTATGTCGTCCATATTTACTGCTTCAAAAGCAAAAGAAGGTACAATTGAATCATTTGAAGATATATATGAACTTGACCTAAATCTATCCTCCAGAGGTTTTGAAGAACTTAAGAAACTCAACACTTACCTAGAATCAAAGTATGATGTAATAGGAAGCTTACATGATACAGGTATAGTAGAAACCTCTTCCTTTTCCTTAATTGGAATACCAACAATTCTAGTGAAAAATCCTCAAAAGTTAGTTGGTCTTGGTGATACAATTTCGTCCATAGCTGTTCTTTTTGATACAAATGATTAGATTAACCTTATAAGTAAATTTTACTTCTTGAAGAATTCTTGTGCTTAAATATCTTCTTTTTACTAGAATATTGATTAATAAAAAAATTGAATAAATGAGTAGATATCCTATGAATACTGTCTTTTCTGCTAGTGATGGAAATAACAATTTGAACTTAAATCAAAACCACAATGAAAATGTTATCCTATTTGAGCTCTCAAATAGCGATATAGGCGCAAAGATATTCAATTTAACTAATGAACTAAATTCAAGAGGAATAATGTTTTCCTTCTGGATAACAAAGAAAAGAAAATATCTACTCATTTACAAAATAAGTCAAGTTTCATTAAGCAAAGAAACACTTGAAAACTTGTTAAAGCACCTAAAATCAACTTATTCTCTAAGAATCGAGACAAATCTTGCCAATTTCTTTATACCTACTATTAAGAAAATTGAACAAGATGGAAAAATCATAACTTTAACTCATGAAGATAATTCAAAACAACATGTGTTAGCATGCCAATTAGTAAGTTTGGATTTGGAAGCTGACACAATAGTTAAGAGATTTACACAATTTACTAACGATTTGGTTGAAGCTGATGTATTTTCTATTAATATCTCTCAATTTGCTTCGAATGAAAGAAATCAGCAAAACATCCCAACATTGGGAGTTTTCTTCATAGCAAGAAGCCATGATAAAAATTCAATAAAGGAAAAGGAAGCAATTCTACTAAGATATCTTAAAGCGAGTACAGTCAAGCTAAACGGACAAATAGCTTTTCTTACAAAGCGTGATATCGTAAGACACAAAACAAATTTTCAATATTTCGTTCCTTGGATCAAACACAATGTATTCATCAACGATTTAGTAAATATAGTAAGATTGTTGCCACCAATTAAGATAGAAGTTCCAAAGAAAACAATCAAGGCTGATACTAAGGAAAAGAAAAAGGAAATAGAAAGGAAAATAACAGTTCCAGAACAAAATCAGAAAAATGTAGTTTCCCTTCCATTTCCAAATGCTAAAAAGCCTTTTCCAAGCATCAGAAGAGAAGATTTCAAAATTCCAAAAATCATCAATGCAAAGGATTTACCTAAAGAGGATATAGAAAAATATGTTCCAAGTCAAATTGATGATCTTTCAGTTCCTGTTCCAAGAACAATGAATCCAGTTTTTGATGCAGAATATTTGAAAGTTAGAATAAGCAAAACATTCAAGGATTTTGAATTCAAAGAATCCCTAATATTTGAGGAAAACTTTGATTTAGTCTTGCGTAAGGGTTCTTCTTATGTTTTTGTGAAATTTTTTCAAGATATACTAACTCAAAATCATGCATACAAAATAATTGAAAATTTGAGTTCTATAGCTGGATTAAGAAATCAATTCCTATGCATTGTTGTAGCAGATGTAGTGGATGAAATATCAAGAAAACTCCTGAGTGAATATAATGTATTGCACCTAACCGTTACTGATGTACTTGTTAGTGATAAGCTGAAAGCAAAAATATATGGGACAATTTTAGCATGAAGCAACTTTTTATCGATTGATTTTCATGAAATCTTGGTGTAAAAAGGCTTGATGTACTGATAGAAAACAACTGTAATTTTTTTTCATGGTTTGTTTAAAGAATTAGATAAAAAGCTTCAGTATTACAGAGACTTTTTATTAGTGCAAAGAAGTTAACCAATATGGGGGACCCAAATAAGAAGATTGCTTCATATATTGTGAGTTTTGTAGAAAAATTTTTCCCAAAGCATGAAGAATCGATACACAGTGGCCTATTTCTGCTTTCTAATGAAAACGAAGCACTAAAAATACTAGACTGGTATTTTAATGGATATTCAGTTATTTCTGAAACAGTTTCATCTCACATTCAAAACTTGTGTAAGGATAAAACAGTTCAGTTTACTCAGGGTGGAAAGTATGAACTAGTGGACGACTATGGTGAAGTATCAGACTATGACTTAAAAGAAATTACAAAACATCTTGAGGATGCTTTAGCTGAATATGATTCGGGAATGCAAATTGTACAAAGTGCTCAAAAGCTTTACTCAGCAAAAAATATAGGAATTGGTTGCTGAGCAACTCAGTATGAAGTCACTGAAACATCCTTGTCTTTAGATGATGTTTGTGGTCTTATCTTTTTCCAAATTTTCTTAATTTTCTCTGCATCATTTGGATGAGCATAAACTCTTACTAGTGTAAAAAGAGATCTATAGGCTCTTGGTCCTGCAAAAGTTGTTATATAAGATGTTGTGTTTAAGGCTTCATTAAGTGTGAATGATTTTGAACCAGGTCGAATCTTTTCATAAGGGTCGTAGATGTAGATATTTGAAGCTTGGAATTCTTGTTCATTTATTGTGGATAATTTGTATGTAGAATCTATTTTCATATCATATTTCAATGAAATTTTATTTTCCTCAGCATGACTCAGAATCTTCTTAATGAAAGATTCCTGTGCGGTTATATTACAAAGATCTTCTACACCTACACCTAAATTATCAGCAGTTGATTCATCAATGATCTTTTCCCAAACGGACTTGTAGAGCCTACGATCGAATAAATCCTTGACTAATGATTTGGCAACAGCTAAATCAGGGGAATCTTTAGAAAATATTTCACCAACAAGAGTATATTCGTTTAAGTATGTATACTCAGCCAAGTCATTTGTTCGTTCAATGAGATTTAGTGGCTCACAAGCTTCTCTTAGCATTTCATGAATTGTTATATCAGCAGCTCTTGATGTTTTGTGGAAATAGACATTCTTATACTCAAAGAATCGACCGATTAGCGATGAGTAAATATCATCTAAACATTTCCAGTTATAGTGAATTGCATCCTTTCTGAGGTGCTTTTGGATTGTTGTATTGTTAATTATTCGATTAACAGCAATTATACCAAAATGTAGTGTTCCAGCAAAGAAAGAATCTCTAAGCATGAAATCTAGTCTGTCTGCTCCAAGCGCTCCTTGAATAAGAGGATGCATAATGAAGTTTTCTCCATCCCAGATTTTCATAAGTTCTTCAGGAGAGGTAAATTCTTCAATGAAGGGTTTGAGAAACTCTGAATTAATGATTTTATCTCGATGAACATCATGTCCATGAGGTGCGTCAGGATATACTCGTTTGAAAACTACATCATCATATGTGTGACTAAAAGGACCATGACCTATATCATGTAAAAGCCCTGCTAAACGCGCTAATTGAGTTTTCTCTACTACATCATCAAATTCTCTATAAACTTCTTCTGCATATTTACCAGCTAGATGCATAACACCCACACTATGGGTAAATCTAGAATGAATAGCTGAAGGATAAACTTGTCTAACTCCTGATAGTTGGCTGATCCATCTTAATCTTTGAAAGATGGGACTGTCTATGATTTTGTTCTCAATATCTGTCATGCGTATTTCATCGTAGATGGGATCTCGAATTGTACGTGTAAAATTCAGCACTTTTGTCATAGAAATTCCTCACAATACTTATTGCTTATTTAATAATACAACCTTTTAATCTTTTTGCTTTTAAATAAAACTACGACAAAATTAATTGTGCGGCGTCTAGCGGCATTTCTAGCTATTTTAGCTTAAAATAAATGGGTAGAATGTCGATTTTAAACATGATGGTGGACCGACCGGGATTTGAACCCGGGGCTACCTCATTGCGAACGAAGCGATCTGCCAGGCTGATCTACCGGCCCGAATGTTATACCTTCAAATATGACAATTAATAAATTTTAGTTCGTAAATAGAATACTGCATTTACGACTTAGAAAAAGATTAACTAGGATGAATAAGCAATATTCTATCCAGAGCTCTTTATTCTCATAATCTTGCTTTTACCAATAGCTTTCCAATATTCGACTTCTGCTCCTTCTTGAATTTGAGCTTTCATCTCTTCATCATCTGGTAGTGCTGTCTCAAATGTTTCATATGATTCAAGATCCATTATTTGAACACTATCTCCACCAACAGAAATAACTTGGGCATTTCTTTTATCAATAATAGGAGATTGGAGCTTTAAGTCACCAGGAATGGAGATTTCAGTTTTACTTCCTGTAAATATATTCTCAATTTTCATCCTACATTTAGTGTGTCCATGTTTGCCACTTTTTGATTTTTCAATCGAACGTACAAGGAATACTTCATCATTTTGAATTATATGATTGCCTTCCTTTATTTGGCTAGCTCTAACAGGTGTAATATCAAATTCTGACATTTTTTGATCCTCTTTGAAAGTTCTATTCTAATTATATGTATGTTCATTTGATGTTCTATATTTAAAGGATTTTGGTAACCAATTTTGTTTTAATTGATGCACATAGTAGTTTAATGTAAAAACCAACTAAAAACTAAAAGTATGTATAAAGAATAAAAAGAAGAACCAATCAAGAAAATTTATCTTTGTGGTTTTGGCTTCCTACCGATGACAATCTGTTTTAAGGCAACTCCATTAACATGAGTAACTTGCCATTTAACACCAGGAATGTCTCCCATAGCTCCCTTCTGAGCTCCACCAATACTGCAAACAATAACTTCATCATGTTCGTCAATGTATAATAACCCACCATCGTGAGGGACAAAAGCACCTACTTGTTTACCATTCTTAGCAAGTCTGACTCTTACACATTTTCTCAAAGCTGAATTTGGTTGTTTGCTCTCAACACCGTATTTTTCAACAACAATACCTCTTGCAGCTGGAGCTCCCTCTAATGGATCTGTTTTCTTATCCAATCTTAACATTCGTCTTTTATACTGCATATCTTTCCATCTGAAGTGTTTTCTCTTATTCTTCAGTTTTCTTGCAGCGAATTCGCCTTTCGGACTTTTTGAACCTGTCATTTAATCACTTTGATTTGTTAATACTTCAAAGGTAAACCCGAAGTAAGTCATTTCTTCAAGTGTTTCCTCTTGGATTTCATTAAAAAACTTTTGATGTTAAACATCATTTGAATTTATTGGGTTTACTTGATTATTAACTGCTTTTATGAGAAAATAGAGTGTGTTTGATGAAGGATATAATTTCTGTGGTGTATATAAGTTATATTTTCTTTAAATGAGTAATGGGGAAAAGAGCTCTGCTGGTATTAGTACTAGCTATTCTGTTTGCAAGTCAAATTGCAGAAGGATCGGTAAACGAAATAGAAATAGATGAAATTAGGGTATTAGAAAGAGAAAAAGAAGTATTTGTATATCTAAGAAACCTACCAAGACCATTAGGTTTTCGTGTATGGATAAATAGTGAGGAAGTAACAGAAAATTGTAGAGTACGTTTCGATTCCAAACTATTAAATACGGAAAGTATTTTATTAATAGGTTTACCTCAGAATGTTCTAAATACATCTAATGAGCTGTTCATCACTTTTTATGATGAAACGTTCTCTAAGAATTTCACGGAAACATTTGACTTCTTACCAAAGAAATGGTTTGATATGAATTGGCCTTTAACAATTGGTGTTATTGTTGGATTAATAGTTTTATTCTTTGTTGGTTCGCGAAAAATGATCAAAAAAGGAAAATCAGCTGATGGTATAACTGCAAACCCAATAACAAAAACAACAACTTATAATGAAATGATGGTAAAAACAGTTTTAGTTCTCATAATTTCTATAGGTTTATTCATTTATGTTTCGTACCATCCATATTTCCGTTATCCTCAATTAATTTCTTCTAGCTGGGGATTATTCTATGATATATTACATTTCTTTTCGTTAGGGTGCTTTTATGTTGCCATTGCTGGTTTTTCCTATCATGTTCTTCGTTTTGCTTTTGGTTTAGAAAGAAAACCAGCACCTAATTCTTCAATTAAACAGATTGGATCTTTTCACTATTATTTTAGGAAGATATTAGGTGGAACAGATCAGATTAATGAAAAATTGAATAAAGAGAAACATCCATCAATTGTAGTTATAAGTAAAACACTACTCATTATCACAGTATTCTTTACACTGCGGATTATACTATTGTTGCTTCTAAATACTCTCTACACATATTACCCATCAAATTTCATGTTAGTATTAAATAATGAAGGAATCAATACACACTCAATATATGGATGGCTAGGAGTACTTCTTCAGGTTTTAACTATAGTCTTTCTAATAAGTATGGCAATAAGCTTCTTTGTTTCTTTAAACACCATATATACCATTTATTTCAGAAATACATCAAAGAAAAAGAAAACCAAGAGATATAATCAGATTTTCCGGATAATTCTACCATTGATATTCTATGGTCTTTATCAATTAACGGAGACTATTCTCTCGAATACTAATTTTCAGATTTAATTACTTTAACCTTCTTAATATACTGATTAGTATGTTTCTTGCTTTCTTCTACATTTTCTGGTTGTATTGCATCAGCTACCTCAATAAGAAACTTTTCATTAGCTTGTTCTGACATTTTATTTCTTTTCTTTCTGTAAAATACGCCATAAAGTGCAAATAGAAAAGTAAAAACAGCCATACCTACGATTATATAATCTGTAGCACTCCCGAAAATACTATTATCAGGAACTTCCTCATTCTCATTTGCTATTTGATTGTCATAACCAACCGATTGATCCAAATTTTCTATTTCTAGATGGTAATAACAGATCTCATGAACATCTTCTTCAATACTAGAAGTAAAATTGTAGTAATAATCGATATCATAAGTATATAAGTATAGTAATCCTTTTTCTATATCAAAAACTGATTTAGTTACAAACTCAAGAGTCTCAAGTAAGCTTTCTTCTTCATTGATGAATCTATTATCCTCAATGAATCTAAATTCGTTATAAGTTATAGTTACAGTAAAGAGTTTATCACTCAAGAAGTATCTACGAGATTCAGTGTTATTGACAATGATTGAATAGTTATCCCCCATATCTGTATAATAATCAATTACGTTAAAGTACTCTTCTACTTCCCTTGCATACTTATAATATTCTTCTAATGTAATGAATAGACCTGTACTATTTTCAAAAAGAGCAGGAAGTGTAAAAAAATCACCATAATGAAGATTTTTCTGCCCTAAATAGATATCATCCAAATTATAAATAATTGAGTCGTTGTTTAAAATGATATCAAACCAGTCTCCATCAGCTCTATAATTAATTTCAAAGTCATTCGGATTATTGGTAACTTTAAGTTGAACTAAATCTCCTTGAGAAACGTTTATTTCTCCGATTCGTGAATTATAATAATATTCAGGTTTATTACCCTTCCACTCAAGAGTGCTTACTTTCCAGTCAACTGTTGTTCCTACAGAGAAAAAGTCTGAATAAAGCAAACCTTCCGATAAACTATAAGCTTTACTAGAAGGTGTAAAAGCTAAAAGTGCAATAATAAATAATACTGATAGTTCCCCATTTTTTTGAGTGAGTACCATTTAACCACCCACTCTCTTCTTATCAAAACCATCCTATTTATAGCTAACAAAAATCTGAAGACTATCTAAACTTAAAGGGTTAAATAATGCTCTTTGATAAAAACAAACGAAAAATAGAAGTGAGATAAAGAATAACTATTTCTTATCTTCATCACTGAATTCTCTATAATTTGCACTCATAGTAAGGTCAACAATTCCTGTACCTAATGCGATAGTCTGTCCTACAATAACATTTTCAGTTATACCTTCAAGTGGATCATATTCTCCATGAACTGCTGCATCTAATAGATGTTTAACAGTTACTTCGAATGCAGCTCTAGCGAATACTGAGCTTTTCTTACCAGAAACACCATGACGACCAATTTGTAAGATTTCGCCTGTATGACTCATTAGATCAGATACAAGCATAACGTGTCTTTTATCAACATCCAATCCTTGTTCTTTCATAACAGATAGAGATTCTCTAACTAACGCATTTCTAGCAGCTTCAATTCCTAGAGTTTCAGCTATTTGATTGATGTCTGTGGTATAACATCTTGTTGGGTCAACTCCTGGAATTCTGAGTAATTCACTGAAATTGCTCCCCTCACTCTGCAAGTAGTACTTGTCTTCTTTGCTTTTCATTACTACTACTCGATTTACGTTTTTAATTCCTTTAATTGGTATTTCTCGTACTTTTTCAGCAAGTTTAGGGAGATCACTGAATTTGAGCTCTTTAAGTGGAGTAATAATAATCATAGTTTTGTCTTCAGGATCGATTTCGACGTTACATTCTTTCCTACGTACTTGAATCTTCTTCATAACTATTTGAGCATCAGTATCTTTGTCTTCAAGTAGAACAGAATCAAGTTTAATCCTGACTGTTCCTTCAGAGAAACTATGAGTTATACTGTGAGCAACTTTGTTAACAGTTGTAAGTTCTATTCTTCTAGCAACTTGTTTCGCTAAATTTTCGCTCTTTTCTGTTACTTCATCTAAATAGATAGTCATTGTTGGTGTACTAGGATTCTTTCGAGCATCAAGAATTTCAATTAAACGAGGCAATCCTCTTAAAACAGACATTTCAGCAACACCAGAATAATGGAATGTTTGAAGTGTCATTTGTGTTCCAGGTTCTCCAATAGATTGGGCTGCAACAGTACCTACTGCACTTCCAGGATCAATCTGAGCAAATTCATAACTGTTGATAATTTCCTTGATGATTTGTTCTAATTGACTTTTTGTGAGTTTTTTTCCTTTCAACTCATTCTTCAATTCCTCGTAAACAGTATCAGGAACTTGTTTTTTCTTATGAAAGGTTTCTAAACGAGTTTTTATTTGATCTTTAGTTAGAAATTGTGCCATTTTTATTCCTCCGCTGCTTCCTCTGGATGTGTTTCCAAAATTTTACTGATAATAATGGACACATTGACTGCTTTTCCGTGATCGCTTTTAGCTGGATCTACATTATCCTCTCCATAGAGGAATTGTACGATTTCACCAGCAGCATTTCGAACTGTTTTATCGTAACAAGAAGAAATATCTTGTAAAGCATTTACAAGTCTTCTTTGCATGTAACCACTTTGAGAGGTACGAACAGCTGTATCTACAAGCCCTTCCCTTCCACCAGCTGCATGCATGAAGAACTCAATAGGATTTAAACCTGTTCTGAAACTGCTGTCAACAAAACCATGGGCTTCAGCAGAAAGATCTCCTTGTTTGAAGAAAGGAAGAACTCTGTCTTTATACCCTCTCTGAATTCTTTGACCTCGAACTGCTTGTTGTCCTACACATGCGCTCATCTGGCCCAGATTTAGCATATTACCTCGAGCACCAGTTCTTGCCATGATTAGAGCTTCATTATCGTTATCCAAGTATTCTGCACTTACATTGGAGCAATCGGTTCTTGCATTTGCAAGTATTTCCATAATTCTGGCTTCTAAAGTTTCTTCTTCAGTTCGACCAGCTTGACGTTCAAGGGTTCCATCTTCATATTGTTTGATAATTTTCAGAACATTCTTTTTAGCAACAGAGAGTATATTCTCAATTTGTTTGTCAGCTTCTGGAGGAATATCAATATCACTTGCACCCATACTGAAACCTCTTAAAGTAATGTTAGTAATTAACATTCGAGTTACGCTGTCTAGAAATGTCCTTGTTCTATCAGCACCATATTCTTTCAGGATACGATGAAGCACACTGTCAGGAACTTCTGCACCAAAAGCTTTTTTGTCAATGATTCCAGAGACCAAAACACCATCTCTAATTAAAATATACCCTTCAACAGAACACTTGATTTTCTTACAAGTGTCATGTTTTTCACATAAATTGTTGAACATTGTAAAATTGAAATCTTCAGGGAGCAAAGCACTAAATAATGTTTTACCACTCCACATTGGTACTCCTTTAGGTCCTTTCTTATCTGCTTTAGGAAGATTTTCTAAACCAGCAGCCGTAATTAATTGTGCAGCTTCACTTTTTGAGTATATTGCGTTTTTACGAGTTAAGAAATAAGCACTTGTAATGAAATCTTGAATAGCTCCAATTATGGGTCCTCCATATCTTGGGGTACTTATTTGTTCTTGAACCCTCATCAAAATTCTGGCTTCAGCTTGAGCTTCTTCGCTTTGGGGGACGTGAAGATTCATTTCATCTCCATCAAAATCTGCGTTATAAGGTCTACAGACTGGTAAAGTTAATCGAAAAGTTTTGTAAGGAACTACTTTTACTTCATGAGCCATAATACTCATTCTATGAAGACTTGGTTGTCGATTAAAGAGAACAACATCCCCATCTCGAAGATGACGTTCAATAATAAACTCTGGTTGAAGAGAATCTGCAACAGCTTGTAAGTTTCGAGCATAACGTAAGTCTACTCTTCGTCCATCAGGTCTTATGATGTAATTTACGCCAGGAAAATTACGAGGACCTTTCATAACAAGTTCTTTCATTTCCTCTATATTCCATTCAGTTACTCTTTCAGGAACAGTGAGTATTTCAGAAATATCTTTAGGAACACCTACTTCATTGATACTAAGTAATGGATCTGGACTGATAACAGTTCTTGCACTAAAATCTACTCTTTTACCACTTAAATTGGCTCTAAAACGTCCCTCCTTACCTTTCAATCTTTGAGTAAGAGTTCTTAAGGCTCTTCCACTTCGATGTCTAGCTGGTGGAATTCCACTAATTTCATTATCAAAATAAGTACTAACATGATACTGTAATAATTCCCATAAATCCTCTACAATTAATTGAGGTGCACCAGCTTCTCGATTTTCAAGCAAACGTTGGTTAATTCTAATAATATCTACTAGTTTGTGTGTAAGATCATCTTCAGATCTTATACCATTTTCCAATGTTATACTCGGACGAACACTTACTGGAGGCACTGGTAAAACCCAAAGAATCATCCATTCAGGACGTGCAAAATGTGGATTAATACCTAAAAGCCTACAATCTTCTTTGGTAATATCTTTAAACCAACTATGAATGTCTAAAGGAGACAATTTGTTAGTTTGTTTTTGACCAGTATCAGTTTCTACTTCTTCGAAATATGTAGTAGGCTTTTCAAGCCTAATTTTATTTTGTTCTTCATTACAATAAAGACAAGCAGTCTTCTTTGCAGCTTTCTTTAAAACTTCTTCAACAAGATCATAATCGGGTACTCCCCATTGATCTTCATATTCGTCCATTTTATCTGTAATTTCCTTGATTTCTGCAGGTTCAAGAAGAACACGATGACAGTTACGACAAGTGGCTCTAAGAACTTTATAGATAAGTTTGTTAAAACCAACATGAATAACTGGACGAGAAAGTTCAATATGTCCAAAATGACCAGGACAACTCCCAACCCTTGCTCCACAAGTTTTACATCTCTGACCAGGATCAATGGTTCCCAAAAGACCATCCATTAAACCAGAAGTAACGGGAGTACCATCAGCATCATAAGTGTCAGGGGTAATAATACGTTCAACCGACAATTTGCGGACAGTATCAGGATTGAGCAATCCAAATCTTATGCCTTTTATTGTTTTGTAGCTATCTGAGCTCATTTCATAACTCCAAAAACTTTGAATCTCCACACTAATGTGATTACTCTTTACTCAATGCATTTTGTAATTGATAAAAAGCTTTTGATTACAAACCAATTCTTACAAGCTGAAATTCCATTCTAGATGTGTTTAATTAAGTTGAACAGAATTCTGTAAATCCTCATAATTTATTAAGTCATTTAAAAATTATTACACAAGAAAGTGAAACAAGAAAATCACGGTGATATTCATGATTATTGATGGAAGAAAGTTTTCGCAAGAGTATACTGATAAAGTGCTTAAACCTCGTTGTGATATTTTCAAAGAAAAATACAAAAAAGTACCAAAGTTATCTACAATAATTGTAGGTGAAGATCCTGCTTCAGAATCTTATCGAAGAATAAGAGAGAAGTTTTTTGCAAACCTTTGTGTTGATTCTCCTGCTCTTCAACTGCCAGAAGAAACAACAGAGAAGGAGCTTTTAGATATTATAGATAAACAGAATAACGATGACAGTATAGATGGAATACTTGTCCAATTACCTCTGCCTAAACACATGGACGAAGATAAGATAATAGAAAGTATCTCTCCAGATAAAGATATTGAAGGTTTGTCTCCTGGAAATGTATATGCTTGGACAAAATCTACCCCTAACCTAATTCCCGCAACAGCTCTTGGCGCACTTGCCCTCTTGAAACATTACCAGATTCCTTTACATGGTAAGCATGCTGTTGTAGTTGGAAGAAGCATGATAATTGGCAAACCTATAGCACATCTTCTTTTGAGAGAGCATGCTACAGTAACAATTTGTCATTCAAGATCAAAACCACTTGAGAAATATACTAAAGAAGCAGATATACTCATTGCAGCTGTTGGTCGTGCTCATCTGATCAAGAAGGGTATGGTGAAAAAAGATGTTGCAATTATTGATGTGGGAGTTAATTTTGAAGATGGTAAACTAATGGGAGATACAGACTTTGATGATTTAAAAGATGATGTAGACTATATTTCTCCTGTACCTGGAGGAAGTGGTCCCGCAACTGTAGCTATGTTAGCAAGCAATTTACTTCTAGCTTTTGAACTTAAACAAGCAAAGGATGATGTCAATCTTCAGAAGTGTTTGAGAGAATACTACGCTGATTATGAGGCAAAAGGAGACAAAGATACTTGTATTTAGTACAAGAAAACTATTTAGAGGAAAGCATCTAGATTATAGCAATGAAAGAGCCTACACTCACTACCACTCTCGAAGTAGATGGTCAAGAGTATCATATAACTGCAGTTTTTTTGGAAAATGCAGTTTCTATTTTTATTTATGATGAAACTCCTAGACTGGGGACTTTGGCAATTTCTGTACCGGGTACAGATATTATGCAAGCTTCAACGCTTTATGTTACTGGATCATCAGATGCACATTTTGTAAGAATGTTGGGTGAAAGATTTGCTTCACGAATTCAGAAATTAGTTTTAATATCAATTAGTTTGAAAGAAATTTCAAACGATTTAATTCTGAAAATAATGCAACAAACAGAACAACTTCTTTTTGAAGAAAAAAGTGAAAAAGAGTAAAGGAAAAAACCCTTTACGATTATTTTAGTATAGATAAACCCGGATACAATGGGAATTGCTTTGTTAGTTCAAGAATGTCTTCTTTAACTTTGTGAGCTACTTCTACACTTCCTTTTGCTTTAATTACCTTTGAAAGACCTTCTGCTATTACTTTCATTTCTGATTCTTTCATTCCTCTGGAGGTAATTGCAGGGGTTCCAAGTCTTAATCCAGATGGATGGAATGGACTTGAAGGTTCATATGGAACTGTATTCTTGTTTAAGGTTATACCTGCTTCATCTAAAGCTGTTTGAATAGGGCCACCTTTACCAGTTAGGTCTTCAGGACGCAAATCTATGAGAATAAGGTGGTTATCTGTTCCATTTGTTACTAATTTTATATCAAGAGCCATTAGTTCATCTGCTAGTACAGCTGCATTCTTCACGATTTGTTTAGCATAATCCTTAAATTCGGGTTTCATGGCTTCTGCAAATGCAACAGCTTTTGCTGCAGTAGCATGGTCATGAGGTCCTCCTTGAAGACCAGGAAATACAGCTGAATCTATTAATCGAGCTAGAGTAAATGGTTCTCCTGCTTTGGTTTTCTTCTCAGGATGGTGAATCTCGTGCAACCTATCTTCTATTTTACACATTATAATTGCACCACGTGGTCCTCTTAGACTTTTGTGGGTTGTAGTTGTTACAACATCAGTAAAAGGAAAAGGACTTTCATGAACACCACCAGCGATCAAACCCGAAATATGTGAAATATCAGCAAGTTGGTAAGCATCAACTTCTTCTGCAATTTCTTGGAAAGCTTTGAAGTCTATCTTTCTAGGATATGCAGTTAAACCGGAGATAATCATTTCTGGATTC
This sequence comes from Candidatus Heimdallarchaeota archaeon, assembly GCA_016840095.1. GTDB lineage: Archaea > Asgardarchaeota > Heimdallarchaeia > Heimdallarchaeales > Heimdallarchaeaceae > UBA460. The sequence continues at coordinate 27,981 of JAEOSZ010000026.1, forward strand.
TCTTTTTTAGCTAGCTCATGAATAACTCCCATATCTAGCATTTCTGTCTCTTTATCAACATCATAGCTAACACAAGTATAGTTCTTACCTGAGAAATTCACATGGCTTCCATGGGTAAGATGACCACCTGATGTGAGGCTAAAACCTAGGAATTTATCCTTTAGGTTTAACAAAGCGAAGAAAACGGCCTGATTAGCTGGAGAACCAGAATAAGGTTGAACATTGACATGTTCAGCACCAAAGAGTTTCTTAGCACGTTCTATTGCTAGAATCTCTACTTCATCAACAATTTCATTACCACCATAATATCTCTTCTTAGGATAACCTTCAGAGTATTTATTGGTAAAAACGCTACCCATGGTCTGAAGAACGGACCGATAGGTGTAATTTTCAGAAGGAATTAGTTCTATACCTTCTTCTTGTCGCTTTAGTTCTCGTAGAAGCATATCAGCTATTTCTGGATCGGAATTAGCAACATCATTCATTAAATTCATAATTTATCCTCAGAAGAACAACAAAGCGTTTTCTTTAAATATCTTTTTCAATCGCACTACAACGCGAAAAAATAGTTTCTGAAAATCTTACCACAAGAATTTATTTTTGTGTGGTAAGATTCCCACACCCTATGTCGCTTTGTTCATCTATTCTGGTATTCATTTCTTTCTTGAATGACTCTTTTATTCTTTCTTTCTTCTCTTTTCTTACCTTAGAGTGATATTATGAAAATTTACGTTGTTTGTGATTTAGAAGGTGTTGCTGGTGTTATTGATCACCGCTTGCAATGCTCTTGGGAACCCGAATCTTTTGTAGCCTTCAATGGTGAATACTATAAACAGGCTCGAAAGTTAGCTACTCTGGAACTCAATGCACTTATAGAAGGAGCATTGGAAGGAGGAGCTAAGGAAGTAGTTGCTTGGGATGGGCATGGACCTTTCCCTGGAGGACTAGATGTAGAACTGATACATCCTGAATGTAAACTGGTAATGGCAGCAGGAGATGGAGGACCAGAAGGACTAGATGAGAGTTATGATGCACTGTTCATGTGTGGACTACACGCAATGGCAGGTGTAGAAAAAGGAGTAATGGCACACAGTTTCTTTGGAGGAATAGAAGAGGTAGTAATAAACGGGATAAAAGTAGGAGAAGTAGGAATGAACAGCGCATTAGCAGGATCATATGGAGTACCAACAGTGTTTATAAGTGGAGACAAAGACGGAGCAGAGGAAGCAAAAGAACTAATTCCGAATATAGTAACAGCAGTAGTGAAAGAAGGTATGAAACCAGCAGGAAAGAAACTGGGAAATATACCAACACTATCATTGACACCGCAGAAAGCAAGAGAAGTGATAAAGGAAAAGGCAAAGGAAGCAATGGAGAAGATAAAGGAAATTGAACCATTTGTAATAAAAGGTCCATATACAGTAAGAACAAAGTATGCGAAAAAGGAATTTGCTGACTGGAGTGCGAAAAAAACCAATATCAAGAGAATAGACGAATATACAGTGGAAGCAAAAGGAAAGAGCTTAGAAGAGCCTTTATTCTAAGAAAAATCAGAAGGGTATGACGCGGTCATATCCTGTCTTATCCCTTTTTTTGGTAGCATCAATGATCACTTTGATGGAAGTATTGTCCCCTCTACGTCGAGAAGGATCAAGAGAAGAACCACGCATGTTATCGAGAATAGTTATGTCGTTGGCCCCGGCTCTGGTTATTCTAGCCCACTCAACAGCTTTACTGTCACAGATATCTATGTCTTCATCAACAACAGTGACCCATTTAAGAGAAGGATGAGCTTCAAAAGCTGTTAAACCCACTTTATGACCATCAACATCAGAATGGGTAGTAACAGAAATAACAGCACTTAACCAACCACACCCACTAGGGGTAAGATAGACACCATGAACCTTGGGTACAACCTTACTCACACGATTGTGAATCTCTGCTTCGCGAGGAAAACCCATAAGGATAAAATGCTCCTCATAAGCAGGAAGAATTGTTTGGAAAATAGGATCATCCCGATAAAAGATGTTTTCGAATTGAACGATAGGTTGGGACCGAACATCATCAGGAGTACCAGTAATATCAACAAATGGTCCTTCATCAACCTCTTCATTAGCAAGGATTTTTCCTTCCAAAATAAATTCAACATCAGATGGAACAGGGATACCATAACGAGGAGTTCGTGCAATGGATAGATTACCTCGCAGAAGAGAATTCGCAATAGAGAGTTCAGATTTACCAGACGGAGTAGGAGAAGAAGCTGCTAATGCAAGAACAGGATGATAACCATTAACTACTGCAATAGGAGTATCCAAACCATTCTCTTTGTTTTCATGAAAGATTTTATACAGATTTCTAGGAACAATACGAATAGCTCCTTGTTGATTATTGAGAACCATGATTCTGTGAATACTCATGTTAGGAGCTTTGGTATCTGGAAACTGTGCAATAACGATTCCGGAAGTAAGGTACTTTCCCCCATCTACAGGAAAGAATTTTGGAATAGGGAGTTTAGAGAGATTGACTGAATCTTTGTTGGAAAAGGTTAAGCTGGATTCAACTGGTTTGGGTTGTTGAGGATTGAGAAGGGATTGTTGAAAGAAGTTGTAATAATTTTTATCTTTATTCAAAACAAGTTCAAGTTGATTTCGAGAAGAAAGACAGTTACCAAGTAAAGGAAAAGTAGAATCTTCTACATCTGAAAACAGAACAGCTTTGTTATGGTTTATTTGAAGATGTTCAGTAATCTCATATTCAAGCTTAACTTTATCCTTAATTTCCACAAGTAAATTCGATTGTTTGAGTGTATCAAGATAGGGTCTTAAACTCATAAAATCACAGTTTCCATAGAATACAAAAGACATAAGATACAATGATTTAAATATCTTGTTAGAGAGAAAACGATAGAAAATCTGATTGTTGTGCGGGGATTGCCGAGTGGACAAAGGCGCTAGATTCAGGTTCTAGTCCTTAGTGGTTCGGGAGTTCGAATCTCCCTTCCCGCACCAACTAATCCCTTTTAGCAAAAGATAGGTGTAATTGATGAAAATAGGAATCATGAGTGATAGTCATGATCACAGACCAAACATACAAAGAGCTTTGGAATTGTTCAAGGAAAAAGAAGTTGAAGTGATTATACATGCAGGGGATTTAATATCTCCTTTCTGCGTAAAGATGTTTGAGGAATTTAAAGGAAAATTCTACTTATGTACCGGTAACAATCTAGGAGACACTGGAGTAATAAGTAATATGATGAAAGAGGTGGGATTTTTTTATGAGGATGTAGGAGAGTTTGAAATAGAAGGGAAAACATTTGCCTTATATCATGGAACTGATGAGCTGCAGCTGAATTCCCTGATTTACTCAAAAAAACCTTATGACTACATTATAACTGGTCATACTCATAAAAAACTCTTGAAGAAGATAGACAAAACAATTCTAATTAATCCCGGGGAGACATTTGATTTATACGAAGATCCAACTGTAGCTATCCTTAATCTTGAAAATAGAAAGGTAGAATTTCATTCATTGAAATACAAAGAGATTTGAGAACAATGTTAGATTCTCTTCCAGTACCTCTGATTACTTCAGAATTGAGAAAATATCTAGAGGAGCTCCTTGGAAAAGAAACAGCTGAAAGTTACTTAAGAGCAATTTGTACACCAATGGAAGAATATACACTCCATATATTTAGGAAACAAGAACTTGCAGAAGACATTATAGAACACATTAAGAAATTTACTTTCAAAGCTTACCAACATTCTACTTTTACCAACTTAATAATTACAGAACCTAAAGGTCCTTTTGAAATAGATTTTACGGAAGAATTGAAGGAAATTGTAGTGGATAATGTTGCAGCAGAGATGATTTATCAAGGATCTGATGTTTTTGTTCCTGGAATTAAACGTGCAAATAAAGTAAAGGAGAACGATTTAGTAATTGTAAAGAACCAGAAGGGAATTCCAGTGGCTAAAGCCAAAGCATTGATGAGTCATAACAAGATTTTGTCAAAGAAAAAGGGTATTGCAGCAATCAATTTGGAGTCAACATATAGGGTTCCCAGTGTTCCTCAATTGGGATTATATGAGTTTCCAGTTTATTTTCATAGTATGCCTGCTTACCTAGCAAGTTTAAATCTAGACCCTCAACCTGGAGAGAAAGTGTTGGATTGTTGTGCTGCACCAGGAAACAAAACTATACACTTGAGTGAACTAATGGGGAACAGAGGAGAGATAATAGCAATAGATAGATCCAAAAGAAGATTACAGAGTCTGGAAGAGAAGATAAAGAAATTTGAAATAAAAAACATCAAAACTGTTGTAGGAAGTATCATTGATTTGAGTAAGGAATGGAATTTGAAATTTGATAAAATACTAGTTGATCCCCCTTGCACTGCTCTTGGTTTGAGACCTAGACTTACTCTTGAAGTTAATCGCAGAATAATTGAATCATCTGCAGATTACCAAAAAGCTATTCTATTTGCATGTAATAAATTATTGAAACCTAGTGGTGAATTAGTTTATTCTACCTGTACAATTACAAAAGAAGAAAATGAAGATGTTGTAAATCATGCCTTGAAATTTGGCTTAGAAATAATTCATCAACCAAATAATGTTTCAACAATGGGATCTATTGGTACTGAAATACCTATACCTGTGCAAAGGTTTGTTCCTGGACAAGATAAGACTTTGGGCTTTTTTATAGCCAAATTAAAGAAACCTGGGAGTTAATACCGAACCTTTTTTAATTTCTGCACTTTCTTTTACATGAAATGAGTTTTTTGAAGAAAGACGCATGTATTTTGATTACTAGTTCAAGACACAAGGATAGTATAGAACTAGCTTTATCTTTTCATGAAAAATTATTGGAAAAGGGGTATACTTCATTCCTAGATATATTCCTAGCAGAGAAAATTAAGAAACCTGAGTTTGCATGTTCTGATGAAGAACCCACAATAATCTTCGTTTTTGGAGGAGATGGAACTATTCTCAAAACCCATGAGTTGTGGAGAAATTCTCCTATTTTTGGGATTAATTGTGGAAAAGTTGGTTTTCTTACAGAAATTGATCCGGAGGAAATTGATCAAGCATTGGTTTCTCTCGAAAAAGGTGAAGGTTTTGTTGAAAGTTACAGCACAATTAAGATATCCTCAAAGAACTCATCAACAACCTCAGCAGTCAATGATGTAGTTGTAACTGCTGATAAAATAGGTCAATCTATAAGCCTGAAACTGCATGTAGATAATCAGTATGTCTACACTCTTGATGGTGACGGTCTAATTGTAGCAACTAGTATAGGATCAAGTGCTTATGGTCTTTCAGCAGGGGGTTCATTAATCGTTCCAGCAGTTGAAGCAATAATAACAGTTCCAATATGTCCTTTTTCTAGAAGAGTGGTTCCCATGGTTTTTCCTTTAAGCTCTAAGTTGGAAGTAACAAATCTGAGCAAATCCAAAAATGGGAGTGTTGTAGTAGATGGAAAAGTAATCTATGAGATTGGGTATAAAGAATCAATCGAGATTGAGAAATCGGAAGAAAAAATAAATTTCATTCGATTTTCAGAGAATTACATAACTAGAGTTAGAGAAAAACTTCTACGATTCAATCCTGATGATACAGATGAATGAAGACAATAACAATAAAAAGCTAAATTATTTCATAGTTGATTCTACTGCGATAATTCATCATTTTGTACTTGAAAATGAGCTACAGAATAACGATATTCTTCTTATTCCTGAATTATTGGTAGATGAATTAAAATCATCAGTTTCAAAAGCAGTTTTAACAGTATTAGAAGCAGAGGATAAGATAATACACATTGATCCATCTTCGAAATCTATTGAAAAAATTACCGGAATAGCAAAAGAAACTGGGGATTTTACAGCATTATCTGAAATTGATCTTCAAGTACTAGCTTTATCATTAGATTTTCCTGGTTCTGTAATCTATAGTGATGATAATGCAGTTCAAAATGTTTGTAAGAAGTTAGATATAAAATTTGAAACCTTTCAATTCAAAATAAAACATCAACGTGAATACTTTTGGAAATGTACTGTTTGTAAAAGTAAATTTACACGTAAATTTGAAAACTGTCCTGATTGCGGGAGTCCCATAAAACGATATTTCAAGAAGAAATGAAGGAAAAGCTATTTTTCTTAATGCATGGTTTCTAGAGCTTCTATTATAGCTAGTATAAATCTCTCATTTGTAGGTGTGTCCCCTAAAGTAACAAGAAAAGATTTTTTCCTATCCTTGAAAGTATGGCCTTCTCTGAATATTTTAACTATTATCCCCTTACTACAAAGCTGTTCAAAAAGATCAGTTATATCCTCCTTGTATCTTATGAAAAGGAAGTTGGCATCTGTTCGGAAAACTGTTAATCCGTTAACCATCTTCAAATGTTCAATTACTCGTTTTCTTTCTACAATGAAGTTGTTTATTAATTCAACAAATTTATACGGTGCTTGAAGGATATGAGTAGTTGCTAAGATGTGGATTGGGGGGATCTCTTCCAAAATATATTGTTTCTTCAGCAAATTAATATATTTTGAATCCGATACAAGATAAGCAGAAGAGGTTGCTCCTAGTCCCCATGCTTTTGCAAAAGATCGAATAACTGTTAGATTATCAAAGTACTTAACTTGATTTATCAGACTATATTTTCCAAATTCAACGTACGATTCATCTACAATAATAGGTATTTTGAGTTCTCTTGTAAGTGTAAGAACATCTCCTTCATCAAATTGATTTGCAGTAGGATAGTGTGGCGAAGAAAAAACAATAGCCTTTGGAGATATTTCCTCTGTTAGTTCTATTATAGCATTCACATCTAGTTCAAAATTATCAATCAAACTGACTTTGTGAATGTTAAGTTTCTGATTTTGAGCGATTTCATCATAAATACCCTTATCAGGAGAAAGTAGAATGATATCGTTTTTTCTCTTTGTTGTAATAGATATAATTCTTTGTAGGAGTTGAGTATGGGTCACTCCAGGATAGATTGTAGATGCTTCAACACCTGCAAATCGTGAAATTTCTTCGATGAAGGAATAATAATCTATTGGATAACTGTCTCTTGGATCTATGGAATCAATTGTTTTTGTTATGATTTTCTGAACATGAGAAGGAGGAACAAATAAATTATCACCTAAACTAAGGTCAAGTATTTGATCAATGTTTAAATCGAATTTTTCAACAATTTCCTGATGTCTCTTCAAACGATCAAGAGCATTCTTAGTTATGGAAATCCTGTTAGACAGTTGTTTCACCTATTTTTCTCACAATAAATAGTTAAAGTTGAGAAATAGAAAAATTCACTCATTATAAAAGTATCCTTCAAATTTGAGTTAATATTTTTGGGGAAAACTAAAAAAGAAAGATAGAATAAAAGAGTTACATAGAGAATTTGCTAAGATGGTGACAGAAAATGGTTCACAAATTTACAGTTGAATTCCCAGAAAGAATATGGAATGCTATCCAAGAAAAGAAAGGAGCTGGCTCAATAAAGGATTTTTTAATTAGATTAATAGAAAAGGAATTTGAATTGAGAAAAAACAAAGTTCTGATATTAGCTGGTGGTGAAGGAGCTCGTTTAAAACCACTAACAGAAACCATTCCAAAAGCAATGATTCCTGTAGGATACCGACCTTTACTAGAATACAATCTTGACTTAATTGCTAAAAGCGGAATAACTGATGTTGTTTTGTTGATAGGAAAATTAGGTAGCAGAATTATGAAACACTTTGGTCAAAACTGGAATGGTGTGGATATAAGCTATGTAAGTGAATCTGCAAATTTAGATACAGCAGGGGCAATATATAATGCTCGAAATCTTGTTTCTGATACTTTTGTTGTTATGAATTCCGATATTTTAACAGACATAAATCTAGTAAACTTAATTGATTATCATAAGAGCCACAAAAAAGATATAATTGCAACAGTTTGTGGAATTGGAGTAAATGACTACTATCAAGCAATGGGAAAAACTGCAGATAAAGGACTTTTTTCTGATTATGGAGTGTTCTATATAGATGATGCAATTAACAAACAGGTCATAAGATTTGAAGAACCTCCTACAAAATCACAACAAAGTGGTTATATTAATACTGGAATTTATGTTTTTGAACCAGAGATTATTGATTATCTCTCTGAATCAGAAGGCAAATCAATTTCAGGAGATACATTACCATTTCTGATAGATGATAATAAAGTGAAAGCTTTTCTCTGTCCTAAGAATGTGTTTTGGATAGATGTTGCACATCCTGAACGATGGAGCAAAGCATGGGATGTCTTATTTTCTGGAGCATTTGAAATATAGATTGAGGTATAAAGAAAGAAAACTCAAAAGTGCAAATCTTTAATAATTTGAGTTGAAAGACAGCACAAGTAATAAAGGTGACTGACTTATGGACCTTAATCGAAGTATTAGAATAGCAGTAGACACTGGTAAAGTTTCTTATGGCGCAGACTCTGCAAGAACAGCACTATTAAACAAACAAGCTAAACTAGTAATATTATCAAACAACGCTCCTCAAGATATTAGAGACGATGTATATACATACGCAAATCTTTCTGAAATACCAATTTTGGAATTCACAGGTTCATCATTAGATTTAGGTGCAATTTGTGGGAGACCACACTTTGTTGCAGCTGTAACAATCTATGAGATGGGAGATAGTGATATACTCAAAGCAGTTAAAAAGAAATAAATACTAGTGATTGACGTAGAAGAGTATCTCAACTTATGTTTAAATAGACTTTTAAACATTCAAACCATAAAGATTACTTGAATCGCACTGAAAGACGAATTAAGTCTTTCGAGATAAAATCATGTCAATAAATACAAACACGACTTCACAAATTGGATGAAATAAAATGCCTTCAGTAAAATTATCACAAACAGAAATGCAATATATAACTATCCTTCAAGGAATTGTTAACGTAACTATAAAAGACTGTATTGTTGATGAAGATGATAACAAAGTCGTTTTTGTTGTTTCTGAGGGACAAGCAGGAATGGCTATTGGGAAAAGAGGGATGAATATTAACAAGTTAAAGGAAATGATCTCAAAAGATGTTGAGATAATTGAACATTCATCAGATCCTGCTAAATTCATTAGAAATTGTTTCCTACCCATTATCATAAGAGAGATTATCTTTCTAGATAGAAAAAATGGAAAAGCCGCAACAGTTGAAGTTGATAACAAAGACAAAGGACGAGCTATTGGAAGAAATGGAAAAAACATTAACAAAGTGAAAAATCTTGTTCTTCGTCAATTTGATATCATAGATGTTATGATTAAACAATAATAATCAAACATTCCTAAATTTCTATTTTATACTTAATTTTGGAAAAAATTAAAGTAGAATATTAAATACAAAGAATTAGAGAAAGTGATAGCATGTTGAACACATCAATATCAGATGATGATAAATTGAGCAAACTGCTTAAGTTGATTAAAGCAGAAGGAAATTTATCTGAAATTGCAGAAAATGAAATTATCTCATCTTTTGAATCTCGAGGTGAAAAAGCCGCAAAAACTTTACGTGAGAATAAATTGCATAAATTGATTCTTAATGAAAGAATTGCAATATGGGAGGTTGAGGGAACTAGTGGTAGTTATATCTTGATTGATAATAATTATTGTGAGTGTAAAGATTTTCAAATTAGAGTTCTAAGGAGAGGAGAAAAAACACTATGCTATCATTTATTAGCGAAAATAATAGGGGAAGAATTACAACTTTATAACCTAAGGAAGATCTCTAACGAGGATTATGATAACTTAATAAAATCTAAAATCTCAGATTAGTTTTAAAAATAATAAAATGGAAGAAATTGCTACGCAATGTCTTCAAGTTCTATATGTGGTGCAATTCCCAAACTCATTAATTCTTGTAAAAGAAGTTTGAATGCATAACTAATAATTACTCTAGCTACAGTAGTTTCCTCTTTGCAAATTGGACAATGATACCTGTCTCTATTTCTATCATACATGGCTAAGAAACCACATTTTGAGCAGATTAAAGCATCAGTTTTATCAGATTCATCAAGTAATCTCTCTTTAAGTAAAATAGATGTTCCATGTCCAATAAGACAATCTCTTTCCATTTCACCAAACCTTAATCCTCCTTCTCTAGCTCTTCCTTCAGTTGGTTGCCTTGTAAGCATTTGAATTGGACCTCGAGCTCTAGCATGGATTTTGTCTTGTACTAAATGGTGAAGTTTTTGATAAAATTGAGAACCTACAAAAATTGTCCCTTCTAATCTTTTACCTGTTTTACCATCATACATAACTTCCCTACCCAGAGGATGCATGCCTTGAGTTTTTAATGTATTATGCAAATCAGTTAAACTAGTTTTACTGAATGCTGTACCATAAATTGATTCTCCTGCATAAGCAGAAACCTTACCCGCTAACAATTCCATTAACATTCCTATTGTCATTCTTGAAGGAACAGCATGAGGATTGATAATGATATCAGGAACAACGCCTGATTCTGTGAAAGGCATATCTTCTTGAGGAATAATTAGACCAATAACACCTTTTTGTCCATGTCTTGATGCAAATTTATCTCCAATTTCAGGAATTCTCTCTGATCTAACTTTAACTTTTACAAGTCTATTTCCTTCGTTTGTGTCAGTTAAGATAACAATATCAGATAATCCGCTTTCTCCATGTCTCATAGCTTTACTAGTTTCTCTTCTGTTTTGAGGTGGCACATCGAATTCTGTATATTCCTCTAAAAATCTAGGAGGACTAGTTCTACCAATTAAAACCTCTCCTCTATTTCCATCAACAGCAATTTCTGGTTCAATGATTCCATCTTCACCAAGATGAACATATTGAGATTCGTCCTTATAACCTCTAACTGTGTCGTCAGGTATTTCAAAGGTATCTTCTTGACCATTTGGATACTTTCTTTCTTCAGCATCATAGGTTCGGTAAAAAGTACTTCTTCCTAAACCTCTTTCAATAGCAGCTTTATTTATTAGAAGAGCATCTTCCATATTGTAACCTTCATAAGATAGCACTGCAACAATGAAGTTTTGCCCTGCTGGACGACTCTCAAAACCAATGGAATCCATTCCATGAGTTTTAACTAAAGGCTTTTGTGGATAATGTAGGACATGTGCTCTAGTATCCATTCGGTTTCTAAAATTAGCAGCAAAAATTCCTAGTGCTTGCTTTGCCATTCCAGCTTCGTAGACGTTACGATCAGAACGGTTGTGTTCAGGGAACGGAATTAATGAGGCACATATTCCAAGAATTGTACTTGGAGTAATTTCCATGTGAGTTATATCAGGATTTAAAGCATCTTCATCAATGGCAATATAGAGATTTTCTTCTTCTTCTGCATCAACATATTCAACAACTTGATTTCGAACCAAATCGCTCCATGTCCACTTCCCGCTCTTAATCCAAGAATACATTTCCTTGGTGAGTTGTGGTTCTCCTTCTTTGACAATGATAAGAGGACGACGCACTCTACCTGCATCACAATTGACCATAATTTCATTAGTATCGTCATAATAGGAAACGTTAACCTTGTTATCAAGTTCTCCTAATCTTCGTTTTTCAATTAGTTTTTCTTTGAAATCTACAGCGTCTTGAATTACTCCTAAGAAACTTCCATTTAAGAATACTTTGCAGTATTTTGGATCAGCAACTTGCTTTGCGAGAACAGAAGTAGATTCCACTAAATCTGCGGGTTTAATCTTATTTAATCCTAAACTTTGAACAAGTTTTTTCTCCACATCTTTACTATTCAAATCAACACTAATATAGGCTTGAAGGGCAAGATTTTTTACTAGACCACAATTTGGTCCTTCTGGAGTTTCATTTGGACATATCTTACCAAAATGAGTGGGGTGCAAATCTCTTGCTTCGAAGTGAGGTTGACTTCTACTTAAAGGACTTACAACTCTTCGTAAATGGCTTAAGGCTGACATATAATTTGTTCTATCTAGAAGTTGACTTACTCCTGATTTACCTCCAGTCCAGTTTCCAGTTGCTAAAGCATGACGAAGTCTTTCTGTTATTAAGTCTGCGCGGACAGCTGTTTTAAGATTTGGTTTTCGACCTCTAACAGTAACTCTTTCAAGTTGGTATTTGATGTCTCTGCAAAGAGCATGAAATGCAACACGATACAGCATTAGAATGAGATCTCCTGCTAATTTCAATCTTTTATTAGCATAATGATCTTTATCGTCTTCTGGTCTAATTCCAGCTTCTAATTCAAGAAGTCTTTGAGCCATTCTAGCTAAGAAGAATGCTTTCTTTAATCGTGATTCCTCATCACTTCCAAGATGAGGTAATAGATATTTATCCAGAACTTGCATAGCTCTGTTTATACGATATTCCTTGGTTTGTCCAACAGCTACTCTTTTACCAATGTAATCTAGAGATTCTTCTGTAGTATCAATTTCTGAAGATTCACGCATTAAGATTGACATTACTCGAGCACGTAGTTTGGGGGTTGGACTTATGGCCATTGCAATCATATCATCTCTTTCTATACCTAATGCTCTCATTAGTAAGATGAGTGATATTTTTCTTGGCATACTTGGAAAACTAACTCTTAATTGACCATCATTGGTGTGTTCAACTGTAACTGGTGCTCTAAAACCATGAATAACACTGAAAACTTTAGCCTCACTAGTTACGTTTCCTTTACTTGTTAGTTTTTCAATCAAAATTCGATTTGGAGCTAAATCCTCTTGAGTGACTATTACTCTTTCACTTCCATTAACTAGGAAGTAACCACCAGGATCTCTAGGATCTTCACCTAGTTTAACAAGCGATTCTGGAGATTGATTATATAATTGACACTTTTTAGATTTCAGCATCACAGGAAGATACCCAATAAAGACGCTTATAGGTTCTAGAGGAATTTCAACTCCATCTTCCCCACCTTTTCTAATTGGTTTCATGTGAAGATTTAACCTTGAAGCGTAAGTAAGATTTCGAATTCTTGCTTCCATGGGATAAATAGTACTTTGAGAACCATCAGCTTCTCTGATTGTTGGTTCTTCTACCTCAACTTTTTCAAGTTTAACATAAAATTCAGAATCTTCTGGCTCAATAACTTTGATTTCTTCAATTACTGATTGAAGACCCTTTTCAATAAAATCATTGAAAGAATCCAAATGTTGGCGAACTAATCCTAATTCATCAAACATAGAATTGACTAGTATCCACCGACTATTAGCATCTGCTTTACCTTTTTTCTTGGCCATATGAACACCTATACAGCAAATAAAAATTAATGTCCTCGCATTATGAGGGTTTTATGATATATTAAAAAGCTTATGAATCACGACTAACAATCATCTACTTTTTCTTATCTTTGACAAAGAAAATTAGAGACCAAGGATAGCGAACTGCAATTTTGTCAATAACACCTTTGACTTTTGTTTTTTCAGAAGTATCATCATAAAAAAGAAGAACAACCTTTCCCCCTCGTCCTCTTCTCATCTTTTGGTAGACTGTTTTTGGAGAATTAACTAAGTCGTAAACAATTATTGCTTCAGTGTGGGGAATATCTATATCTCTCTCTCCAACAGGAGACATGACAAGAACAGATCGTTTATCTGTCAACTTAAAGTTTTCAAGAATTTCACCCTTATTCTTGATCTTACCTGTTATATTGAAGATTTCAAAACCTTCCTTTGTTAAGAGTTGAGATAATGTTTCAACTGTAGAAAGAAACGAACATAGAACAGTGGTTTTCTGGTGTTGTTTTGCTATACTAACGACTTCTAATTCTTTGCCACTGATTTCTGGGAGACTATCTAGTTCATTTTTTTCAATTCCATATCTCATCAAGTAGTTGCGATAAGTGTGTGCAGGCATAGAATAAACATATTTTCGAAGAAGAAGGAGTCTGTTTAGTTTTTCAACAAGTTCTGTTTCAACAGAAAGTAGAGGAAGATTATGGTAGAAGTTCTCTTTTAACTTATTAACATCTTTAGGTGATGTTTCACTTACATCTTGAATGATTTGTTCCCTAATCTCTTCAATTTTTCCGGTTAATAGATTGATTATCCTTGCAGTTTTTTCATCTTCTACAGGCTGAATGATGACTTCTGTTTCTTGTATATGGTCCTTGATATCGGTATCAATGAAGTCTTCAATAGTAATAACCTCACTATCTGGAATAAATTCTGTAAGTGTTTTCAGCTCATTCCTTAATTGCAGTTGATTGTCATCAAGAACCAGATGTTCATCTCTTAAAGTACCACTCATTCCAATTATCTTAGCATTTTCTAGGTTTGGTATTAGTTTACTCCATGGAACACATAAAATTCTTCGGTGAGATACTCTCTTTACAATTTGATCGACTTCATTAATTATGATAATATCAATCTCTTCACCTATTTCAGGAAATTTCTGAAGCGTATTCTGAAAAACGATAGGAAGAGACAAAACTACTCTACTGTTCTCAATGAGATATTTTCTGTATTGGGAATTAGATCCACTTTTGATAATACCTAATCCGTCAATCCCACCGTATTCTTTTTCGATGTACTTGGCAGTTTCTTCCAATGATGAGTGGGTTTGTAGGAAAACAACTACTTTTTGCTTGTCGAAAATCTCCGTAAGAAGACGGTACATTAAAACTCGTTTGCCCATTCCACAGTCTAGCTCTAGAATAACACTGTGATTTGATTCAATTAGTGATGATATTTTATCAACAATGAAATTCTGATACTCTCGTGATTCTATGGCCAAACCAATCACTTTCTTATCAAGATATTAGTATTTAAAGGGATGATTAACTTACCTATAAATCGAATTTAGTAAAGCATGTTATCCTTAATCTGTTGTTGAAGACCATTAATTAGTTTCGATGAAGAATCCGATGTAGCATGCAAATTCAAACCAATAGGCGTGATACTGATACTGTTTTGATTAACCACGGCCCAAGTATCTGTGTTCTCTGGAAAAGATTCCTTCTTTTCTCCCCATAACCAGAAATATGTTAGATTACGTGGATCTTTCTTCTCAACCATGAAATTATTGTATTTGTAAAGAGCCGGTGAGGTTATGAACACTTTAGTTTCTTCTGTAATCTGCTGTGGATAATTAACATTAAGAAAAGCTAAATCCTCTGGCCATTCTAATTCTAGAACAATATTGGCAATTGCAGATGAGATTTTAGCCATTTTATCGAAATTGATACCTTTTTGAATAAACATCTGTGTATCATCTGCAAGATCAGCAGAGAAAGCTATGGCAGGAACTTTGTTAAAATACGCTTCAAATGCAGCAGCGCATGTACCACTAGTGAGAATAGAATGTATTGAGGAATTATCACCATAGTTTATACCACTAACAACGAGATCGGGTTTTCTTTTTAGTAAATGAAACCCAACTAATACATTATCGGCCGGAGAACCAGTTGTACTATATCCCTTTGTACCATCTTCATAAGCTACAGTAGAGTAAGTAATTGGTTTATGAAAAGTTAGAGCTTTTGAAATCGCTGAACTAGCCTCAGCAGGAGCAAAACATACAACTTTCGCAATTTGGCTTAATTCAGATCTTAATGCATTTAGTCCTACAGATTTTATGCCATCGTCGTTTGTAAGTAAAATAAGTTTGTTTTTCACATTTTTGTTTTTGTTAGATATTTGTTAAATTTTGTCCTTAAGGGGAAATTTTGATAAATGATAAGGTTAAAAATGTGAACGTTCGAAGTTTATGACGAAGGTGTCAGTTCAATGACAGAAAAATACGTTTACAAATTTTTCAATAAAGAAGTCTGCGAAGGAAGCGCAGATATGAAGAACTTACTTGGAGGTAAAGGTGCTAATTTATCAGAAATGACCTCATTAGGTTTACCAATACCCCCAGGATTTGTTGTTTCTACCCAAGCTTGCCTTCATTATTTAGATAATAATGAAGAATACCCTCAAGGATTAAAGGAAGAAGTAGATGAAACATTAACTGCTTTAGAGAATCTTATGGGTAAAAAACTGGGAGATAACGAAGACCCATTACTTGTATCTGTTAGATCAGGAGCAAGAATTTCAATGCCAGGTATGATGGATACAGTACTAAATCTAGGTCTCAATGATGACTCTGTTGAAGGATTAGCAAGAGTATCTGACGATCCAAGGTTTGCTTATGATTCTTATAGACGATTCATGTATATGTATGCGGATGTTGTAAAAGGTGTAAGTAAAGAGTATTTCGAAAAAGAATTACAAAAGCTCAAACATGAGCTTGGTATAGAAAATGATACTGAGATACCAGCTGAAGAGCTTAAGAAACTAATACAGAAATACAAAGAAATTTACAAAGAACACATGGGAGAAGAATTTCCTCAGGACCCAAGACAACAACTAGATGATGCTATACGTGCTGTTTTCAGAAGTTGGAATACAAAAAGAGCTATAGATTACAGAAATCATCAAGGTATAGCTCATGATTTAGGCACTGCTGTAAATGTTATGACAATGATTTATGGTAATCTTGGAGAGACATCAGCTACTGGAGTTGCATTCACACGAAATCCATCTGACGGAGAGAAAAAACTTTACGGTGAATATTTAGTTAATGCACAAGGGGAAGATGTTGTAGCTGGAATTCGAACTCCCGAACCAATAGAAAATCTGAAAGCTACAATGCCAGAATTGTATAATGAATTGGATAAAATCTCTCTACTATTAGAAGATAGATACCGTGATATGCAAGATACAGAATTTACAATTCAACAAGGAAAGCTCTACATGCTTCAAACAAGAAATGGTAAAAGGACAGGTATTGCTGCAGGTCAAATTGCTTATGATTTAGTCCAAGAAGGAGTAATTACAAAAGAAGAAGCAATTCTCAGAATAGGACCAAGTGATGTAGAGAATGCTCTGTTCCCATCAGTAGATTGGGGACAAATAGATCCAAATGCACCAGTTAAACAAATCAAGGAACATCTAAAAGATAAGTTTCTTGGGGCAGGATTACCTGCTGGAGCTGCTGCTGCAACAGGCAAAGCAATATTTAATGCTGATAAAGCAGAAGAAGTTGCTAAACAGGGTCAAGATGTGATTTTGGTAAGAGTTGAAACAACTCCTGAAGATTTCCATGGGATGGCAGCAAGTAAAGGTATCCTAACAATGAAAGGTGGTTTAACCAGTCATGCTGCAATTGTTGCAAGACAAATAGGTAAAGCCTGTATTGTAGGCAGTGAAAAAGGTGGAATTTCTGTTGACGTAGAAAAGAAAGAGCTTTCTGCTAATGGTTTGATAGTAAATGAAGGAGATTGGATTACAATAGACGGAGAAGATGGATCAGTTTATGCAGATAAATTGCCAACACGTCCAGCAGAATTGCCTGAATCAATGAGGACTATTTTAAACTGGTGTGATCAAACTGCAAAAATTGGTGTCAGAGCTAATGCTGATAAACCAGATCAATTCAAAAAAGCACTTGAGTTTGGTGCAAAAGGAATTGGTTTGTGTAGAACAGAACATATGTTCTTTGACAATCTAGATTTGGTAAGAGGTATGATCTTAGCTAAAAACGATGAAGACCGTAAGCACTATGTTGATCAACTTGAACCTGTTCAACAAAAGGATTTTGAAGGTATTTTTGATGTATCAGAAGGTCACCCTGTCATTATTCGATTGATTGACCCACCACTTCATGAGTTCTTACCAAGTGAAGAGGAACTGCTGATTGAAATCTACGAAGAGAAATTACAAGGAAAAACTGATGACGATTTGAAAGAGCAACTAGACATGCTAGATGTTGTTCGTGAAATGAAAGAACAAAATCCAATGCTTGGTCTCAGAGGTTGTAGATTGGGTATCACTATGCCTATTGTAACTGAAATGCAAGCTCGTGCAATATTCAAAGCATCTGCTAAAATTCTAAAGAGTGGCAAACCAGTTTATCCTGAAGTAATGGTTCCACTTGTTGGATTTGAGAAAGAATTTCTTAATCAAAGAGTAATTATTGATCGTGTAGCTAAAGAAGTAATGCTCGAAGAGGCTATTGATTTCAAATACCTTGTTGGAACAATGATAGAAGTTCCAAGAGCATCTCTAACAAGCAAGGAGATTGCTGGTGGAGATCAAGGGGCACAATTTTTCAGTTTTGGTACAAACGACCTTCATCAAATGACACTTGGTTTTAGTAGAGATGATGCTGGACCATTCATTTCAAAATATATGGAAATGGGTATTCTAAAGTCAGATCCATTTGTTTCCATTGAAGAAACAGGTGTAGGTCGTCTGATGAAGATGACTGTAGATGAAGGGAAAGAAGCAAATCCAAACCTTGAATTGGGAATTTGCGGAGAACAGGGCGGGGATCCCAAATCTATTGATTTCTGTTACAGAATTGGTTTAGACTATGTCTCTTGCAGTCCATTTAGGGTGCCAATAGCTCGTTTAGCCGCAGCTCACGCTACACTGAAGAACTAACACTCTTCTTTTTTCCTATTTTTTTAATTTTCAAAGTGAAATTATTCTATCAATACTGTCTAAGAAGAATCCTACATCTTCAATAAATTCGAATAAAAGTCTTACAAGATCTGATTTCAGTGATGTTCTATGCAGTGCAATAAGTTCATCTAGCATTTGGATATTGGTTTTAGTATTAGAAAACTCTGTGTAAATGCCAATAATATCTTTTTCTTGAAGAGTGCTAAGTAGAGTTTCAAGAATTTCTAAAATGAAATATATCTTGTTATTGATGTCCCCTGATTCACCATAACTCTCCAACATTATTTTTGTAGATATCTCTTGAGCTTTTGTTGCTATGTCTTCATAAGCAATATCTAGCATTTCAACAACTAGATCATCAATTAGGAGTTCATCTGCTTTCTCCTCAGTAGGAACGTCTGAAACATCAAGTCTTTTTGTGGTTTCTTTAATTTCCTCATCTAACCATTTAACAAAAGAAGGAGTGATAATTGGTTTTCTCTCAAGGAGTGTATCTGCAGAAGTGAAATCTTCTTGTTTTGGTTTTAGATTAAAATATTCTTCTTTGATTTGAGAATGAGTTGTATATTCAGGATAATTATCATACACATATTCAATTAATTGACGTAAACTGTAATTTTTGAAATCATAGCAAAGATCTTGAATAACTTGATCATATATCTCTCCAAAGTCGTTTTCAAGCAAATATTGTTCTCCATACTCAGTAATTTGATAACGGTGGAAAACCTCTGCACTTGCTTTTTCAACTTCTTCGTGTTCAATGTACCCGTAGTCTATAAGGTGCTGAATGTCTTGTTGTACAACTTGACAATAAGGACCAAATTTAAACGGAATGAAATCATATTCTGTTTTGATGTGGTAATTCTTTTCTAAAAGGAAGATTAATTTTTGAAACTGTACTCTCCCATTAACGAATCCCATGTGTTTTAACAGCAGAAGCAACGTTGCATAACGGGACATCTTAATATATTAACTTGAAATTAGTATTTAAACTCATAAAAACATAAAGGACATGATTTTGAGGTCTATTTTTCAAGAAATTACCCTATAAACAATGCTTTCATGATATCCTGTGATGACAACGACATAACCACTTAACAGCTGATTTATTTCGTTTTCTCCTGAATCTACCAATAGGGGGGCACCATATAGTGAGTTTATTTTGTGGCTTGTTGCGATTATAATTATATTCTCTCTTCCAACTTCTCTAATTATCTCTGGGCTTATTTGTTGATTACCTCTTCCAAACAAAAAACCTTGTCCCCCAATTGGGGTAACTATTATCTTAGTTTTCTTTCCTCTTATATGTTCAAGTAATTTCTCTTCATTTAGATCCGCCCCTAGTAAGTTTCTTCCATATAGAAGATCTACACCTAATAGTGAAAAATCAAGTTGTAATTTCTCCATGATGGTTCTAGTTGTTGTTCCAGGACCTAAAATGTAGAAGCATTCTTCCTCTAACTCATCAATTATTTTTTGAGCTATTGCTTCTTGATAGTATCTCTCAGTTGGAGGACTCCCCATTTTCAACCCTTGAACGTGTCTTCTAGCAAAAGGTACTTTCAAATAACCCAATAGTTTTGCAGAAACAAATCCTTCTCTAAAAGCTTCTTCATCAACATCCATAACTTCAGCCTCTCTTAGCTCTCTTGTTCTACCTTGAAGATAAAGTAAAGATAAGTCACCAGCCCTCATTGGATTTTGAGCAAAAACAGCCGAATGGATTTTAACGCCAGTTGGAATTCCTAAAACGACCATTTCATCTCCAATAATATCATAGATGTCTTTTGCTGTGCCATCTCCTCCTGAGAAAAGAAGGAGATCTATTTTCAAACTGAGTAAATCTCTACAAGCTTGTTTGGTGTCTTCACCTGTGGTTTTTCCTGTAACTATAGTACCTATGACCTTTGTATTAAACCCACATTGTTTTGCTACATCCTCCCCCATCTCCTTGGGGTAAGTTATTATTTCAATAAAATCCTTGAATGAAGTGAGTCTTTCTAAAGCCTCAAGTGTACGTTGGGGTGATTCTTGTTCTGCACCTAATAATTTAGCTTTCTCTAATATTGTCTGACCATCAGTTCCTTTAAGTCCAACTTTTCCACCCATACCCGCAATAGGGTTTACTATCAAACCAACTTTTTTCATTCAAACCAACCATTTGTTATTTCTTTTTATTTTTCCTTAAATGTGCTCTCCAAGTTATAGCCCATCTGTCTGGATCATCTAGTGGTTCATAGTCAATTTTATGTACTACACTTCTGTGAGGAGCGGTCTTAACTAACTCTGGATTTTCATATGCTTCATTTACGACCTTCTTCAAGCCTGCAATATATTCATCAATCTCAGCTTTGGAATAAGATTCTGTAGGTTCTAGAGTGAAAGGTTGAGGAACAATGAAAGGATGATGACTAGACCACATGTGAAAACCGAAATCAACCATTCGACATGTTACATCTTCTGTTGTAATTCCTGTTTCTTTGTAAAGTTCCTCCCAACTATAACGAACTTGTTCAATTCTGTGTCTTCCTTCTGCATAAGGTGCACTAGCACCTCGAAGTTCTAGAACTTTCTTTAAAAGATAATTATTGTTGAGTACAGCGATTTCAGCTACTTCTCGTAATCCTTCACCACCTAAACTCATTATCCATGAATAAGCTTTCAGAATAGCTGGAACAACTCCATGAAAAGCTCTAACTTTACCAATGCTTTTTGGAACTTCATTATTCAGGTAGTATTTATCTCCATCAAACTCGACTAAGGGTATTGGAAGATATTTTACAAATTCCTCTGTAGTTCCAAGAGCTCCCGCAGACGGACCACCGCATCCATGAGGGGAAGAGAATGTTTTATGTAGATTGAAGAAACAGAGATCAAATCCAGCTTCTTTTGCTCTAGTAATTCCTAAGATGCCATTAGCATTAGCTTGATCATAACCACAAACACCACCAGCTTCATGAACTATTCTTGTAAATTCCTTTATCTTAGGATTGAAAATACCTGTGTCTTCAGGATTGGTAATCAATAGTCCTGCAGTACGCTCTGAAATAGCTGTTTCTAGGGCTTCTACAGCAGGTAACCCATCCTCATTTGGATAAATGTTAATTATCTTATATCCTTTTACAATTGGTGCAGCAGCATCTGAAGGATGAGAAAACATGGTAGTTATGATTTCATTGCGTTTTTCAGCTTCACCATTAACCTCATGATGAGCATGTATAATAGAAGCAATAGCAAATATTGCTTGACTTCCGCTAGCTGGTTGGAAAGAGAATTTATCTAAGCCTGAAATTTCTCTTAGATATAAATCTAACTTGTAAATTATTTCTAGAATTCCTTGAACTGTAGATTCATCTTGTGAAGGGTGAAGCTCTGTAAACCTTAAATCTGTAGCAAATTTTTCATTTATTTTAGGGCTATACTTCATTGTACATGTTCCTTGACCAATATCAACATTGAAGTCGGCACCTAATGTTTGTTGTGACATTCGGAGGTAGTGCTTGAGTACTTGCATTTGAGAGAGTTCTGGGAGTTTAGGAGGTTGATCTCTTATCATATTTTGGGGAAGACTAGATATTCCGTCACCCACAAGTTCTTCTATTTCTTTTTCAATCTCAGGAAATAGAATACCTCGTTCTCCTTTGTTACTTAATTCAAAAATTACTGGTTCGTCCCATTTAGCTTGATGGAAATTTCTTACTTTGATCTCCCTACTCATTTTAATCCCTCCTTATTCAATATCACGTTTATCGTCTGAACAAGTCTGTCAATGTCTTCTTTAGAATGAACTTCAGTTATACAGTAAACAGCACAGTTTCCTAAATCAGGAAAGTCTCTAGAAATATCTTTTCCACCAAAAATCCCCTTTTCTAGTAAATCTTTGTTCACTTCTTCAATTGTTTTTCCAGTGCTACTAAAATCTACAACAAATTCCTTAAAATGAGATGAATTAGCAAACGGAATGTTTATCCCTTCGATTTCTGAAATTCTTTTGATTGCATATTGAGATTTTTGTAGAATTAATTGACCTAAGTCTTTCATTCCTTGTGGACCAGTAAGAGCCAGATATACACCAGCAGTTATTCCCCAAAGTGCTGCAGCAGTACCAACAAATTCTTTACCTTCAATTCTATCATGAAAAGATGTTCTGTCATAAGTAACATCGCCAAATCCATGTTCTCCCTCAACAGCTGTTGTTGTTATACCAAAAAGACGTGAAGGGTACTCCATTACATATTGCTCTTCATCTCTAGTAGCAATAAAACCTGCTAAGCTTCCTCCATATTGCATATGCATACCTAATCCTTGGATATCACCACAGACAATATCTGCACCATAGTTGCTTGGAGGAGTTAATACCCCTAAGGAAACAGGATCAATTCCTACAATACTTAGAGCACCATTTGTATGAGCAATGTCTGAGATAATCTTGCCTTGGTCTTCTATACAACCAAGATATGAAGGATTCTCAAAATAGATGGCAGCTGTATTAGATGATATCTTTTCCTTTAAATCATTGATATCAATCTTTCCAGTTTCTTTATCAAACTTAATCAACTGAACTCTGATTATAGGTTTACAATAGTTTCTGATTATAGAAAGTCTATCAGGTGAGATAGATTCTGCGATTAATACTTCTGTACGTCTTGTAATTCTAGCTGCCATTCTCATTGAAGTGCTAGCAGCTTGACCCCAATCATATGTTGGCACATTGACTACATCCATTTCTAGAAGTTCTCCCATCATACTTGCATACTCAAATAATGCTTGAAATCTTCCATGATCTTCATAGGGTTCTCCCGCATAAGCAGTTAGAAATTCTGAACGTTGATTAATTTCATCACATATTGCAGGAACAAAGTGTTGCCAACAACCCCCTCCTAAGAAACTTAAATTCTCTTGGCAAGTTTGGTTTTTTGCAAGAATTTGGTCAACATGTCTTTTGAGCTCATATTCTGAGAGCAGAGGTTCTGGTAAATTCAGCTCACCCTTAAATCTCAAATCTTCAGGAATGTCTTCATATAATTCTTCTATACTACTTACTCCGATTTCATCTAGCATTTGTTTTTTTATTTCTGGAACTGAATTAGGAATGTAAGGATGAACTGTTTTTTTGCTCATTAAGCTATTCCTCCTCCATCAACAACAATTGATACACCCGTTACCCAACTTGAAAGATCACTAGCTAAGTAAAGAACTGTTTTAGCTACATCTAATGGTTCACCTACACGATTGAGAGGACGATCTGCAGCTTCTTTCATGAACTCTTCTTCATCAACACCTAATTGCTTTGCTTCTCCTCTTAGAAGTGGAGTATCTATATCTCCTGGACAAACACAATTGACTCTAATTTCATGTTTTCCATGATCAATAGCCATTGCACGAGTCATATTTACAACGCCACCTTTAGCTGCACAGTAAGCTACTGCATCTGGACCCCCCTTGATTCCCCAGCCAGATCCTGTATTAATTATACTCCCTCCGTTCCCTTTAATCATTATTGGAATAACATATCGTGAAAGAAGATAAATTGATTTTAGATTAACATCAATTGATAAATCCCATTCTTCTTCTTTCAAGTCCAAAACAGTTTTTCGACGAATTACACCTGCATTATTGAATAGAATATCTATTCTCCCATATTCCTCATAAACTGCTTCAACTGTACTCTTACATGCAGAATCAGAAGTAACATCACACAAAAAGAATTTAGCTCTTCCTCCAGAATCATTAATATCTTCTGCAGCTTTAGCACCTTTTGCTTCATCAATATCTATCATTGCTATACTTGCTCCTGCATCTGACAACAATTTTGCAGTAGCTAAACCAATACCTGATGCTGCACCTGTGACTAGTGCAACTTTATTCTCCAACGAAATCATATTTATGATATTATTTTTTACATTAACCATATTATTCTACATCCTACTGGTTACTCCTCTAGAGGTGAATAAGGTCCTGCTGTTTCTCCACCATCAATGGCTATTGCTTGCCCTGTAATATATGCTGCTTCTGATGAAGCGAGGAAAGCAAACAGACTAGCAACTTCTTTTGGTTCTGCATGACGATTCAATGGTATTTTTGAATTAACCTCTTCTAGCATTTCAGGAGTATATTCTGCTTTTTGCATAGGTGTAAGAACATAACCTGGGCAAATAGCATTTACTCTTAACCATGGAGCAAATTCTAGAGCTAATGATTTAGCTAATAAAATGACGCCTGCTTTAGAACTGTTATAGTCTGTATATAGAGGATGACCTTCAATACCATTTGTTGATGCTGTTAAAAGAATTACTCCCGACTGTTGTTCTATCATTCTTGTTATTGCTTCCTTAGCACAAAGAAACATACCATCTAGATTTACTCGAAGAACTTTAGACCATTGTTCATAATCAATTTTCAAAAATGGGTTTCGAAAGCTGATTCCTGCATTGGAGATTAAAATATCTAAACCACCTAAAATAGAATCAATTTCTTCAAAAACAGCTTTAACATCTTCTGGTTTACTAACATCAGCATAAATACATCCTTTGAACTCCGGATTATTTGAAAGTACCTTGTTTAACTCTTCTTTGTTCCAGTCAATAATGAGGACCCTTGATCCTTCGTTAACAAAACGTTGAGCTGTAGCTAAACCAATACCACTAGCTCCTCCAGTAATAACAACTCTCTTATCTTCAAGATCTTTATACATGCCCATTTTGATCACTGTTCTGTACTTTAGATAATCATATTTTATCTTTTCCCACAAATAATTATGCTCAAAAGTGAACAAATGGATTGAAGTCTGATTCTTAATTTAATCGTTTGATAAAAGCAGAGAAAAAAGCTACCAGAAGCTCCAACAAAAATATATACGGAAATAATGTCGGAAAATATATCACGAAAATAATACGAAAATAATGCGTTTATTATAATGATTGCATAAAGTTTAATTATATCTATACATCTAATTACGCATTATGAAAAAGCGAAATTTAATTGCAATCATAATGTCAGTAATAGGTGTAGCTTTCATTATTGCAGCAATGGTGCTTGTCTATGTCTACGGAAGAGGAGCTACAACTATTGATTACATGATATCTGACTTCTTCTTGAATAATAGTTCGAGTACAGGTAATACTATTTTTGGTATAATTACGTATTTGGGAGAAGCAATAATTTACATCGCAATTCTAGTAATATTGTATTATGTATGGGATAAGAAGAAAGCATTTAGAGCAATTGTTGCATTGGTTTCAGCAACAGTAGTAAATGCTTCAACAAAAGCAGCTTTCAAATTACCACGACCAGATGATACATTTGGACATACAATAGATGAAACAAGCTATGGTTTACCAAGTGGACACACTCAAATAAGTACAACCTTCTGGGGTGTTCTTGGATCCTTTGTTGTTAAATGGGGAATGTTGATCGTTTCCATTGTGCTTCCATTGTTGATTGCATTCTCTAGAATTTATCTAGTTGTTCATTGGTTTACTGATGTTCTAATGGGATTTGGAATAGGATTAATAATATTGGCTATTTTCCTAGTAGTTCTCAAACCCATAGAGAATTATTTTGAGAATAAATCAACAACAGCAAAAATAGTATGGAGCATTATAACTGGTATAGTATTTGCAACCCCTATAGTATTACTGCAGCTATTTCCTGTTCTAGAATTGGAAGCAATGTTTAGTAATCTGAGATACATTGTTGTTTTCATAACTGTTTCAATATCTTATGCAATAGAAGGTAAGGTTGTAGACTTTGATAACAAAATGGACAAATGGTGGAAAGGAATACTAAGAATTCTATTGGCAGTAATTGTTCTTGCAGGAGTTTTTCTATATGATATGTTCTTTGATCCTGATCCAGTAACAAATCTGAAAATGATACTAGATTTAGTTGTTTATGCATTACTTGGACCAATAATTGTTCTATTACTACCTTGGATTATGAAGAAACTTAACCTATAATTCTAAATTTTCTCTTTTTTTTTTCTTTTCTTATTTTTAGAAAATCAATCTTCAGAAGCTGATGTTTCTTCTTTAGTTTTTTTCTTTGGAAATATTCTGGGAAACCATGGAACCATAGCACTAACTTCTTCCATAACTTGCTTGTAATGAGGTCTTCTTTCAAGTGAGCGAACATCCATAAGCCATGAACTGAAACGGAAAAAAGCAGCCATGAATGCAGGTCCAACAAAAACGAGAACAACGGTTGGATACGATTTGTGAAAGCCTGCTGAAATGCCGAAGAACATAATGCCTATCCAGAACAAAACTTCTCCAAAGTAATTTGGGTGTCGAGAATATTTCCAGAGACCACCGCGAAAAATGCCACCCTTCTTGTATTCTTCTGTTGAGCGAAATCTTTTCAGTTGGATATCTGCAAAGAATTGAATTACAACAGCTGAAAGCGCTGCAATAATACCTAGAACGTCAAAGACGGAGAAAGGATTCTGTAGTCCTGCAGGAACATTAAGAGCAAGAATTCCAGGTGCCAAAGCAAAATAAACGAGAACTGTAGGGAATAGATGCATACCGAGGAGAGAATTTAACCAATAAGGTACTGGAAAGTCGCGCATTTTTTCATATCGCCAGTCTTCATGTTGTAATCCTGTACGCCATCCAGTCCACCTGTAGAAAATGTGATAACGAGCAGCCCATAAGAACAGACATACAACAATGATTATGTGCCTGAAAGACCAAGGATTTGTAACTCCACCAGAGAACATTATTCCTAAAGCTAGTAAGGGCGGTGCAATGACCCAATAAGGATCATAAATTGATGAATTGTTATTAATAATGGAGAAAATCCATATTACTGTGGTAGCTATGCAATTGGCAATTAAAGCAGTGTAAAAAGGGTTCGAAACCAGATTGTATCTCTGGAACAACCACCAAGTTAGTATTCCTACTGCAAGAGCTGAGATATAAGCACCATAACAATGAAGTGCAGAAACCTGTCTTACTGGAGGTTGCTTTAAACTATGGTTTATTTCTGATGAAGTCATATAGGACTTTTTCAATGTGTGCTGTATAAAAAACTTAAGTGCACAGAATCTGTTAAACTTTAGAATAGTAAATACAAATTTTTAGAAATACTTGGGATTTCCTTTTAAAACCAATTTACAAGTTAAACACTTAATTCTAATTCAAGTTTTCTCCCGTTTTCCTTTTTATGTTTGCACTACTTCCAATCCTCTATCCTGTTTGAGAATGTAAGCTTCGCCTCCCCCATCTTTAATGGCTTTTGCAACTTCTATCTCTTTTCCCGGAGAATAAGCCAAGAATGACCCTCCGTTACCACTCCCTAAAAGTTTACAACCTAATGATCCTGCATTCCTTGCTATTTGGATTAAGTCTTGCATTTTCTGTGTAACATTTTCAAAATAATTTTGTTGAAAGTGATGATGACGATTAATCAAATCAGCAAACCCTTCTGTTTTCAATACATGATTTTTCATTTTGTGATATCCACTTCTTACTATATCTCTAATGCCCATTATTGCAACAAGCTTCTGTAATCCTGTATCTTTAGATTCCTGAAATACTTGAAGTACATCATTAAAAGGTGAAGATTTCAAATCAAATGAATTATCTCTCTCTTTCATTATCCTTATCCCTAAATATATTTCTTCCTTCCTTCTTCTAATTGTTTGAAGAGTTTCCTTCTTTGTCAGAGTATCCCCTATTACTATTCCTTGTAATTTAGAACTAAGTCTTTCCAAGTTGTAAGGTTCTCTGCATTCAAGATAAAGCATTTCTCCAAAAACACTTGCATATTGATCCATCATTCCTCCTGGTTCTCCTAAATTAACAACTTCTGCTAGATAAGCATTCCATGCTAGTTCATTAGTTTTTAAATTTAGATTTGCAGCTTTATCAAAAAAGCCAACCAAAGCAGAGCAAAAGGCTGAAGAGGAAGATATTCCTTTTCCAATTAGTATATCAGAAGTGACTTTAATATTTGCACCAAAATCTTTGGGCAAGTGTTCTTGAAACAAATTGAAAACAGAACGGATATAATCTCTTTTTTCTTTTAGTAGTTGTTTTTCATTCTTAAAATGTAATTTTTCTTGTAAATCAACCAAATCAAAGTAAATTGATCCACTATTATTTATCTCTCCTTTAACTTCTATTCTCTGGTTGATTGCAATTGTGATAACTTCCAGATTCATATAATCTACATCCTCACCAAAAAGGCAGACTCGTCCTGGTGAAGAAGAAATTATCTCTTTCATCCCTATTCATTCCATTTTTTCTGATATTTTACTGCTGCTCTCTTTACCTTCTCAATGTCAATAGTTAGATAGTTACCATCTTGATATACGATCTTTCCATCTATCATGGTCATGGTTACATCTTTTCCACTGGCTGAATAGATCAAATGAGAAATTGGGTTGTAAAATGGATATGAATTAACTTCATTGGTATCAACCAAGATTAGATCAGCTTTCTTACCTACTTCGACAGAACCTATTTCGTTTTCCCAATTTATAGCTTGGGCCCCTTCAATTGTAGCCATTTTTAGAACCTTCTCTGCAGGAAGAGCAAGTTCATCTAGATGTTTTACTTTCTGCAAGAATGTAGCTAAACGCATATCGTGAAACATATCAAAATTATTATTGCAGGGAGGTCCATCAGTTCCAATTCCTACAATGACTCCCATATCTTGATATCTTAACACATCACATATTCCAGATGCCAGTTTACAATTGCTACTTGGATTATGTGTTATCCTAGTTTCTGTTTGTTTAACAATTTCATATTCTTCATCATCTAACCAAATTCCATGAGCTAGAATGGTTTCAGGACCTAATGCATTTAGTTTTTTTAGAGATCTGAAATAGCTTTCTCCGTACATCTTTACAACTGCATCACATTCCGCTTGTGATTCAGACGCATGAGAATGAATCATTAAGTCGTCATATTCGTCTCTAGTTTCAACAATCATTTTCATTAATTTGGGAGAACAAGAAAGGAGAAACCTTGCATTCAATGTATATTTTATCCTACCATTTTGTGTTTGATGATATTCATCTATCTGCTTTCTAGTGCTTTCAATGACAGTTTCAGCATCTTCACGAACAATCTCAGCAAAATCATTATTATAATCCATTAGCATTTTTCCAATTCTTGCTCTAATTCCAATTTCCTTTGCTGCTTTAATTCCCTTAATTGAATCATGAGTTGTAAGCATATCATTTGTAGTAGTTGTACCAGTTCTTATCATCTCTGCAAAACCAAGAAGTGATGAATTATATACCTCTTCAGAAGTGAAACGTGCTTCTCCAGGTAAGACCACTTTTTTTAACCAATCTAGTAGTGCATAATCATCAGCTTTACCTCTCAAAAATGTTTGAATACTGTGACTATGAGTATTAACTAAACCAGGAAGTAATATTTTGTTTGAACCTTCTATTATCTTTGAAGCTGAATAATCTTGGTTTATTTCTTTCTTTGTTCCTACGCCTTGAATTATACCGTTGGAAATGAAAATTGCTGCATCTTTGATAACCCTATTTGAAGGGTCACAAGTAACTAATGTATCTGCTTCTAAAATAGTATCTTTCAACTTGACCATTTTTTTAATAGGGCATAGCTTAATAAATCCTCTTTTTTTTGTATTTTTGTAGAAAAAAAATGTTAGATGATGAATTAGCAAAACTGACTGAGGAAATCATCATATGTGAATCTTGTCATCTTAAAGACAGCCGAACTAAAGTTGTTCCAGGTATCTATGGTCCAAAGAATGGACTTTGTATTATAGGGGAAGCACCTGGGTTTAATGAAGATAAACAAGGAGAACCTTTTGTTGGTAGATCAGGAAAACTGTTAGATAGTATGCTGACAGATATTGGTCTAGAAAGAAAAAGAGACGTCAGTATTCTTAATGTAGTTAAATGTCGACCAACAACAGAGAATAAAGAAAACAGAACCCCCACAAACTCTGAATTGAAATTTTGTGGTGAGAGATGGTTGTTTAAGCAACTGAAGTTGCTCTCGCCTAAATTAATTGTAACAATTGGGTCTATAGCTTTGAGATTTTTCATTCCTTCAGCTGCAGTTACTAAATACGTTGGAAAATCTTATGACACTGATTATGGAATAAAATTATTTGTTACTTATCATCCTGCATATATTCTGCGCAATTATAATCTAATGGAAGTTTATAATCAACATTTTGAAGATATGAAGAAAATCTACATTGATATCTTAAACCAAGATGGGATAACCTTTAAGGAAAAACCAAGTGAACAAAAATCTTTGACAGACTTTCTGTAGATTTCTTTGAGCTTCACACCGATTTTTTTCAAAGAGAGAATCATTTATAATTAGAATAAAGACCAATTAAGTAATGAGTAAAAAGTCTAAATTATTTGGGACTGCTGGAATAAGAGGTCGTTTTGGAACCAAAGTTACTGCTGGGCTTGTCATTCAAGTAAGTCAGGCAGTTGCGCAAATCTATTCTTCAGAGGGAATTCTTGTTGGTCATGATGCAAGGACTTCATCTGAAGCTTTAAGCCAATTTGCTACTGCGTCTCTTTCATTAGCAGGAGCTAAGGTTCATAAAATTGGTTTGTGCACATTTCCTGTTATTGCCAACTTAACATTAAGCACTAAACATACTGTAGCTATCTATATTACAGCATCTCACAACCCACCAACTGATAATGGAATTAAGGTACTTAGAAACGGGAGAGAATTTACTCTTCAAGAACAAGATCAAATAGAAGAATCAATTTTCAAAAGTGGGAAAAGTTTAGATCGAATCAATCACGAAGAGTGGAATAAAATTATTCCACAATTTGGAGTACTTGATGCAAACAATCAATATTTCAAGAGAATCACTCAAAAGATTAAAATGGATGGAAGCGGAAGAAGAGTAATTCTAGATTGTGCAAACGGTCCAATGGCAGAGCTTGCACCACTAATATTAACACATTATGGCTTTTCACCAACAACGATTAATTCACATATAGACGGTTCTTTTCCAGGAAGGCTTGCAGAACCTAGTCCAGAAAATCTTACAACACTAATAGATCTTTGTAAGAAAGAAAGGGTTCTGGGAGTAGCTTTTGACGGTGATGGCGATAGGTTAGCTATTATAGATGAATTAGGTCAATTTGTTGAACTATCAAGAATCAACGCTCTATTGGCAACTTATGCTATTGAAGAAGAAGGACCAGGAAAAGTAATTGTTAGTATTGATTCATCAACTACAATTGATAAAACTGTTGAAAAAATCGGGGGAGAAGTCATAAGAACAAATTTAGGTGAGCTTCACACAAAAGGTAAAGAACTTCTTGAAGCTAATGAGAAAGTTGTTTTTGCAGCTGAACCCTGGAAACCTATTTTTCCTAAATGGGGTTTTTGGATAGATGGTTTATATTCACTAATTAAAATTTTGAAAGTGATTACAAGTGCTCAAACTACTGTTTCTGAAATAATTAAAGCTATTCCATTACATATTGCAAAGAGAACAGCATATATGGTAGATCAGGAAAGAGCTGAGGTTATTTTTGATGAATGTAAAGCTAAGCTCAAAGTTTCTCTTGAAAATGAAAGAAAAAGAGAACTAACCATTGATGGTTTGCGCTATGATATGGATGACAGCACATGGGTCTTGATAAGAAAGTCAGGAACAGAACCTAAGATTAGAATTTATTATGAAGCTCCTACTGAAGAACGTTTTGAGTGGATTGAAAATATTGTTAAAGACTTAGAGAAAATAATCAAAGATTAGTGAGATATATGGTATCAGAAATAATAAACGAGGAATTGAGACTAACTTATGAAAGGCTTAGAATGACTTTAGTAATTCTGTTCTTTTGGGTTATTCTAACTACTTTGGATATAACAGGAATAATAAACTTAGAAGGAAACGGAAATAACTTTCTGGTCTATGCTATTATGGCAGCTTCAGCTATCATTTTCCTAATACTTGCTTTAGGTATCCAAGCAGAACCACTTATCAAACAAGTGATAAAAAATAGAAAAGAAATCGATAAGTTTTGGGAATCTGAAGAAAAACTAAAACCAAGTATAGAAAAGCGAACAAAAATTAGTGAAATAATTTTGATTTTTGCTATATTAATAATGATGGTATCTTTACTGTTTATAACAGTGTAAACTCGGTAATCTTTACCTATCAAGGTGAGGCGATTCTAGCTAAACAAACCAACTTTTTTTCCTTTAAAGAGTCAATCAATTAATTAATAAACCACCTTCTTGGAAGTTCTAGTAAATCTTCCAGTCGAAAAAGAGGGGTTTTGAAAGAACCAGAGGTCACTGAAAGTATTTAGCACCTTATTAGAAGGATTTATTGTGACCTAGGTGAAGGAAATATCTTTATTTACTATTAGATTTTGATATACTTGAATGGCTAAAAATAATCCCTCAGATTTTGCTATTTTTTTTGATGATGGAGGAGTAATGAATGATAATAAATTACGAGGTATTCAATGGCAAAAGCTAGTGGGAGAATATTTCTCACCCAAGTATAGTGGTGAACCACATAGGTGGGCTGAAGCAAACTTCGTATTTATTACTGATTTTATTGCTGAGGAAAGTATCTCTATTGAAAAAGGAGAGATAACTGACTACAATGATTATTATTCCAAATTTCAAAGCAGATGGGTAACTAACATGTTTGATTATGTAGGTGTAAAAATACCTCCTAAAGAGATCCACTCAAAAATTTATTTCGAAGCTATTAATTTTATTACTCCAAATGTAAAAGCTTCTTTTCCAGGAGTTGTTGAAGTTATTAAGCATCTGCACAAACTTGGATTTAGACTATTTACAGCTTCAGCTGAACATTCAACTGAGCTAAAAGGATACCTAAGGGGGATGAGAGTAATAGACAATTTTGAAAACTACTATGGACCAGATTTGATAAATACTCACAAAAGTATGGATAATTTCTATAAGAACATGTTCGCTGACATCAACCTAGATCCCAACAAAGCAATAATTATAGAAGATAATCCTAGATATTTGGAAACTGCTGAACAAAGTGGTGCTAATGTGATTCAAGCATGTTTGGCAAGGGAGTATGAACCAAAATACCAATATTTCTTTGAATTTATGCAAGAATTACCAGAATTAATAATAAAAATAATCAAAAAAATAAAAAAATAAAGAAAAGGAATTATTCTTTATCATAAATTCCTGTGTAAGGTGCTCTTTCTCCTTTCATATATCTCTCATGAGGATCCTTGATAAACAGGGTAATAATTATACCTAATGAGAAAAGTACCAGCAGACTAGCAAGAGCGACTCTCATTGGATTAGGTGGAACTAGTCCTTCAGCTAGAAAGATCACCAAGCCAAATAGGAGGGGAGATACTATTGCACTTACTCTCCCAGCTATTTTTTGAAAACCACCATACTGTGCGAGTCGTGAAGGTGGAGCCAAAACCATAATAAATTGCCTTCCTACGATCCATATTCCTCCAAAACCTAAACCAATGAATATTGCACCAAACCATATTATCCAGGCAGGAATTGTGATTGAACCAACTGTCCATCCTCCTAGAACAAATATAACTATTGCAATAAACCAAGATATACCAATCATAAGGAACAGTTTCTTAGGACCGTATTTGTTTATGAATTTTCCAATTATGATTCCAGATATTATTGAGAATACTATACCTCCTAGAATAACATATTCTACTATTCCTTCAAACATTGAACCGCCTACTGTTGAAATCACAGGTACCATATAGAGAATCGTCGTATTTGCTGCATCAGTTATGAAAAACCAAGCTAAAAAGAATAACCAGGAATTTCTATCTAGAACAATTGCTTTCAAGGATGTCTTAAAATCACCCAATGAAGCTTTCCAATAATCTCCTGCAGTCATCTTTTCTGCAGGTGGATTTTCTACTTCTTTGTGGAACAGATATGGAATGCTCATTAATATTATGATTATTGCAGATATTAAGAATAGCCATCTCAGACCACCAAAATTAATATCCCCTGGATTAATAACTACTTCACCTACTTGCCAAATTCCTGTGTCTACATGAGTTGCCTTTCCGAATAGAGAATCAAGACCTACAACAATACTTAGAACTACTGCTATTATTGATCCAAGAGGTGCAAGAGCACCACCAAGGGCTTGAATAAATCCTCTATCTTCTGTTTCTGTGATGAAAGGAATTTGAGCGTCGTAAAACATTCTTCCTGCTTGATAGCAGAAATTTGCAACAACGAATAGTATGCATGCCCACCAGAAGTTTTGCCAAATTGTAATCATTGCTGTTGTAGTTACCATTATTCCAGCAACTATCAGTACAGCTGGTTTTCTTTTCCCAGCTCTATCCGAAATAGCACCAAGAATTGGTCCGAAAATAGCAATTAAGAGATTTGAACCAGCCATGAAAACTGACATTACAATAAAAACTGTTGAGAATTTCCATCCCATTTGAACACCTAAAAGTAACACAAATGGAGTAAATGCTAAGCTTATAACAGATTGTGAGAAGAAGGTATCTGCTGCATCATAGCTGTACCACAGCCATGCATTTCTTCGATTTGATACTTTTGATTCTAATGAAATTTCTCTAGCATCATCTTTATCTAAAATTTCTTCTAATTTTGACATATTTTTCACCTTAAATCGTTTCTTAAAGAG
This sequence comes from Candidatus Heimdallarchaeota archaeon, assembly GCA_016840095.1. GTDB lineage: Archaea > Asgardarchaeota > Heimdallarchaeia > Heimdallarchaeales > Heimdallarchaeaceae > UBA460. The sequence goes on from JAEOSZ010000026.1 coordinate 63,060, forward strand.
AATTTTGCTTAAAACTGTACTGGTTTATTTTAAAGATTCACCTAAAAATCGAAAAAAGAAAAGGTTTTTCACTATTTTCTAACGAGGAATATTTACTTCAAATTCTCTTAGAGATGGAGGAACACTATCGATTTTTGTGATTTTGCTGAATTCTAATCCAATTAAACCCATTAACCTTTCTCTTCTAGATTCATCTGTTTTCATGAAAATAAACCTTCCATTAGGCAATTCTGAAGCTATTTTTGGATATGTAATTTGATTATGAACTTTATCTTTAGTGCCATTTGTTACAAATATTTCCTTTGTTATTCCAGAAACATTACCAAAGAGTTCAAAATCAATCACTGAATCTGCAACCCTCTTCCATTTCCAAAGTTCAGCATCAACCACAACATCTTCTGCTCTTCTTCTTTGGACTTCTTCATTCATACCTCTTAGTTGTAGTCTTTTAAGTATAGGTTTAATCATTTTAACTACAAATACAGGTAGTATAGGGGACACGTACCTTAGAAACCACTTTGGAAACCATAGTGTGTGCATAGGATCATGTGCAATTATTGTTGGAGCATCAATTACCTCTTCAACCAAACCTTGTAATATTATTGCACTTCCCCAGCAAGTTCCTTGAAGAACAAAGTCTTTTTTATCCAATTCAAAATAATTAATAACATCCTGGATATCCTTGGCTTTTTGATACATCCCCATTTTTGCTCTTTTTCTATCCAGTTTACTACTACTCTTCTCACGGGTTTCTACATAATAACACTCGACTTTATCATGGATAACTTCGTAGAAATCCACAAAACCAATTCCACTTGTTCCCCACCCTGGAATAAAAACTAAAGGTCGCTTTGAAACAGGATTTTGGGGTTTGATGTGATATACTTTAATTTCTCCATCATCAACCGGAACGTAAAAGCTCTCTGTTGTATCAATCTCCCAAAAATTAGGAACTTCTCTCTCAGTATCTGTAAGTATGTCATGAACTTTTTTTTCTAACTCAGGAGTTATATCTAGTAGAGATTTATCCTCTTGTTGAGCTTTGTTATTGGCTTTTCCCATTAATCTTCTCAAAAATTTTCTATTCTTAAAGTTACTTCTACCTAAGTTTTTTATGCAAGGTAAAAGAGATATCCACCTTATTAGAAGAGTTAAGATTTACAAAAACAACCTTGTTGTTTAGGTCACTTTCCAGTCAAGGGACCTTTCTGCAAGGTTTTCCTATTCCTTATAATTCTAGTTACGAATAACGAAAGAAATCCAAAGCAAATGGAAATTGAAGTCAAAATTACAATATAATAAAAATCTGCTCTAGCGTTATTTAAAAAGGAAGTATAATTTAAGATAATGAAATAAATGATCATGCCAATTATCCCAATTCCTGTAGCTGAAGATAGAAATGCCAAAGTATTCAAACTTCTTCTTTGACTATGTTGAGCATTATAATAAAATAACATAGTGCAAATTATTGGAATAGGGATTTCTAGGAACCATAAGAAATTAGGATTCTGTTCAAAGAGGTTTTCAACAAAACTAAAAGCTGATTCCATGCTTGAAAGAAGAAGAAATAACAAAGCTACTGAAGAAATAAGTGCTAAAAGTGCAGAAATCCAAGGAGGAGTTTTAATTTTAGATTTCGGTTTTAGAGTTTGTATTTCTTCTGCATTCATGTTCTCTCACTGATTTCATTTAGGATAGTGATTGATTGGTTAAAATACTTATGCTGATTGTTGACTCATCACTATGTATATAAAACACAAATTACGAATAAGTTTTGGAGATTTATATGACTAAAGCAAAAGTTGAAACCAATAAAGGTACTTTTACAATAGAATTTTATGATGAACATACTCCTAACACTGTCAAGAACTTCGTTTCATTAGCACAAGATGGTTATTATGATGGAGTTGTATTCCACAGAGTTATACCAGAATTTGTTGTTCAAGGCGGAGATCCCACAGGAACAGGAAGAGGTGGACCAGGATACCAGATTGCAGATGAAGTTAACAATCCTGTCCAACAACATGAACTAGGAGCATTAAGTATGGCTAATGCTGGACCAAATACCAATGGTTCACAATTCTTTGTTGTTCTCAATCCAGCAAATTGTAAACATCTAAATAAGAAACACACTGTTTTTGGAAAAGTAGTTGATGGTATGAAAGTTATCAATATGATAAATCAGGGAGACAAAATGATCAAGGTCACAATTGAAGAAGAATCTGATCTAATTAAAAACCATCAATTGAAAAAACACTAGAGCATTCAAGAAAGACTAAATTTTTCATTTCTTTTTATTGAGTTTTTTGAATAAAAGTAGAGGATGGTGGCTCGGGGGGGACTCGATCCCCCGACCTCAAGATTTCTCATCTGAGGTTCACGTTTGCAGTTCTAACCCTTATTTCTGAAGACTATGAGTCTTGCGCTCTGCCAACTGAGCTACCGAGCCATTTCTAAAATTGAACATGACATCTTGTTTTTAATTCTTTTGTTCTTAATCATTGAAATATTTATTATACTACCTTATCAAAGTTAATCCATGCCTAAAGAAGGATATACCACAGGTTCAGAAAATAAAATTGTCAAGGAAAAGGGAGTTAGTGACTATTATGTTATTGTAACTCGGGTAGAAAGAAGAGATTATCATTATAGAGTTGTAGCCACTAATGAGGAACAGGCAATTGAGTTTGCTGTTGATGAATATAATCCTATTACTGAAAAAGATATTATTTCACTTGAAGATCAATTTGTTGAGACACTTGACTGGGAAGCTAGAGTTGAAGAAAATCTCTAAAATCAAATTTTCTTAATCATAACCACTTATTCAGAACTTCTTGTGCTCCTTGTAATAAATCCCCGAGCACTTTTTTGTCTTCGTCTTCTTCTAGTTTTACTTTTCTGTTCTCAAGCCATCTAAAGAGCGTGGAACTTAGCTGTTCTTCTAGTTCAGATATAATTCCAAACTTGATTCCATAGTCTGATTCTTCTGTCATTATTATCAACAATTATCTTTTACAATATATTCTCTTGTAATTCCCCAATAGTATTGAGAAATAACCTATTTATTGCTTATTTAATAATTGAGAAATTAATTAATAAAGGCAAGTTTTGGATTTTATAAAGTAAAATAATAAAAACAATAAGAGAAGATTAATCTTCTTCTTCAGTAGTTTCTCCATCAGCTAGTTCTTCTTCAGCTAGTTCTCTTTCAGCTACTCTTTCAGCTAGTTCTTCTTCAGATAACTCGTCATCTGCAAGTTTTTTAACCTTTGCAATTCCTTTAGAGAATCCTATAGTTCTTCGCAGTTCTTGTACTAGTTCTTCTCCTTTGCCAATCTTATATGTACAAGGAGTTGGAAATCTGTCAGATGCTCTTTTCAAAGCATCTATTGCTATTGGATAATGTTGAGGATTTAGTCTTACTGTAACTAATTCTTGTCCTTCTTTTACTCTTGCAGCTCTATCTGTAGGTTTTCCAAAAGATCTTCGCATTCCATCTTGAATTCTATCAGCACCTGCTACAGCCATCATTTTGTTTTCTCTTAAAATATGATGGGGGTGTATTCTTATTGTCATGTGATAGTTTTCTATTCCAACCTTTCTTTGTAGATGTCTATTGACTGCAATTCTTGCAGCTTCTAAAGCGGTGTGTCTGATTTGACATCTTTCCTTTGAAACAAGGTGAACATGTACTGGGAAATCTCCTTTTCTGTTTCCAGCATCATAAGCCCTAATTCTAGAATCAGGTACACCTCTTACATATTTACCTACTCTAGTATTTGCTGGTCCTCTAACATATCTGTAACATCTTGCTGGTCTTTTACCCATCTTTATCAACTTACCTTATCTTGCTGACAGAGCGATTCTCTCTATCTCTTGTTTCTTTTTAACAGCTGCGCTTCCTTGATCACCTGTTGATGCAACAATCAATTCTTCAGCGACAACTTCATCAACACTTTTGATGTTATTGAAACTTTTTTGTTTTATTGCGTTAGCTAAGAATCTTAATGCTAGATCAACTCTTCTACTTGGTGCAACATCAACGGATATGTGTTGAGCTACTCCACCATAGGTTAAACGAGTTGTTTCTTCTCTTGGTGCTACTTTGCAAATTGCATCTACAAGAACTTGAACAGGATTCTTTCCAGTTCTCTCATTAATAATTTCAAATGCAACTCTGACTATATTTATTGCTTTTTGTTTCTTTCCAGCGTTTTTTCCCTTTTTCATCAGTTTATTAACGAATCTTTCAACAATATTCATTTCTGCTTTTTTGAAACGTTGATCCTGGTATCTTCCACCAGAATGTGGGAAGTATACTGGTTTAAGAGAAATGTATCTTTGTAAACCTAAGTCGGATACTTGTACTTCGCTTAAATCCCATTTACCGAAGAGTTTGATTTCGTCACTCATTTTGATTCCTCTTCAACTAATTTAGCAAAACCAGCTACGTTTAAAAATCTAATGTTGAACGACAGAATGATTCACACATCTATAGTCATTAAATGTTATTTTATCAAAAATCATACAAAAAACTGAAAAACTTGGTAGGTAAACCTCTAGGAAAAGAAGAGAACTTGATTTGTATGGTAGAAGATTGTCTTATTTGTAAAATAGTAGCAGGAGAAATGCCGAGCTTTACATTGTATGAGGATGAGGAAATCAAAGTGTTTCTAGATATATATCCTATATCCAAAGGTCACAGTTTGATTGTACCTAAGAAGCACTTTGAAGATATATTTGATATTCCTGAAACTGACATGAGTTTCACAAAGAAGATACCTGAAATTGCTACTAAACTAAAAAGAATAACAGAGGCAACAGGGATGAATATCGTTCAAAATAATGGTAGGGACGCTGGACAAATACTAAATCATATACACTTTCATCTAATACCACGATTTCCAGAAGATGGTATAAATATGATTCCGCCTAAATCAGAACTAGCAGAAGAAACAGCAAAAGAGCTAGTTGAAATGTATAATAGGTAGAAAAAACAAGCAATGACAAGCACAAACTTAATAAAAAATGAGAAAAGAGAACTTACAAGGGGAAAATAATGGCAGAAGACGAGGGGCAAGGAAAAAAATACATCTTTAAAATAGTGTTATTGGGTGATCCAGGAGTAGGAAAAAGTTCCCTAATCACTAGATTTGTTCACAATCGTTTCCAAGCATCATATCTTATGACTATAGGAGTCGATATTCTAAGCAAACAACTGTTTGTTGAAAAAGATGAGGTATTATTCCTAATAAGTGATATCGGAGGACAAGAAAGGTTTGCATCAGTTAGAGAAAAATTCTATCGTGGAGCAAGAGGATGTTTCTTAGTGTTTGATCTCTCTAGAAATAATACTTTGAGTTCATTAAAAGCTTGGAAGAAAGGATTGGAAGGTGTTGAAGAAGATGCTTTGTATTTCCTGATAGGTAACAAAGCAGACTTAAAGGAGCAAATTGCAGTTTCAGACGAAAATATTGAAGAAATGATTCAAGAGTTGGGAATATCAAAGGATTCATTCTTTATTACATCAGCGAAAACAGGTGAAAAAGTAGAAGATGCTTTCAGAACCTTTGCACAAGAATTAATGAAGGATGTAGAAAGAAAGAGAGTAGAATTTGGTTACGATTAAGAAATTGTAAATTATTCCTTTTGTTTTTGTGCTACTAGAATTATTAATACATAATACTAAACGACAAGTTTAAAAGAAGTAGTAAAAGAAAAAAGATGTCGAAAATCACGGGGCAGTAGTTTAGCCTGGCCTAAAGAGACAGGTTGTGAACCACCTCTGGTTAATGATGGGGGACTGTCAAGTTCTTTGCAGTCTTGCATTGAGTGCCGAACTCCTTCGACCCGGGTTCAAATCCCGGCTGCCTCGCCAAATTTTTCTTTTTATTCGATAGCTTTTTATTGCTTCGGAAATCAAAGGGCCTAATGAAGAGGTATACTTTGTTATTTGTAATGATTATACCAATAATTACAGGCATATCTATTGTCAGTACTCCGACTTTGGCAAATCAGTATACTATAGAAGATGGGGATTACATTGACTATGGTTATCAAATGCTCGTTGATAGTGCTATCGTAGAAACTCGAACTGAAGCGAATCCCTTTCAGATAGTAATTATGGAAGACAATTGTGTCCCTCCAGGGCTATATATACATCTTATTGGCATGAATAATGGGGAGATAAAAACCAACATAATTATTCCTCCTGAAGAAGGATTTTTGCCAAGTGATCCTACTTATGGTGCTTATTCTGGTAAAGCTGTTACTTTTAATAATCTTCAAATTTACAAAATAAATGGATATCATTATACAGAACTTCCAACTCAACCTGAACCTAGATCCTTTGTATTTTGGATTCTTACAATTGGTGGAACTATTTTAGGTTTGGCAGCTGCAGTTCTTCTAATTTATGGTGGTTATAGATATTATCCTAAACTCTTTGGTAAACGTTGTTTAACATGCAAGAGAAGTGCTGCGGGTTACTGTAAGAATTGTGGTAAATCTTTTTGCAATACTTGTTACTCAAATGGGTGCCCTAATTGTAAAGGCCGGTCTCTTATCAGATTTAGCTGAAATAGTGTGTCTCTTCGAAATTCTTTTAAATTTTTTTACTTCTCTTTAATCAATGAGACGCCAACTCTATATCTTGATCATGCTATCAATTATGACTTCATTAGTTGTTACTCAATCTCTAACTGTTAAAGCATATGATAATCTATATGGAGTTGAATATGACGATGTAATTGATGTTGCGTTTGAAAGCTGGATAAATGGTATCTTCTCTAATAGTTATACAGCAGAAGGCCCTTTCAGACTTACTGTAAGTAATCAAGTAATCAACTCGAATTTTACTAGCGAACTCCTTGGGATGAAGGAAGGTGAAGTAAAACCCTATATTACTTGGATTAATTTGGATGAAGATGTAATAGAGTATTATGATACAACAATTGTGAGGTTAGTAAAAGATTCTACTCCTGATTCAACACTTGCATGGAGAATAATTCGTCCGATTCTCATTACTGTTGCTAGTCTAGGTATTGTTATTGGAGGAGCTTATGCTGGAGTTAAAATCAGTCAGCGCTTAGGAATCAAAGGATGTTCTACTTGTGATAATAAAGCAACCTCTAAATGCTCAAGATGTGGAGAAAACTATTGTGCTAGCTGCTCAAGTAAAGGATGCAATAGTTGTGGAAGTAGACAATTCGTTAGACGTCAGTAATCTTAACTCATACAAAGATTTTTTTAATGATTTCAATATATTATTTTACCTTTATGCCAGGATAGCCAAGTGGTACGGCGGGGGTCTCGAAAACCTCTGGCATCAGCCTCCGGGGTTCAAATCCCCGTCCTGGCTCCAAGGAATTCGCCATACTTTTATTTCATTAAGTTTTTATTGTGCTCAGCTAATCTCTGCCTATAGGTGACTTTGTAATGGTATCTCCAACATTTCGTGTAAGAAGTATTTATGATGTTGCACTAATTAAATTAGTGTCAGAAAATCTAGATTTTGAACTTGTACAACCCGTTCCAGAGCAAATTATGTTGTTCAAAATTGAAGAAAAAATGGTCCCATATGATATTGAAATTCAAGATATCTTAGAAGGTTATGGAATTTCTATTGAAGGAGATGAAGAGTATGTTTCCTTGATCAGTACTCTGTTTCATAAAAATATACCCAATTCAATTGTTCTTAAACATCCAGTTCAGCTTCATGCGGTCTATAATGGTAAAGTTGTCCACATTAATAACGAGAAAAATCTCTCTGTAATTGATATAGGAGAGAATGTTAATGCAATCTTATTTGGTTCAAATTTCCATAAGGGACAAAAAGTAGTTGTTCAGATTAAACAACTCAACATTTTTGAGGATCAACTACCTGTTTGTTCAACCGTTATTCATTTTCCAGGTCAATCTGTAATATTGGAAAGAGATGCAAATTTTGTTAGAGTTTCAAGAAAATTACCTAAGTTGGATAGAGATAAGCTATTTGAGTTAGGTAAAGGTATGAGACCGGAAGACCACGGATTAATAATGCGAACTAGCGCAACAAAAGCCTCACAAGAAGCTATCCAAGCTGATATTGATCAACTTGTTCAAAGAGCTGAAGAACTTGATTTGTTGATATCAGGTTCATCTTATGGTCCAGGAATACTACAAGCAGGACAGACAGTTGCTCATGTATTATTAGTAAAGGATGCTAAGGAAAAGCTTACAGAACTTAGAAACAAAGTGGTTCCATCAATACCAATGTATCATTGGTTCATGTCTTATTCAAAAGAATTGAAGCTTACTACAACTTTTGCTGAAAGAATTGCAAAAGAAATAGATGGAAACAAAATTTCTACTGTGCTAAAAGAAATTATTCTAGAAGCAGATTTTAGCGACAACTCTATTATGTATTTACAAGAGTACAAATTAACTTCTCCTCCACAAGAAAGGATTCTAGGCCAACTAAGTTGGTCAGATGATGTTTTAGTTATTAAGAGGAGTTTTAGATCTTCTCGAGGTGTTCACTATAGCTTAGATATTGATATTAGTCAAGGTGATACTTCCTCCATTCTTGCAAAAGAAGGTAGTTGGTCAGTACATATGAAAATCTTTCGAGATGACAAACAGTTAGGTGAAACAGTGAAAATCGTAACACCAATAGAGCTTTGCAATGGTGGAAAACTTAGATATATTGATTTAGGTTTACTACTTATTAAAAAAGAGGAAGAAATAAAGACTGTGGATGAAGGTCTAATAAATCACCTAACCGATAAAGGAATAATTTCCAATCAACTAAGAGAGAAAATCTATTCAATTTTAGAAGAATGCCAAAAGCAATTAGCAGCTGGAAAAGATCAAATTCTAGTAATGTAAGAATAATATGGAAGTTGTAATTGATGGAACACTTAACAGCTGTTAAATGGGATCCTTCAACCTCTCCTTTTGTTTTTCTTTTTCTAAGAAAGCCAAATCAAGAAACGGAGGAGATAGTTAAGAAACCTCTTTTTCCTGGAGACCCTTTTAATGTTACAATATCTGAAGAAAAAGTGTGCATAGGACACTCAATAAACAAGGAAGAGTATCATTTCTGTAATAGTACAGTTGACGGGCAATATAACAGATGTTATACTTGTGAACAACAAGATTTTGAACGTTGCTTTCTATTTTGTGACGCATCAAAGCCTTTTGGGAACTGCATAAATTCTGCAGCTTATGAATACTGTAAATCTCATAAAAGTTCAGTTTATCTTGCTTTGATTGCAAATGATGTAAAAGTAGGTGTATCATTTACTCCATTGAAGAGATGGATGAATCAGGGAGCTGATATAGCAGTTGAAATACTGAAAGTAAAAGATGGATTTGAAGCACGAACAGTTGAAAAGATGATTTCATCTGATTTAGGAATATCTCAAACAATTAGAAAAGCTACTAAAGCTAGAAAGCTGAATTACAATCTTGAACGCTCCTTACCAGACTTTAGAAAATTATCTAAGGAGGTAATCTCTTATCTAGAAGGCAAATCACTGCTATCAGAACCCTCAGATATTCTCTTTAAAGAAACAAGCTTATCTTCATACTATGGGGATATACCTTCAATAAATGTAAATCCAATACTAAATGAAGTTGAAAAGACTTCTCAGATAACTGGTACAATTGTTGGTGTGAAAGGAAAGCTTCTAGTTTCTAAAGTAAACAACAGCTATTATGTAACAAATCTCTCAAAAATTGTAGGGCATTTACTGTCTTTTTCTGATAAACCTTTGAAACTGAAGGGACAAAAATCTCTTTCTGAATTTTTCTAAGAATAATTAATTCATATTACAAGAGTAGAATAATTTAAATTCATAAGTAAAACTGACTATTTGATACTATGAGTGACTTCAAAGAACGCAATATCCAATGTATACTTGAAATACTAAAGAAAAAAAATCCAGCCACTACAAAGGATATTATGGCTATGAGAGATCTTTTTCCAGATCTTTGTGCTGGCTGTTCCTCAGGTGGAGATGTAGTTTTAGCTGGAAAACAGTTAGTTGAAGAAGGAATGGTTCAAAGAAAATGGACTAATGAAGGATTTGAATGGAAGTTAATCTCAGATCCAGAAGAATAAGGTGAATATGATGGTTGTTTGGTCTCGTATTAGAAGAGATTTTCCGGTTTTAAATGAGCTTTACGAAGGTAAAAGCCTAATCTATTTTGATTCAGCATGTATGGCTCTCAAACCAGTTCAAGTTTGGGAAGCAATGGAATATTATTACAAATATCTAGGGGCTTGTGGTGGGGCAGGTAGGTCAACTCATAGTCTTGGTGTTGAGACAAGCTTACTTACTGAAGAATCGAGACAGAAGATTGCCTCGTTTATAAATGCAAAAACCCCAAATGAAATAGTTTGGACACGAAATGCAACTGAAGGACTGAACATAGTTGCAGCTACTTTACCAATAAAAAAGGATGAGAATGTTGTCACAACAACTTTAGAGCACCATAGTGGAATGCTCCCATTTTTCAAAAAGTGTCAAGAAACTGGAAGTGAATTGAGGATAGTAAATGCTAAACCTGATGGAACCTTTGATCCAGCTGACTTCGAAGAAAAGATAGATGACAAAACAAAGATTGTTTCATTTGTCCACGCATCAAACCTAACAGGTACAATCGCACCTCTAGAAAACATAGTAGAAATTGCTCATGAACATGATGCTTGGGTAGTTTCTGATGAAGCTCAATTTGCACCCCATGATAAATTAGATGTGCAAAAATTGGATGTTGATTTTAGTGTTCTAAGTGTTCACAAAGCTTGTGGACCAACAGGTATAGGTGTATTATATGGTAAATATGAACGCCTTGAAGAACTAGAAATGTTCCTTGTAGGCGGTGATGTAATTGAAGATGTCGTCTATGAAAATGGCAAAATCACTCCGAAATATCTTCCACCACCTCATAAATTTGAAGCAGGTTTGCAAAATTATGGTGGGATGTTAGGTGCTGGAGCAGCTGTTGATTACTTACAAGGAATAGGAATGGAAAACATACATAAAAGAGAACAAGCTTTCTCAAGAAGATTATTAGAAGGTGTTCTTGAATTAGAGAAATTCGAGGTTCTTGGTCCTCTTGATTATAAACAAAGAGCTGCTTTAGTATCATTTAGACCTAAATCAGATGCTATGAATCACAATGATGTAACAGAGTATTTCAATGAAATGATTCCAAATCATAAAATTCTGATGCGTTCTGGGAATATGTGTGTGCACCCATTCCAATATCAGATAGGGATAAATCCTGCTCAAGGAGAAGGAGTAACTCGTGCATCTCTCTATATCTACAATACAATGGATGAAGTTGATATATTCTTGACAGAACTTGAAAACTTTGCTAAAGCAATTGATTAATTTCTAAGGAGGTTATCATATTTCAAAAAATATCTTACTAACTGGTGGGTGTGGTTTCATAGGATCACATCTGGTAGATCTATTGGTAAAAAAAGGATTTCACATTACAGTAGTAGATGATTTATCTGCCAAGACTGATTTAAGATATCTTCAAAATTACATTGATAATGATTCTGTGATTTTTAGTAAAACTGATGTAAGAGATTATGATAAACTGTTAGAATTTGAAAGAGATTTTGATTTTGTATTTCATCTAGCTGCGCAACCAGATGTAAAATTAAGCGTTACAGATCCTCGTTTTGATTTTGAAGTTAATGTACTAGGAACACTAAACATACTTGAATTTATGAGACAAAGAGACATTACCAAGTTTGTTTTTGCTAGTTCTCTTGGAACAGTATATGGTGAACCTGATGTTTATCCAACTCCAGAAAACTACCAATTAAAACCAATTAGTAACTATGGAGCAGCAAAAGCAGCTTCTGAAATGTATTGTTCCAGTTATTCTTCATTATATGACATTGACATAATTTCTTTGAGGTTAGGAAATATCTATGGACCTCGTTCTACACATGGAGTGATGTTTGATTTTTACAATAAATTGCTAAAAGATTCAGCAACTCTGGAAATTCTTGGTGATGGTTCTCAAACAAAAACCTATCTCCATATAAATGACACAATAAACGCATTTGACATCACATTTGAAAATATGAAGGAAGGTTTTGATGTGTATAATGTAAGTTCAAGTGAGCAAACAACAGTAAAGCAAATAGCTAAATTTATGTCAAAAACCCTAGGTTTAGAGAATGTAAACTATACTTTCACTGGTGGAAAAAGAGGTTGGAAGGGAGATGTAGTTTTTACATCAGTTGATACCTTGAAATTACATGCTTTAGGGTGGAATGCTAAGATTTCAATAGAAGAAGGCATCAGTGATTATGTTGATTGGCTAAAGAAGTAGACCCATTAGAACAATTATTTGAAAGAATATAGAATATTTTTATCTATTAATATCTTTTAAACCGAAATGATTAAAAAACAGATTGTAAGTCATGATAATGAATAGAACTTTTAATAGGGGTATTAAAATGAGCGATGAGACCCTCGAACAAGTAGATGAAGCAGTACAGCTTTTGGAAAGAATAAGTGAGGATACAACAGTTCCAAGGAATATTAGAAGAGCAGCAACAAATTCGCTGGAAATAATAAGAGAACCAGATTCAGAATTAAGTTTAGCAGTTAAAGCTAACAATGCAATTGAAATCTTAGATGAAATTTCTCAAGATCCTAATTGCCCAGCTCATGCTAGAACCATGCTGTTGCAGATTATAACCCTGTTAGAAATTACTGATTTTGATTACTAATAAATCAAAACAAGTAGATTCTCCCTACCTTCTCTTTCTTTCTTTTTGATTTTTTATTGAATTAGCTCTGATCCTTAATATCAGATTTTACTGATGTTCCAGGAGAAACAACACTTTTTGAAGCAATTTTTCTTCCGGGAAAAATCAGACAGTTAACACCTATTTCACAACAATCACCTATTATGGCTCCAAGTTTTGTAAGGCCTGTAGGAAGCGATTTATCTCCAACATTCATTTCTATTTCTTTTCTAGGTGTTTCAGTATTTACAGTAATAACTCCAGAAGAGAGGATGGTGTTTTTTCCAATAACGCTGTCTCCAACATAGCACAAACCAAAAATCTTTGCACCTTCAAATAGTATAGAATTTTTCACCTCACTTCCAAAACCTACTATGGCACCTTCACCTATTGAGCAATGGTCTCGAACTAGAACGTTATTGCCTATGTAGCTGTTGGGACCAATATAGAGAGGACCATTAAGAACCGCACCTGCACAGATTTCAGTCCCACTTTCGATTATAACAGAGTTTTTCAATTCAACATTGGCACCTATAATAACATCATTAGCTATTCTGGTTTCCTTTACTTTCGATAAAAGAAGTTTGTTTGCTTCGATTATGTTCCATGGCTTTCCTACGTCTATCCACTCCTTTTCCCAGATAGCGGCAACTACCTTATCTCCTTTATCTATTCGATTATTGATAGCTTGACCTAAAGATGCACCATTTCTTATTTCTTCAAAGATTTCTGTTTTAATGATGAAGCATCCAGCGTCAACATATTTACTTCTGGATGACAATTCAGCTTTTTTAATTCCTGCCTTCTTTACCATACCCATTGGGTCGATTTCAACAATACCAAAATCACCAGTATCTCCTTGAAGAGTGAGAGTCATAGTCATATCAGATTGAGTATTTTCAAAAGCATTGAGAGCCCTTTGAATTAACCCTTTTTCAGATACTATATCTCCAAATAAAAGCAGAAAACTAGATTCATCACTTGTGAACTCCTCTGCAGCCAGTATTGCAGCAACAATACCCTCCTCCGCTCCTTGGTCAGCATACTGGATAGAAACACCTAAGTCTTTACCCTTCTTAAAATAATTTCTAATTTGATCTCCCTTATATCCTGTAACAATTAAAATCTCAGTCAAACCAACTTCCTTCAATTCTTTGATAAGATATTCAAGAATAGGCTTACCCAGAAGGGTAATCATTGGTTTGGGTCTAGTTTGAGTGAGTGGAAAAAGATCAATACCTTTTCCACCTGCGAGTATTACTGCTTTCATTTTCTTTTACTCCTTTGTTTTTTCATAATTATATTTCTTTTTAATAGGGAATTTTACAAAACCGTCACGCTCTTGGACAAGTTCCTAGGCATATCCGGCGATAGGTTTCTTCTTACTGCTGTATAATATGCTAGTAGCTGTAAAGGTATAACATAAGGTATTGTTGAGAACATCTCTGAATATCCTTGAGGTATTTCGAACTTCCATTTTGATAGTTCTTCTATTTCTCTATCTCCTTCTTCGATAACTACTGTTGCTGCTGCTCCTCTTGCTTTCATTTCCATAATATTCCCAATAATTCGATTGTGTGTATAATCTTGTGGTGTAATGAAAACTACAGGATAATCTTCCTCAACAAGAGCAATTGGTCCATGTTTTGATTCTCCAGCTGGATATGATTCACTATGAATGTAAGCTATTTCTTTCATTTTCAAAGCTCCTTCATTTGCCGTTTGAAGATTCAGTCCTCTTCCCAAATAGAAACTACTATTCTTCTTCGCAAACCAAGAAGCTACGTGATTGGCTCTTGCTTCATTTCTAACTATAGTTTGCTTAACTATGTTTGGAATTTGTTGATAGAGTTTTCGAGCTTCAGAATATTCAGAATTGTTGATTTCACCAGAAAGTTTACCAAGCTCTAAACCTATATCCCACATTGCAATAGTTTGAGCAGTGTAAGTTTTTGTGGCTGCTACACCTATTTCTGGGCCTGCATACAAATATAATACTTCATCAGAATGTCGAGTAATTGTACTTCCTATAACATTTACAGCTGAAAGAATTGAGGCTCCCTGTTCTTTAGCACTTTTGATTGCCATTATAGTATCCATGGTTTCCCCACTCTGACTCACTGGCAAAATGATTGTATCTTCATCAATCAAACTGTTAACTGATTCAAACTCAGAAGCAATAATTGAACTACTAGATTTTTTCGCAAATCTTCTAATGAGGTGCTCACCTGTTAGTGTGGAATAATGAGCTGTGCCTGCTGCTAGAAGAAAAATCTTCTCTGCATTATAGATTTTTTCAGCTATTCTTGTTAGTGAGGGCTGTTTTATTCTAACATAATCAGCTAGAGAGTGAGGTTGCTCATGTATCTCTTTTAACATGAAATGTGGGAAACCTGCTTTTTGTGCCATTTCTGGTTTCCATGAAACTATGTGTGGTTTTCTAATTACCTTTTCTAAGGTGTTGAAATTAATGATATCATAACCTTCTGAAGTTAGCGTAACAAATTCATCATCATGAAGTAGAACTACCTTTCTAGTTTTATTAAGGAATGCAGGAATATCTGATGCACAAAACATTCTATCAGTATTAATTCCAATTACGAGAGGACTATCACGCTTCGCACAATAGATTCTATCTGGATTTAAATTTGATACAACACATATTGCAAATGTGCCTTCAAGTCTTTTAACAACTTGAATAATGGCTTCTTTTAATGCCAAACCTTCCTTCTTCACTTGTTGTTCAATCATGTGGGGAATAATTTCTGTATCTGTTTCTGATTGAAACACATGTCCCTGTTCCAATAATTCCTCTTTAAGTCTCTGAAAATTTTCTATAATTCCATTATGAATTACTGATATGTCCCCACTACAATCAACATGGGGATGTGCATTTTCTTTGCTGGGTGGACCATGAGTTGCCCAGCGTGTGTGCCCTATAGCTATTTTCCCTTTAATACTATTAACATCAATCCTTTCAGAAACCTCTGAAATTTTTCCTTGATCTTTGGTTATTATAACCTTATTATCATAAATAGAAGCAATTCCAACACTATCGTAACCTCTGTATTCGAGTTTGGTTAGCGCTTCAATAATGGCCTTTCCTATCTTTGTTTCTTGCTTCTGAACTATTCCAACAATCCCACACATAAGCAACACTTGATGTTTTTAACTGCTTTTTACTCTAAATAAGTAAAAATGATTTCCTTATTAAAACTTTCTGTTGGATAACATGTGAAAAGGCAGTTTAGGGAGATTTAACTCAATTCTTTTTCTATTATATCCTGAAGGTTTAATTTCTTCTTTAACACTCCCTTTAGGTTATCAATACTTGGTGTAATAGATGGATCTACTTCATGCAACACTGCTAGATATATGCTTGTTATATCTATCAAATATGTTAAACTGATTTGTTTGGCTAATTTAGATTGACCTTGAGGATAGAGTTCTAGAACCTTTTCTGTTTTTTGATTAACTATCTTTTTCAATTGCTCCATCCTAATTTTGATAGGTTTTGGTTCGTTTTCATCTCTAAACAAAATTACTACGACATCATTTAGAACAACATTAGGATTATCCCATGCTACAATACCATTATGGTTTTGTTCTGGAACTTCCTCACTTATTGCAATTACCTTGCTATTTTCATTAAGTTCTGATTTAGCTCTGTAAGATAGAGGTGAATAGATTGTATGTCCAACAAAAAGAGGTAATTTGTTAAATAAACCATAAGCAATTTCTTTGGCAAAATTTTCCTCAGTTTTCTTTTCAGGAGAGTATTCTTCTGATAATTTAGCTAAAATCTTTTCCGTTTCTTCAAAATCCTTACTCATATCATTAATGAGTTTGAGTTTTTCTAATATAGTTAGAAGTGATGTGTAAATTAAGGGTAAACCTGTTCTAGGTGGTATTCCTTCTTTTATCTTTATGTGGGGAACTTTGGTCTTTTTAGCTAGTTTTTCCAAAAAACCTCCTGAAGAAATAGTAATAATCATAGTGTTTTTTGTATGTGCATCTTTGAAACAAGAGAGTGTTTCTTCTGTGTTACCAGAATAACTAACACATATGACTAGAGTTGATTTGTTACAGAAGGCAGGTAGATAATAATCTCTATTAACCAAAATTGGGATTTTGATATCAGATTTTAAAAGACTGCTAAGGTAGTCTCCTGCAATCGCTGAACCACCCATTCCACAAATTACTATGTTGGAAGGCTCTTTGATGTTTTCAGGAAGAACAAACTCAAGGCTATTCTCTCTTGCTTCCTGAAATAGTGATGACCATTCCTTAAGAATTTCAAGTTGTTTGGATTTATCAATTTCAATAATATGGTTTTGCTCATCCAAATTTATCATAATTTTCACTTCCAAAAAATTAGTTGAAGGAAACTTCTTCACCTTTTGCCCACAAATGTTCAAAATTATTAGAAAATATCTCAATAATTCCTGAGTTAGAGGAGAAATGTGGTCGATAGACAAACTTCTCGTCTTTGACAGGAGAAACCCAAATAACGAAAACAACCTGCTCTTGATCTACCAATGTTCCTCGAGCTAGAACATTTCCTTCAGGAATACTTCGAACTTGAGCCCCTAAATCTAACAGATTTTTTGCAACATCCTTGGATTTAGAATCATCAATACTCATTATGACTCTAACTTTAACTCCCTTATCAAGTGCATCTTTAATCTCTTTTTTCACATCATTGTACCAATAAAAGACATTTGTAAAGATAGATATCTCCTTTGCTCCATTTTTGATAATATTCTTAGTTTTTACTTGCATGTCTTCAAGAGAAGAATATGCCTCTAGAAGCTCATCAGGTTTGATAATAAGCTTTGATTGATATTCTGGATCACTCAAAAGAGTCATAATCTCTTGTGAGGCTGTTGCCATCTTATCAAGTTGATCGTGATATTCTTGTTCTCTATATCGGAGAAGGTTATCTAATCCTTTCTTTAGATTAATTGCTTCAAACCTCATCGGTCTTCCTGAAATAGTTCGAACTAAGCCTTTTTTCTCTAAACTGTCGATTGTATCGTAAATTCTTGGGGTTGGAATATCTGTTTGTTTGTGAATTTCTTCAGCAGTAGAAGATGAAAGTGCTACTAAAGTTATCAAAGTTTTAACTTCATATTGAGTTAAACCAAGGGCTTTCAACTTCAAGGTTAGTTCCTCAGTGTCAGACATGGTCTTTCTCCAGTTTCAAATCTATACGGAGAAATATATAAGTAAATCGTAAGAGTAGAAACAGAAAGTAAAATTAATTAACCAAAAGTTTAAAATGAAAACCACTAGCACAGAAATGTAGCACACAAAACAAGGGGCAATGGTCTAGCCTGGTTATGACAACTCCCTTACACGGAGTAGGCCGGCGGTTCAAATCCGCTTTGCCCCACCAGTTTCTACACTATTTTTGTTCAATACCAGTCTTTAATTATTTTTAAAAGGTACTTTGTTTGGATAATTATAATGAGTGCTGAAACTAATCTTGAGAACATTACTTTAGGTGGAGGATGCTTCTGGTGTATAGAAGCTGTTTTTAGTGAATTAAAAGGTGTTCAAACAGCTGTATCGGGTTATTCAGGAGGAAAAGTTGTCAATCCAACATATGAACAGGTTTGTTCTGGAACTACTGGTCATGCCGAAGTTGTTCAAGTAAAATTCGATTCAGAAGTAATTTCATTTAAAGAAATACTTGAAGTGTTTTTTACAGTTCATGATCCAACTACTTTGAACCGTCAAGGTAATGATATTGGCAATCAATATAGATCTGCAATCTTTTATCATTCTGAGAATCAGAAACGAATAGCAAAAGAAGTAATTAATGAGTTGGAATTATCAAAGAAGTGGAGTAATCCAATAGTTACTGAACTAAAACCATTTGATAAATTCTATAAAGCAGAAGATTATCATCAGAATTATTTCAAACTCAATACTTCTCAACCGTACTGCAAGGTTGTAATTGAACCCAAAGTGAACAAATTTAGAAAATTATATCTTAATCAATTGAAACAAGATTAGTTACTTGGTTTTCGCAAATTCTCTGATTTGGGAAATGTCATCAAATATCTGCAATTTTACTCCTTTGTTCCTTAGA
>JAEOSZ010000027.1 GCA_016840095.1 Candidatus Heimdallarchaeota archaeon
CTCGGATACAGTGCTAATCATGCTCATTCACAGTCAGGTCTGCTCACCCACTCGTATAACTCATCACACACACAGGAAGGGGTGCTTTCGACACAATTGGGTGAGGACTTGGTCTTCAACTATACAGACTCTTTTACTGAAAGCACCTTCCAACTTTCCTTAACTAACTTAAGCTTAACTTATCATAATCTACTCAATATTAGTTTCATAGTTGAGGGTGATAGATCTAATAGTAACGGTATTTCTATAACCTTCAACTTTGATTCCTTATTGGTCAATCTTATTATTGATAGGAATTATCAAGATGATCAAGTTCATTCTTTGACTAAAGGTTTTTTTTTCGATGAACCTGTTGTTAATGATTTCATAGTCAATGTTACCATCTCAGGAGTAGCTAGTTTCGGTAATAGTGGTTCTATCACAGTCTATCAGTCTAGCTTCATCTCAAACATTCCTTTAGTTGAACTATCTGAAGAATATCAACCTATTCAGATTACTCCAGATAGTCTCTCATTTGAGGGAAACATGGTAGGATTCAAAGAAGTTACAGTAATGACTGTACTTAACAATACTTTCAATGAATCATATGTTCTTGATTTCAGTTTATCGTTTGGTGTTAATGATTTCCAATCTTTCACAAAAGAAGTAATTCTCTCTTCCAACACTAGTGAGCTGGAGAGAACAAACTTCTATGATAATCAACTGAATACTTTGGGTTTTCAAACAACTGATCTTCAAGGTTATTCTCCTTTGTATATCTCATTCCTTGTTGAACTTTCTAGTGACTTAATCCAGATAAGTAATATAGAATTAGAGGTTAGGATTGCTCAAAATTCTGCTCTCACTGAAACTCTTGTTGAAATCAACTGGAATGATGGAATTGATGAAAATATTGATATTTCGTTCTTAAAACCAATGTCTGCTCAATCAGAACAAGTATTGAATATTTCATTATTTTCCAGTTTTGAAGGTAATGTAGTTTTTACTGGAATCAATTTCGAAGTTGTTCAAGGAAGTACTACACTTAGTTCTGGAACAATTTCTGCGAATAAGCAAAATGGAGAAGTTCAACTTGTTGAAATTGACACCTTCACAACTAACTATCAAGAAGCACTTTTCTTCAGTTTATATGCTGATGCAATGGGTTCTGGAACCATCACGATCTACAATTCCACATCTGTAGAGATTAGAGATCTGGTCTATATTGATACTCAAATTCATCAGTTAGTTTTCGAAGATTCACTCACAGTTGAAACACCTACTTTTGGTTCGATTAATATTGTATATTATGATGCTCTCTACATTCAAAATGATTCAGTAAATTACAGAAATGACTTTATCATGCAGTTTTCAGTTTCTGACCAGAACTTTGATAGTATAACTCTAACATGTCATGTTAATCAGGTAGCAGTTTATACGAAATCCATCCGTACTCCTGGAGATGTTCATGTTTCTGAAGAATTAACTTTAGAAGCAGGAGTTATTGAGCTAAAGTATACTCTAACCATCCTAGGTGGAGGTTCTGACGTTACACTTGAAAATCTGAAATACACTATTCAGCAAACTGATGGAACAGGAAATAATAATGTTCCTGCAGGAGGAATTGATATACCTTTCTTCCAACTACCAAAAAATATCTTCCTTGGTGTTTTTGTTCTATTTGATTGTTGGTTAATCATGGGTATTATGCTGAGAATCTATAAGGGTAGAAAACAGCGAAAGAGCCACCATGCTGAGAATGACGAGTTTATACTTGAAATTGCTCAGATGTCCAAAGACTACTAAACTGCAACTTTTTTTTCAACCTTTTTATATGAAATTACTTATAATTAGTCAGACATGGCAGTTCAAACATTTGCGTCCACTCTTTACGGTAAACTAAAGAGGTTTGGATCCAATCAAAAAGAATCAATCAGAGAAAATCTTTGTACCAAAGGAGAGTTACCTTGGTTATTCCAGATTTTTGGTGCTGTAATCTTCTGGTTTCTCATATTTATCATCTTCGTAGCTCTAGTTACTCCAGCTCAAAGATGGATTATTGTACTAGTAGCTGTAGTTGGAGCTTTTGGCTTTGTTGAAGGATTGAACTTTCTAGGAAGAAGGATTGTGCTTAAAGACTTCAGAGAGGAAGAATATCCTGAAGTTGATTCACTTGATCTATCTGACAACTCTATTTTAATTGGCAGCTCTTCTTATCAAGGAGGTATTGTTCTATCTAGAAATATAAGAAGTGGGTATCAGCTTACTCCTGTAGTTGCTCTCAAGATAAATTCTATCTCTTCTTCAACATCATCAATCTTCAACTCAATTTCAAACGTTACTTTGCAGAAACTTAGTTTGAGTTATCATTGTAGTATTATTGACACTGCCAAATACGAAGTCCTTTTACTTAAAGGCCGTTCTAGAAGCTCTAAACTAGCTTCATTATTCATTACTCTCCATATTCTAGAAGAAAACTTCTTCCAAGAAGTATTCAATATATTATCAGAATTTGTGAGAGAGAAAAAGGTTGAATTTGAACAACCTGATGAAAGCATTCTAAAAGAAATCTTTCCGCTTTATGATAAGATTCTTCACATCTCTCATGATGATGAAGAAATACAACTTATTCCTGAAACTGATGAAATCTTAGAGGATAACTCTAATGATCATTATGATCAGGATGATGAATTTATTGAATTCTTAGTAAAAGAAGAATCTGCTGAAAAAGAAACAATAGAAATCAAAGAACCTGAACAAGAAGAAATTGCATTAGATAGTGTTGAAGAACCTCAAACTGCTGAAGCAAGTAAAGAAAGCAAAACCAATTCTAATCAAAAGGAGATGATAAAGAACATCTTGTTGGGAGAATTGAATTTTTCAATTGAAAGTTTTCTATCTGCTGCAAGAGGTTATTACAAGAAAGCTATAGAAACAGCTGTTGGAAACAAGTATGTAATTGATACTGATCGTTTCTTGAAAACTGTTCATCTTTTTTGTGAGAAAGAGGATATTCCTTTCTATTATCCATCATACTCCTACCTTCTCAAGATTGTTGAATTTCTTGATATAGAACTGCCATCTTCAACAGAAATTGAGAATTTTGTAGACAGACTATCGGATGAATATACTTCAGTTTCAATAGATAAAAATAACAAACAGAAGTTGATTACTTTCTTAGATTCGAAGTTCAGACAACCACAGAAGAATACTTCAAGTGATCTTCCAGAAATAAATGAATCAGCAGATATCACTTCTATTCCACAACCACCTGCTAAGAACAAAAAAGAATTAGTAATTGATGGAGGGGATTAAATGTTAGAAGATATATTCCTACTTGAAATAATAGAATTCTATCTGAAATTCTGGTTAATATCCCTGGCAATGAGATGGTTACTATCTTTTCTTCCAGGAAGAATTTTTGAACTGATAAGATTTACAGGAAATCTAATTAGATATCCTATAAAGAGGCTTTTCTACTGGATTTACGGTGTAAAAGTCATTGAATCTGATCTAGAGAAATCTCTCTTCGAGACTGAAGAAGTTGATGATTTTGATTGCAGAATTACAGCAAATATTCTAGCACCTCTGCTAGTATTGACATATGTTGGTTCATTTATCCTATACTGGGCCAGCAAACTATATGATACAGAATACACATGGATTGGTATAGTTCTCTACATCTTAGGATTCGCTGTAATTTTAACTTCAGCTCCTGATTTCAAAGAATCTGAGTCACTGCTAAGAACAAACATTAAATCCATTTTCAAATGGTTTGCAAAGCTTACCTTCTTTGCACTTCCACTTTACTTTGTCCTACATTACTTTGTCCAGATTGAAGCTCTCGCACAAGGTATGTTCTTCGTTGTTCTATTGATTCCTCTTTATCATCACGGAAGGAAGAATACTGGTGAGAAGTGGATCAAATCTAAGAAAGCAAAAATATTAGAGGCTGATCCCTTTGGAGAATGAAATCGAATTAAGTGATATTGTTGACAGGGTACTAGAGGACGTTGAAACTTCTTTAGGAAAACTAGAAAAGAATTTCAAACTTAATCAATCTGATGAAGATCTTCCTCAAGAACAGGAGAAAGTTGAAGTAATGAGTAAGCATCCTTATCCAAGTGTAAGGTATCCCACCTCAGATGAAAGTTATGATAGCAATAATTATGTTACGGTAAAGAGTGATGTATTTCCAGCTTCTGTAGTTCCCGAAAAGGAACTAGAAAGAAAGGAGGAAGTTGTTATAGAACAGGAAGAATCTCTTTTAGAGGTTGAAGAGGAAGTCCCAATTTTTCATAACATCCCCTCAATTCCTGATAAACAATTCAACACTGTAAAAGAAAGTATTATTCAGTTTACTGAAAATAAAATTACCGAAGAAGATGTTTCAAATGCTATTGAAACAACATTAGATGAAGAAACTTATTTCATAGATATTAATAGAGAAATCAAACTTGTACATATTTTTGGTCCACCTGGTTCATGCAAAACGACTTTAGGTATCCAAGCAGCTGTAGAGATTTACCCCAAGAAAACCTATTACTTCATTACAAGTCATGGGACTTCAGTTTTGAAAAGAGTAAAACAAATAATCACTGATGTTCGATGGTCAGATTTTAAGGATCTTAAACAATGTTTCTACCCCAGTGAAATTTCAGATTTGGACGAGCTTGAGGTTCGACTTGAAAAACTATCAGAACTTCATCCTGATGAGTTGGGAATGATCGTAATCGATCATGTAACAGATTATCTAAGAGGTCAGATACACAAAGAGGAGTATCGCACACAATTAAGGAATCTAATGGAAAAACTCTATTTAATTGCAGATGAAAAAGCATGCAAGGTTTTACTCATCAATGGTTTTTCTTACAAGGATTCAGCTCCAGCTGAAGATATCATTGAATCATTTTGTGATATGACGATTAAAACTAAGTTAGAAGATTTCAAATCAAAAATTATAATCAGAGATGAAGAAATAGAGCTTTATTTGAACAATTCAGGTATAGCCAATCTTCATTTGAATATTTATTATTAAGGTGATAAAAATGGCAATATCTATAGAACAAGACTTGGTAGAAAGCTTAGCTAAAACATGGATGTCTGAAGGGAAAGAAGTTGTTGTAGAATTAACAATTCCAATCATCAATCAAATCTATTACGATAATTACTTGGAAGGTAGAGACTATGTTAGAATCGACTTAGCAGCATTAGATAAAGAAACAGGAGAGATTATCTTTGTTGAAGCTGAAAACGGTTTGTATCTGCAACATCCTCAGATATATTTGCCGTTTTGTCACTCACTTTACATACTATGCCCAGAAGATAATTCTTCTTTCAGAGAGGAACAAGTAAGCTGGAGTAAAAGCCAAGGAATAGGGATTATTGAGAAGAAAACTAATGGAGAGTTAATCCTTTCTCTTGAACCAGAGAAGAAACGAATCTATCCAGCTGTTGAAGCTTACGTTAAATCACGATTATTGAAAAGAATTGAGAAGGAGAGGAAATAAATATGTCTCTGTTATTAGCAAAGAAGAAGAAAAAGAAATTTGTAGGATCAAATAAATCTATTTACATTATTAGGAAAAAAAATACAATCACTTTATATGCTGCTTTTATCATCAAACCCCATAAGGAAAAATCAGCAGAACCCACTGATAATAGAAGCAATTGGTTCAGAAACCAAGAAGTCGATGAAATAAATTCTTCTGTACTTTCGGTCGTTTCTCAAGTCAAAAAATTGAAAACCTCATTCCACAGAATTTTCCTTCCAGGTAATGTTAAACGCAAAAACCAGCCAATAAATGAGTCTAAGAAAACAGCTGATTCTACCCTTATAGATCAACTCTTTGAAGATAAAAACAAGAATATCAATGTAAAATTGTCATTCTATCTTTTGAAGACTTGGAAACATTATGATCTCACAGAATCATTTCAAACAATAGATGATTTAGTTGAAGATTTCGTATATCTCTTAAGAAATGAATTAAAACAGAAACTTGAAAGTATAGGAACTGTTGGACGACTCTTAGATGCCACATTAGAAGAATTAGTTATTTATGGAACATTAGATAAAACTAATTTTCTTACTACAGGAAAGAAAATGTTCAGTGAACTAACTAGAGATTATTCCGTAATAGAAAAAGATGAGCAGTTTCGAAAAAGTTTCATTCCAGGACCTGCTGTTGATAAAAGACCAGAGGGTTTGTTTACCTTTCCTACTGGCATAGAGTCAGATAATTCAGCTATTTTAGGTATAACTGAAAATGAATCCTTAATTGGGTTACCAGATAATGCTTCTTATCCTCTTTTAATGGGAGGTGATAAGAAAACTAGAGAAGTAATTACTTGTAAATTGCTGGAACAAAACAAAAAATTCATCCTTCTTGATCCAAGAAAAAACCTTGAGTTTGAAGATAGAATCACTGCACCTTTTGATAGTTTGACTCTTGGAGAAAACTTCTTCCTGAATGTTCTTACACCCTTAATGAACGAATACATACCAGAAAAATTATCTTCTCAATATCTAGGAAATTTCATTGATCTAATCAGATTGATAAGTGAAGTAAGAAATGATGGATCAGTATTATTGCGAGATCTCATAGACTTCTATGTTAATGACTATCATGAAGAACAAGATGATATTCTGTTTCCACATAACGAAACTAACGTATCTCTCAACGATCTTTATACAATGCTAACAATTGAACCTGGAGGACTTGTGATAACAGATTACCAGCTTTCCACTATCAGGTCACTTATTAATGAAATCAGAGATCCAAGTATTTCGACTGATACAGCTGTTAATGACCTAAAGGGATTACACGAACTATTCAGCAGTAACAAGGTAATCAATTTCAGTTCTCAAGGATATAAGATTCAAAGATTGTTCATCTATTCATTTCTATTACAACTTTCTATCTATGATCAGTTATCGAAGGATGATGAAGAAATCATTATTTACATTGATGATGCAGAATTATTCTTCTCTCCTGGAAGAGATAAATCAATCCTAGCACATATAATAAAGAAGTTAGAAAATAGCAGATTCAAAATTATTCTATCTACTCCCTATCCATCACATTTAGCTCCTGAAATATTCGATTTAACTTACAATAGAATAATTGGAAGTCTAAAATCAGCCAAGTGTGTTCGTTTAATTTCAGATACACACGGTTTTGGTAAAAACCAAGTAGATTTCATCAGAAGACTTCCCAAAAACAAGTTCATGTTATTACGAGAGGATTTAACAGAAAAACCTCTCCTTCTGCAAATGCTTCCTGATGATATTAATAGGCATGAAAATCAACCTATCCAGAGACCTTCAAGAGAAACATCTGATTCATCTGAGATATCCGAAAAAGATAATGAAAATATCCGTATGAATTATGAGGATTTTGCTCAATTACATCCAATCATGATTGAAATTCTTTCAAAACTTTCATCCAAAGTTAGCAGAGGAATCAACACTGAATCATTGGTAAACTTGTTTCCTAAATGGTCTAAAAACGAAGTAAGGGAAGCAGTTTCTGCTTTGGAAATGTTTGGATATATTTTCTTTGAAACAGTTGATACTAAAGGAAGAAAAAATGAGTATTGGACAAGAATTACTCCTAGAGGTAAGAAGTTTCTAGACAAACTCAAATTCGCAAAACTAGTTGAATCAAACAACAAAGAGGTTGACATAGCTGATTTAGAGAAAAAGGAAGCATCTGATAGAATAGAAGAGTTCATTGAGTCTCCTAATGTAATTCAGAGACAAGAAGATGAAGTAGGTTCTGTTCTTATTAAGAAGCTTCAAGTAATCAGAAAGATTGTTCGATCAACCAGAGATTCATCAGACCTTCCCACTGATAAATTGGATACATTAAACTCATTTCTCGTTCAAATTGATCCTTTACTTTCAAACGATTATTCAGGAGAAAAAGATAAACTTCAGAAATTCCTAATTTCTTTACAGGAACTCCTTGAAGAGGAGAAATCTATCGAAACAATGCCTCAAAAGATTCTTCAACAGATATTCCAAAAAGCATTATCGATTATTGATGCAATTCAGATTAAAGCTACTTATGGAGAAGAGACAACATCCTCCAAAGATGAAGAGTTTATTGACAAGATTATAGAGACAGAGTTAAGTTCAGAAAAATGGCAGGATTTTGATAGAGATATCTTCCTTACAGAAATTCCAGAACTGTCTGCAATTTCAAAAGATAGAGAACAAATATTAGAATTGCTAAATTCAGAATTTCCTGAAGAAGTTATCAAAGGACTTGAATTATCTGCAAACTTACCAAAGGATGAATTCATTGATAGTACAAGAAAAGCTCTTGCTTCTTTGCTTCAAATCAAGACTTTGTTCTTCCCTAATATGGATTCTAAAAACTATTTAGATGAGATAAACTCCTTCTTCAAATCCACTGGCTATCCTGAGCCATTTGAAAAAACGCAACAACTGTTGTGGGAATATTCAGCTGTCAATAAGAAGGAATCACCTAAGGCATCCTATACTCAGAAAAACAGGAGAGAGATCATTGAAAGTATTCAGGAAGAAGTAAATGCTTTCGATTTCGATACAGACACGAAAAACAAGGAGAATCTTGTAAGCCAACTTATCGAAAACATCAGGAAAAGGATAAATAATGGATGAA
>JAEOSZ010000150.1 GCA_016840095.1 Candidatus Heimdallarchaeota archaeon
AATCACATTTCATGTGTTATGATTATACTTTGAATCATATTTTATTTGCTGTTGTTGTTTAGTTGATATTTCAGGAATAAAAACAATAGAATCTTTAGACAATTCTTTATTCACATCTTATTTTAAAATCAGATGTGCCTAAAGAATTGTCTAAAGATTCTATTGTTTTTATGCCTGAAATATCAACGAAACAACAACAGCACATAAAATATGCTTCAAAGTATACTCATACCACAGGACATGTGATTGTAAAACTTGTGAGAAGTGATGGTTATGATCCTTTTGGAAGACCAAAGTCTTTGTCACACAGTTTAGTTATCCCTTCAGAGGAATACAATTCTAATTCTCTACTCTATTATACATCACCACTTTTTACAACTCAATTATTTGATGATATAAATCAAAACAATGAGATATTCGCTCAGAATATGTTCAAAATAAACAAGAATAAGATACTTGAAAAAATAGATTTGTCTCTCCTAAGAGAAATAATAGTAGCTGCTATGGTTGAGCAAAAAGTAACGATTTTACCTAACTTAGATATAACTGGTATTTCTGAGCTTTCAAGTTTAATAGATAAAACAATCCCTTTTGAAGCATCTTATGATTTTTCTCTAATCAGTTATTCAGATAGAAGCTGCAATAAATTTCTAATTCATAATATCGTTTATTTCTTTGGAAAAGAACAAAGAACTAAAACTAATGTTAGCCTGAAAAACATTAGTTCAAAAGTTCGAAAAATAGCTAAAGAAGAATCTGTATACCTTGATAATTTTATTGAGATGATTATTAATGAAGATTATGAGTTAATTCTAGAAGAACATGCAAAATGGGTAATTGGAATGTATCATAATGATCATAAAGATTTGCAAAAATTATTTACGAAAAGATACCAATTAGACATGCCTTTTTCAAGAAGAAATAAATTCCACGCTAGACTTATACAATCACTTTCGACCACTGAAAAATGAAAAAGAGAATGAAGAGAAATTAGATTTTTGATTTTGCTTAAGATGTTTGCTTTTATGTATTGAGAAGAGTGTACTTTACGATTATTGTTTCGTATACCTCTTTGCATTTCTCTTCTGTTAAATTAGAAATTGCTATTTCCATATTTTCTGCAATTCTATTTATGAGCTCTGTAAGTTTATTCTTAAGCTCATCAACAGATAAACTTGAATAGAGATATTTGAAACCACCTCTTTCAAGATTGATCTTTGTTTTTCTAACAATACCAATTCCCATTAATCTTTGAATTGATCTTGAAATTGTAGCTCTGTCTTTAGGAATGATATCAGTCAATGTCTTAATATCCACTGGCTGACTGTTTTTAATACACATCATAATTTCTAATTCATTTTCTGAGAGTGCATAAGCTGCTTTTATGATGTCAAAGCATGTAACATCTTTAGAATCAAAAGAAGAAAGAGGGAAGGACATTATTCATCAACTCAGAAGCAGTAGTTCAAATCAGCTTCCAAAGCCTCTGTTATGGCGTACATTCCACCAACTACATCATCTACTTCATCTATAAAATCTTCACGTGTTAATCCATACCTTTCCAAAGTTGGACTACACACGAATACTTTTACTCCAAATTCCTTTACTTCTCTAATCATTTCTAAAAATGACTTCTTACCTACTCCTGGTGTAATTCTTTCTGCATTACCTTTTTTGAGGAGTAATCCTCCAGACATGGTATATACCATTTGAACTTCAGCATCAAGAGCAGCTGATAATGTAGCTAGATGAATAGGTGTTTCTAACCTATCAGGGTAGTCCTCTCCAAAAGTTACCATTATCATGATTTTGTTAGACATAGTGAATTCACCTAGATATATAGAGTGATTTCAGCTTCAGAAGCAAATTCTATGAAAGTTGCAGCTCCACCAGGTGTGCAGTTTTCTATAAGATCTTTGTCTTTTATTTTCATTACTGCTTTAGTCATCTCACAAGCTATAAGTTCTACACCGGATTCTACTGCTATATCCATTAACTCTTGAAGGGTTGCTACATTTGCTTTCTTCATCCAGCTTTTCATCATCAAGGTTGCCATACCTGTCATACCAGGTAACATCCCAATAATTTGAGGGATGGGCATTGGCATTGCTGTTTCACCAGCTGGGGTTATTTTTATTTTCTTCAATTTTTTCTTTTTGAGTAGAT
>JAEOSZ010000131.1 GCA_016840095.1 Candidatus Heimdallarchaeota archaeon
ACAACCAATCCTGCAGATGTGAGTGCTTTCAGATGTCTATAAATAGTTTTTAAACTTGATGTACCCATCTCTTTATATTCTTCTTTAGTACTAAGAATATCTTGTATCTCTTCTGCTGTTTTTATTCCCTCTCTTAAAATTAGTAGAATTGGTCTGTAAATTGGATTAGACAAAAGTTTAGTTGCTTCTTCATCTACAATAAACATTACAGATTCTTGTTTATAATTTGCAAAAATATTATCTGTAATGTTTTTTCTCTCTTTATTCATTGTTCTCTGCACTCATTTTCTCAACGAAATATATAAGTCTTCTCATTAACTTGATATATATTCTCAGTGCAATGAGAAAACATTTAAATAATAGTTGTTGTAACATGGTATTGAGAACAAATCTCATACAAATGAGAAAGTGAAACAAATGATTGAGAAATACTATCGAACTGAAGATCAAATGACTGATAGAGTGCTAAACGAAAGAATTAGTGCTTTAGAGATAGAATTGAAACAGCTCAAAAGAGCTCGTAACGCCAGAAGAGGAAAAACTCGCGCTAGGTATCCAATAAGACAATACCTGTCTTATATGTGATCCTGAAAACTTGGTGAAAAAAAAGAAGGTGATAAAATGGTCAGCAAAAAAAGGAAAGAAAATTTAGTTGAAAATTCATGGAGAAAAAGGAAGCTAGAATCTTTAGAGAAACATGTTCTTTATAGAGGAAGCCTCCAATAATTCCTCCTTATTTTTAAGGTGAAAATATGACTGAAGCTAATCTAGACATAGAGAAGGAATCATCTTATGTAGATGTTTTCAAGAATAGAAATTTCTTAAAATTATTAGCAGGACAAACATTTAGTAATTTCGGTGATGCTGTCTTTAGAATTTCTATTATACTTTATGTTTATACTTTAACTGGATCTGCAACAAGAATGACTTTGGTTCTAGCAGCACAAACACTACCTTGGATATTAATCGGACCAATTTCAGGGGTTTTTGCAGATAGAATCAGTAGAAAAACAATTATGATAGCTTCAGATCTTTTAAGAGCAGTTTCTATAATTGCTATTCCATTTATTACATCGATATATCCTTTGCTTATTATTGCTTTTTTGGATGGTGTTGGTTCATCCAGTTTCGCAGCACCTCGATCAGCGGCAATACCTGAAATAGTCGGTATGAAACTATATGTAAAAGCAATTAGTATAAGCAGGTTAATTTTTCAAACCTTTGCTGTTATGGGACCTTTGGTTGCAGCACCTGTTTATGCATTCTTTGGTCCCCCCACATTCTGGATAACTAGCGGTTGCTATGTAATTTCTGGAGTTATAATCTTCTTAACACTGATCCCATCAGCATCTAGAGAAAAAGAATCTCTTACAGTCAAAACAATTTTCAAAGATTTACAAGAAGGTCTTAGTTACTTGTTTAATCATAAAATTATCAGGATTCTAATCATTCTCTATACAATTATTTCTATAGGAGGTTCCTTTGCTGGTCCCCTCCTTTATCCTTGGATATATGAAGTACGTCATGCTGGTAATCAGTTATTGGAACAGATTGCTCAAACAGAATATGGCATAGTTGGAGCGATTATAGCTTTTGGAACAGTTGCTGGGAATCTCATCTTTGGTAAATTTGAGAAAAAAATCGGTAGATCTAGAGCTATAACCCTAGGAGCTTTCTCTTTAGCTGTATACTATTTTGTATTCAAATTTACAAGTTCAATTTATGTTATGGGGTCTTTAGGATTGATAATGGGAATTCTGACTGGCATGATGGGTTTGAGCATAAATGCTTATTTTGCTGAAGAAGTGCCTAATGAAGTAAGAGGAAGAGCATATAGTGCAACTAATGCATATCTCCAGATTTTTAGTTTTACTTGTTTATCACTCTCTGGACTTACTGCAGATTCTATTGGGATTACTAATACAATGATATCTGCAAGTATTGTCATTTTTCTTGGAGTATTATTTCTTACAATTAATACCAAAATGTTCACTTTTTCAAAAACAAAAATTTCAACCATACACTCCATTGGTGACTAGATATGAGACATAGGTTTATCAAAATTTTAAATCAGACAGGAGGTGACACGAAGTGAAAGGATTTCTAAAACCTGTTTGGGTCGTTAATCAAAGATTCTTGAGACCTATTTGGATCATTAAACAAAGATTCTTGAGACCTATTTGGATCATTAAACAAAGATTCTTGAGATCTACTTGGATTATCAATCAGAGATTTAACAGACCCATTTGGATTATATCCACAATGGCTGTAATACTAGCAGGAATTGTCATTAGCATAGTAGGTTTCACTCCTCAATTATCTAACCTGATACTTTAAAAAAGGAAGATTTAAGCTCACCAATCTTCCTTTTATCTCTTTTTTAATAGTTTTTTACTTTGAGATATCAATCGTATTAACAAGTAGATGGTAAGTTAAAATTTCTTCATTAAATCTCTTATAACTACAATCATTTCTGCTGAATGTGTAGCCCTATTTGTTCCCATATCTAGATATTCAGCATCTTCTATTGTATCTGCTATTTTCTTTGATAACTTTGCTGAATGCATTTTGTCTGCTTCCATACCAATAACAACAACATAGTTATCTTCAATTTGTCTGTATAAATCCCAAACTTTAGTAAATCGGACACCCTTTGTTGCTAATCTCCACTTTTTCGGATCAGCTTCATCTAGTGCTCTATAATATTTACCAGCTTGAACTGGATCTTCACTCTTAAATTTCTTAACCCACCATCGCCAGAATGGTTTTGTAATATAGAATATGAATGTTGGAAGAATGAACATCAGATATCTCATTGTTGGCGGCATATCAAACTGATATACTGGACCTATAAGTACTGAAAGAGCAGGTTTTATCTTCTTTGTTCCCAAAAGATCTGATATTGTCAATGTACTAAAAGATGTTGTCAAAGTAATTAACTTGCTTTGATTTATCTCTAAGTGTTCTATAATCTCTTGGACATCTAATGCAAGTCTTTCTACTGTGTATTTTATTTTACCTTCACCTGGTCGAAATGACAATTTTTCTCTTGATTCTATATAGAGTATATCAAAGTCTTTTACGGCTTCCATAAGAAGATCTTCCCAACCAGGTACAACAGTTCCCCACCCTGGTACTAAAAGTAAAATATAGCCATTAGCTTTATCTTTTGGAGCTTTGGTTGTTAAAATTTTAACTTCAGAACCATCAGAAACTTTGATATATTCTTCTTTTGCTAACTTTTCAAACTCTGCTACCATTTGTTCATTAAACACTTGCTCTTCTTCAATCATAACAAATGAAAAAGTTTTGAAATATTTTAAAACTTTACTTTGGAATAGAAGAATATTAGTACAATGAAAATTCATTCTTGTTTTTACTCCACCACTCAACCCATTCTTTTCTAATTTTCATTCTTGTTGGTATGGATAAAGCTTTTACAAAACCATAAGCTCCAGATATCCCTCTTCCTAACATCTTTCTGATGAGAACAATTTGACCTGTATGCCCAAGGTAATGAAGAGCAATTCTTTGAATTCTTTTGTTGAGAATTTCTCCTGTTCCTCTAGGATTATCATTAAAAGATTCTATAGGAAATTCTCTTAGCATTCCAAAGAAAGTTTTAGAAATTACCATATACATATCTACAATTTCCTCAAACGAATAGTCTTTTTGATCTTTCATAACTCTGTTTCCTGTATAGCTTTCAATAGTTCTATCCATTTGTCTCGCACAATGCCTTACAATTGTTTTAATTGAGTTTATATCTGTATGAGCTTTTTTACTGACATCATCAGGTTTTAAACCTTGCAAATTCGATAGAAAATTGATATCTGCAATATCTAGTAAATCAATACATAAGTCCTTAACATTTAGTTCTTTTCTGGATGTCATACTAAACAAAACTCCATTAGTCTAATAAACATATTCGAATACTAATTGCCTGATACAGAGTTACTTAGTAAAATCATGTTTATGATGTCCTCTATACCATCCTCTTAGTAATTTAGGTGTAAATTTTAGAATGGTAAAGTCAGGGTCATCATATCCAAGTGGGTAATACATTTTCCACTTATCATCCCAGATTTTTTCTTTGAACTCTAAATCGTCTAGAACCTCGGCTTCACCTTGTAACATTATTCCCTTAACATCTTCTGGAATACTGAAATAGAGAGCTATTCGCTTTTCATTTGATATTTGTTTCATTTTTACCGAGGAAGTGTTTGTAGAAATATATACAGTATAAGGATTATTATCATACTCTTTTATTATCTTAGCAGGAAGGGGATACTTCTCTTTACATCGAAGATTGAATACAGCTCTTATTGAGGGAGATCCTGTTTCATCAATTGTTGCTAGATAGGCATTAGTAGGTTTTATCATTAATTCATCTAACAAATCCCTTAATTCTTCGTTCATCTTAATCATCTAAGGAACTATCAGTTTTAGCTATAAAAAGATAATCAGAAATATGAAGCATTATTAGTTTAAAAGAATCTGTAGAACAAGTATGAGCTTCGACTATATGTTATTCAAATTTCTGTAACAAAGCCAAAATCAAAATTTGAGTTTATATATTCATATGGAAGATATTATAAAAGTTTATACTGCTTGAATATTTGGTGTCTTGACTGTCAAAAAATAATTTAAATTTTAACTTTATAGAAAAAGAAATCAGAAAAAAAACTTTTGGGCTTTTAACGACATTGAATTCAAACAATACACCACAAACAACAGGAGTACTTTATGGTGTTTCAAAACCTGATTCACCATTTACTTTATACATTCTTACTTCTAAAAATTACAAGAAAACAAAGAATATTCAGAATAATGCAAATATCTCTTTCGTTATACCTTTCCCTCACCACATTCTACGTTTTGTTCCTTCGAGTACGATCACAATAAATGGAAACGCAGAAATTATCTCAATTAACTCGACAGAGATTTTAGACGTTTTTTCTAAAAAGAGGATTCTTAGACTGATCACTAAAGAAATAGACCCTAGATCTGATGATGAATATATATTTATAAGAATCCAACCAAAATCAAGGATTTTATGTTATGGTGTAGGAATAAGTATCTGGAGCTTAAGAGGTTCTCATACCGTAGGTGGATATTCTGTAATTATTCCAGAAGAGAGGTTATTCAAGTAATCAAGCATTCTTTTATACTAAAAACTGTTCTGTAAAAACAATAGGTGATTCTATGGTTGAACTTCCGGAAGCAATGATTTTATCTCAACAAATGGATAAAGAATTAAGAGGAAAAGAAATAGTTAGTGCATATATTGACAATTTTAAACCAAAAATCTTCTTTCTAAATACATCTGTTGATGAATTTATTGAAAGTGTTACGGATTGCTCAATCAATTCTGTTTATTGCAAAGGAAAATGGATATATCTAGAATTAAGTTCTGGTCAGTTTTTTGCCACAGCTCCTGAAATGGGTGCGAACATCCTATTTCATGAAGAGGAATCAACTAAATCAGATAATTACCATTTCAAGTTTGTATTTGATGATGGGACTTCTTTAACTCTAAAGTATCTAGGGTTCATTTTTGCCAGATTAGGCACTGAAGAAGAATTAGAATCAGAGAAATATCCAGGAAAAATAGGACCTACTCCTTTAGATAAAGAATTCT
Source organism: Candidatus Heimdallarchaeota archaeon (assembly GCA_016840095.1). GTDB lineage: Archaea > Asgardarchaeota > Heimdallarchaeia > Heimdallarchaeales > Heimdallarchaeaceae > UBA460. Next base: position 5,642 of record JAEOSZ010000131.1, read on the forward strand.
TATATGAGGATTTCTCGAAGTTACTAAATGAAAGCAACAGAATGGTTAAATCAATTCTATTAGAACATCAAAACCTACCTGGAGTTTCAAATTTCTATCTCAATGAAGCACTATATAAAGCTAAGATTCATCCTAAAAGAAAGGCTAACAGTCTTGGTGAAAGTGAGAAAAAAATCTTGTTTGAATCTATCCAAAAGACGCTAAAAGATGCATTTGATGCTAATGGAAGAATTGAAAGAAAGGATCTGTACGGTGTGAAAGGCAAATATGTTAGAAGTCTAAACTCCAAGAGTGTGGGAAAACCTTGTCCAATTTGTGGAAAATTAATTTCAAAGATTAATGTTGGTGGTACAAATAGTTACATCTGCAATCAATGTCAAAAGAATGAATAAGAAGTGTGGATACCATTAAACTCTTTAGTAACCCATCTTATCAATTATTTCTTGCCAATGTGAATAGATATTTTGTTTTTCAACTTTTGAAATTTCATATTGATGTTTTTGATAATCTTTCTCTTTTATGAGATAGTCTGTAATTTCTGGTAATGCATCTTCAAAACCTATGAGATTTAGTTTATCATAAATGAGTTTTAAGAAGAAAACAGGTTTATCTATAAATTCTTCAAATTTGATTTCTACTAAATTATTTCTAGGAATCAGTTGTTTGTCCATGTAAAATTTAGTATAAATATCTCTATATGAACTGAGAATAAAATCATCTAAATTTGGATTCTCTTTTTGTAAGCTAAGTATCTTTCCCGTAGTTTTGAAAACTCGTTTCAATGAATAAAAAACCTCATATGGATTTCGATAAATATGAACAAATCTTGCATTAGGGAAAAGAACTAACAGACTATCAATTCTTGCTGTATCAACTGGATTTTTCAGAATTAATAATTTATTTCCTTTCTTAAGATGAAGTTTTTTTATTATACATTTTGTACAGTGGATAATTTTGTCCTTTTGTTTCTTAGATAAGCCATTAATAAAAGCAAATCGTCCATAGAATTTATTGTTCTGAGGAAAGTAAGTAGCACACATAGAAGAAAGAGCACATAAATTTGCAACAGCAAACTCGTGTTCATGTGGCGAATCTCCACTGTATTTGACATCATCTTGGGGTCTAGTATCTGGTAAAAATAAATTAAATAATCCTTTAATGTATTTTTCAAAATACATAAAATGTTTTGGAAAAATGGATTCAAATACTGTTAAGTAAATATGGTTTGGATTTCGAATTAGTAATTCTTGAAGAAATGTAGTTCCATTTCGATAATGACCTAAAATGAACAAGGGATCACTCTCTAGTTTATATTCATTAAGTTTCTGACCACAAAGTAGAGTTTCTATCCAACCAAATGGTGTTAAAAATACTACAAACATCGTGATAATGAAAACTTGAGGTATCTTCTTTAGAGATAAATTAAACCTATTCTGAAATAGTAATTTAAACCATGTTCCTAAAGTTGCACCAATAAGTAACATAGTAAGACTTCCAAATACTAAGTATCTTTCTAGAACTTAAAAGAATATAGGTCAAGTATCTTACTTTAGAACTCATTAAGAATATCAAATATGTTTATCTAATATATCTATAATAGGTTATGTTAAACTAAACTACTACTCTGGTTTATCATATCCCATTCTATCAATAATCGCACTCCAGTGAGAATATATCCTTTGCTTATCTTCAGAAGAAATATTATACTGTCCTTTCTTGTAATCCTTTTCTTGTCCTATAAATTCCTCTATATCTGGTAAAGCCTCTTCAAATCCTTTCAAATTCAGTTCCTGATAAATTATCTTAGTGTAGGTTAAAGGATCTTTTATAAAATTTTCATACTTAATTTCAACTAGATTCTCACTAGGAATTAGTTCAATGTCTCTATAATATTTATCATAAATCTCTCTATATGTTTTTAGAACAAAATTTTCAAGATTAGGATAATTTTCCTGAAGAGTGAATATAGGCATTGTTTTTTTGTATAATTTCAGAGTCGAATAATATACTTCGTAAGGATCTCTGTAAATATGTACAAATTTTGCATTAGGATATAATTCTAAAAGAAGATCAACTCTAGCTGTATCAGTTGGGCTTTTCAAAATAAGCATTTTTCCTTCTTTTTTAACATGCAGTTTTTTAAGTACGTATTCAATTGTATACTTTAATTTGCTTATCTTCTTTGCAGTTAATCCTTCCAGGGATGCATAACGAGAGTAATAGTCTTGATTCAGAGGAAAATAGGATCCTGTATAGGGAGACATTGAACAGATATTTGCTACAGCCCAATCATGTTCATGTGGTGCATCAACTCCAATTTTTACATCATCTTGTGGTCTGGTTTCTGGTAGGAATAATCCGAAAGTACTTTTTATTATGTTCTCGAAATAAAGAAAATGATTTGGAAATACAGCTTCAAACATAGTGATGTATCCATGGTTAGGATTGCGGAGCAAAATTTCTTGTAAAAACGTTGTTCCTTGTCGCCAATGGCCTAGAATGAAGAGTGGATCTTGCTTTAGTTTGATATTCTTCACCTTTCGATCAAAAAGTATTTTTTCAATAATGCTTAGAGGTGTAAAGAAAACTACAACAAATGTAACAAAGAAAATTTGCAGCAGTTTTTTTAATGACAAATTAAACTTATTTTCTATAAGTAACTTCATCCAAGTTTCAAAATTAGCTCCAACGGTAAACATTTATTTAATCTCCTATGTCCTCTATTTCTATTTTATGTTGCTTTCATAGCCCATTTTATCTATAATCTCATACCAATGTGAATAGATTTTCTGTTTCTCTTCTTTTGAAATGTTATACCTGCTTCTATTATAATCTCCTTCTGCATCTAGAAAGGCTTGTATCTCTGGTAAGGACTCTTCATATCCTTTCAAATCAAGTTCATCATAGATTAATTTCACATAAGCAAGTGGATCCTTGATAAAATCTTCGTACTTGATTTCTACAAAATTCTTTTTTGGTATAAGAGGAACATCAGAGTAATACTTCTCATAGATATCCCTATATGCAGTAAATATAAGCTTTTCAAGATCAGGATAACCTCTTTGAAGTCTATAGATGGGAATAGTTCTTTCATGTAATTTTTTTGTAGAGTAATAAACTTCATAGGGATCTCGAATTATATGAACAAATTTAGCGTTAGGATATAATTCCAAAATTGTATCTACTGTAGCTGTGTCAATTGGATCCTTTAAAATTAGTAATTTGTCTCCGTTTTTGTAGTATAATTTCCTAATTACATAATCAGTATAGTACCTAAGTTTGTTTCTCTCCTTTTCAGTTAAACCCTTTCCTGATGCATATCGATTATAAAACTCTTGATTAAGTGGGAAGTAAGTTCCAGAATAGATTGACATTGAACAGATATTTGCAATTGCAAAACCATGCTCATGTGGTGCATCTACTCCAATCTTCACATCATCTTGAGGTCTTGTCTCTGGAAGGAACCAGCCAAATATTCTTTTCATAAATCTCTCAAAATATAGGAAGTGGTTAGGGAAGATAGATTCATACATAGTCATATATCCATGATTAGGATTTCTAATAAGTAGTTCATGAAGAAATGTAGTTCCTTGACGCCAATGACCAATTATAAAAAGTGGATCAATTTTCATGTTTATTTCCTTTAATTTGCGATTGAAAACTATTTTTTCAATAATGCCAAATGGAGTAAAAAATACTACTACAAGTGTTACAAAGAATATTTGTGGGATTCTCAGCAAGGACAATCTAAATTTGTTTTCAATCAATAATTTCATCCATGTCCTAAGATTAGCCCCAACTGCAAACATTATGTTATCCTCTCTTAATTCCTCAAGATTGATTTATCTACTTTACTGTGAAAGCTTTGTTTTGTGATTTCAAAAGAAACTCCTTTTGCTTACATATTAAAAATCGTGTGAAACCATTAAGATTCTATTTAACTTTTGAATTAAACTTTGTTTAACTATGCGATTGCTTAACTAAATTGTAGTGCAAAGTATCTGATGATTTCTAACTTCTTATCTCCAGATCATTCTCTCAAATCCTTCATCCCTTAGCGTTTTAGAAAGTTCTCCAAGATGAACAGAATTATGTCTTAATAGGTAAATAAGTTTCTCAAGTATTGATTTGAACCATTGAAAACTATCAGTATTCGTTAATTCCTCTTCAGAGATATTTTCAAGTAATTCTGTTGTTTTTTCCTTTATTTCATTCATGTAATCTGATAGGAATTTCTTTGACATATCTATTTTAGCTTTTGCGATTTTCTCTTTACTGTCCTTTTCCCAGTCAATTCCAGCACGTGCTCCCCAATTCATTTCATCTGGAGAATTAGCTATATAGAATTTTGTTGTTTCAATTATGTGAAATATGATATATGAGAATGTCCACTCTCCTTCATCTTTTCCCCACTCTTCATCTGGATAGTTTTCTATAGCTTGCTTGAGCATATCCCAATGTCGGTTAAACTGAGATAAAAGTGCTTTACTAATTGAATTTTCGTTAATTTTATTAGTCATGAATTAACAACTCCTCTATTATTCTTGATCTTCTACTTCAACTCAACTGTTTTTTTGGCTTTTGTTGGATCTTGCATGTCCCAAAGTTTTACACCAAGTCCATATGTATTAACTTTATTTGCTGGAGTAATTTTCAACCAAATACTCTCAGCTTTCAGCTCATCTGGAAGCTCATGTTTCAAGTATTTTTTCCAAACTTTTCTTGCATAATTATCTTCAAAAGGAAGTATTTCAGCAGTACCTTTGAAATGTATTTCTGCTGGCGGTGCTGGAAGAATCATATGAAAGAAATTCTTGTAAATTGGAATGGTTACAGACACCTTATTGTTTTTCATAATATTTTTGGCTTTAACTGTTATTTTCCCAGTTTGAACATATAGATCTTTACCATCACTTTGATAAATAACTAAACTACTCTGAGGTTGTTGTTTCTCATTAACTGTTGCTAGAACAAGCCACATATTCTTACGAAAATTCTTGCGGACAATTGAAGCTAAATCTTTCATATACCTAGAATGAAACCACGCTTATTAAACTTTATTACTACTCTCGGAGATAGTAGTTATGAGAAATGTTTATTAGATTAAACAAATAAACAGAAAACTAGGTGATTTTTTGGCTGTTGAAAGCGAGTATGCAATAGAGACTCAAAATCTAGTTAAGATATATAAAACTGGAAAAGTTAAAGCAGTAGATGGTTTAAATCTTAAAATCAAAAAAGGTGAAATTTACGCTTTAATAGGTGCGAATGGAAGTGGAAAAACTACTTCTTTGAACATGATAACTGGAGCACTATTTCCTACAGAAGGAGAAATTAAAGTTCTTGGATATGATATACCAAGCAATAGACGTATGATTTCCAATTATGTAGGTGTTGCTCCGCAAGACTATTCAATATTCTTTGATCTTAGTTTAGAAGAAAATGTTCGTTTCTTTTCTAGACTCTATGGAATGAAAAAAGCAGAGTTTGAACCTAGATTTCTGGAACTTCTGAAAATACTAAGATTAGAAGAGAAGAGAAAAGCTTTAGCAAAAAATCTCTCAGGTGGAATGAAGAGAAGAACAAGTATAGCTTGTGCACTTATTCACTCTCCAAAAATTGTCTTCTTTGATGAAGCTACAGTTGGAGTTGATCCTGTTCTTAGAACCTTTTTCTGGGAATACTTCCATGATTTGAAGAAGACTGGGGTAACTTTAGTAATTACATCACATGTAATGGATGAAGCAGAGAGAGCTGATAGAATAGGACTGATGAGAGCTGGAAAATTAATTGCTGAAGGTACTCCTGAAGAATTAAAACAGAAACATAAAGCTTCAACGATTGAAGAGATTTTCATTAAACTAAGTGAAGGAGAGATTATAGATGAATAAGGAAACCGAAGACTTCAAACCAAAGAATTTAAGATTCTCTTTCCGAAGAACAATGGCTATTGCCTTAAGAACAATGAACCAATTTCGAAGAGATAAAAGAACAATAGCTCTGTTATCTATAGTACCTATAATGGTGATGTTAATTTTCGGTTTAGCTTTCAGTGGAGAAATAAGAAATGTTCCAATACTGATTGAGAATAGTGATACAGCAGTTACGGTTCCTCTACCATTACATCTTGGAAACAATATCACTGAAGCTTTGAATGCTGATATTAGAACAGATTTAACAAATGGTACTTATTCTGAGGGAATAGAAGAAGTTGAGTTAGGTCGTTATTATGCAGCTATTTTGATACCTTCAAACTTTTCTCAGACTGTAGTTGAAATGTTACTAGGATTCAATGTAACTGCTAGAATATACATCTATGTTGATGCAACTGAACCAACAGTTCGAGCAAGTATAATGAGTGCAGTTTATGATGCACTGGATGAAGCAATGGGAGATAAAGGTGTCAAGATTGAACAGATTCTCGCACATGCAGGAGCAGAGTTCACTGGTCTTGATGTAGGTATTCCTTCTGTTATAGCTTTCGTGATGATCTTCTTGTTAGTAATAGTTGGTGTAATCACTGTAACACGTGAAAAAATCCAGGGAACACAAGATAGACTATATACTACTCCTCTGAGATCTTCAGAACGATTACTGGGCTATGTTATAGGACTATTACTAATTGCTATACTGATGATATCTCTTACTTTGATATTTGGTGTGTTTGTTTTTGGAGCAAAAGTTCAAGGAAATGTTTTCCTATTGATTTTTGCTGCTTTCTTGTTTGGTATAGCACACATATTTCTAGCTGTCTTTCTATCGAACTTTGCTCAGAACGAATTACAAGCTATTCAATTTGCTCCTTTAACAGCGATCCCAAGTATGGCTCTAGGAGGGATGATTATTCCCATAGTTAGTCTTCCTGCATGGCTACAACCTATTTCATATATTGTCCCATTAACTTATGGAATAAATCTCTTTGAAGGAATCATGTTGAAAGGGTGGGGTTTCAAGGAACTTTGGGTTGACTTCCTTGTTGTTGCAGGGATGTGTCTGCTTTTCTTCATTCTAGCAGTCATAACTGTTAGAAATAGAATGAGAGATTGAGGTGACAATTTGAATCCAAATTCCTCTACCTCTTTTTCAAAAGAAGAAACGATAAAAGCTCTTACCTTCCTAGGATTACCTTTGGGGGAAGCTAAAACCTATACTTCCTTAGTAGGAGAAGGATCTTCTCAAGCAACTAGACTAGCAGAAATTGCTGATGTACCTCAGCCGAAAGTATATGGATATTTAGAAAGTTTAGTGAAGAAGAATTATGTTACAAGACAAATAAAGAAGGGAAAACCAGATACATTTACAGCTGTTCCATATGAGTCAGTTATTGATGCACTAGAGAGTGAAATATCATTTAGAATTAAGGAAACAAAGAAGTATTTCAAAGAAATAAGAGAAAAAGAAAAAGAAAGACAAGTTGAAGATCTTTTTTCATATTATGAAGGTACAAAAACTGTTTCAGCAGGTTTGAAGACTGTTATAGGTCAAGTTCAAGAAAACATAATCGTAGTTTTAGCTAATGAAATTCATGCATCTCAATTACAAAGTCTTTATGCTGAATTGCGAAAAGAGAAACCTTCTGTAGAGATACTCCAATTAACAGTATCTGATAAGATATTCCGTCTTCCGCCAATTAAGAAATTAGTGAACACTGAAGGGTTTAGTGGATTGTTAGCTAAAAAACCAACAATGTTTTACACAGATGTTGATTTTGAATCAAAATCCTGTTCGTCGATGAATCTATATCTTCCCCCAATAGATGATTTTAGTTCTATGCTGATAAACATTAAACATCCCGTTGCTTTGCATCTTCAACTCCAATTGTTTGATGGATTATTTGAGATGTTAGAAAAACAAGGAATGAGTATGAAAAAGTTATAAACCCCATCTACCTTCTTTTTTTAACATGTCTAAAGAGAAGAAGCAATTAACAGGTTCAGAGGTTATTGTGGAATATCTTGTCAAAGAAGGTGTTCCTTATGTTTTTGGTATCCCAGGTCATGGTTGTTTAGGATTAACTGATGCTCTAAGAAAATATAAAGATAAAATCAGAGTAATTCAACCAAAACAAGAGATGTCAGGAGTTCATATGGCAGTTGGATATTATAGGGTAACTGGTCAACCTCTTGCAGTTTTTACAAGTATTGGTCCTGGTGCCATAAACACAGCAATTGGATTAGCAGATGCATATGTAGATTCAATGCCTGTACTAGTGCTTACAGGTGATACTCATGTCCATATGAGAGGAGTAGGAGTACTTCAAGAAATCGAGAGAGATAAAGACAGTTCTATGCCTAGAGTTCTTGAACCACTAGTTAAAAGATCATTTGAGCTTGCTTCTTCTAATCAAATTCCTAAAGTGATGCAAAGAGCTTTCAATAGTATGATGTCGGGAAGAAGAGGACCTGTACATATTGATCTTCCAATGGATGTTCAATGTGATTTTGTTGATGGATATATTCCAGAACCAGAGAAAAGAAGAACAATATCAAGACCTGGAGGAGATGTGGTACATCTTAATCTAGCTGCAGAGCTTTTCATGAGTGCAAAAAGACCTCTTATTTGGATTGGTGGTGGAGTTGTTACTTCAGGAGCTTTTGAGGAAATTAAAGAACTAGCAGAATTTGCAGGAGCACCAGTACTTACTTCTATGATGGCAAAAGATGCATTTCCTAATGATCATCCTCTTTATGGATGGGCCACTGGATCAAAAGGGACTAAAATTGGTTTGAAATTAAGTAGCTCAGCTGATGTAGTACTTGCTGTAGGAACCCGTTTCGCGGACGAATCAACATGTTCATACAGAAAGGGAGTTGCTTGGAATTTTGGTCCAGGAGAAGATGAATCAATTCTTATTCATATAGACATTGATCCAAATGAAATAGGGAAAAATTTCCCAACAGATGTTGGAATTATAGGAGATGCTAAAGCTGTTCTTTCTGATTTGCTAGCTTTACTCAAAGAAAATTATGAACCTATAAATTATCTAGAAACTGAGTATTTCCAAGAACTACATCAACTAAAAGAAGAATGGGCTGAATTTCTGAAGGATTGGAGAATACCACAGCTTGAACCAGTAATGATCTCTGTAGTTTTGAAAGAAGTAAGAGAATTTCTAGATAGAGAAGCAATTGTTGTAACTAGCTCTGGAAATGTTCAAGCTCAAATGATACAAGAGTTTGAATTCTATGAACCTTACACTAGTATAACAGCTGGAGGATTTTCAACTATGGGTTATACTTTACCTGCAACCATAGGAGCTAAACTAGGAAAGCCTGAGAAACAAGTAATTGGGCTTGTTGGAGATGGAGATTTCATGATGACAATGCAAGAATTACACACAGCTAAACAGCTAAATCTGAATGTAGTTATTGTAGTACTGAATAATGCAGGTTGGATAGCTATAACAGATTTGCAAAGAGCAGCTTATGGAAAGGACAAAGGTTTTGCAACAGAGTTTACAGATCATGAAGGAAAATCCTATTCACCTCACTTTGCTGACATAGCTAAAGGTTTTGGTTGTTGGTCAACAAAAATTTCAAAAGCTAAGGAAATAAAACCAGCTCTTCAAATGGCTTTCAAACAGGAAGGTCCAGCTGTTGTAGAGATTATGGTTAATAGAGATCCTAAGTATACAGGATCTCCAGCATGGGGTTGGTGGGATGTTCCAATTCCAGCATATATGACTAAGAAAAGAGAAAAATACTTAGAGCAGAAGAAGTCTGAAGATATAAGCTAGTTTTCTTTAATTTCTTTAGAAAATCCAATAAAGTTTTTATTTCAGTTAATAATTCAAACAATCTATGGAAGAAAAAAAACGATTTTCAAAATTAAAAGTTCCCCTAAAATTTAACCTAGCGTATGCAACTGGAGAAATTACAGATGCTGTAGCATATCAAGGATTTTCATTTCTAATATTTACTTTCTATTATGCTGTAATGGGATTGAAAGTTGAACATGTTATGCTTATCTATATACTTTGGTCTATCTATAACGCTTTCAATGACCCAATCTTAGGCGGCTTATCAGATAAAACTCGCACTAAGAAACTTGGAGGTGGAAGACGTAAACCATGGTTAATTGCTGCATGGGTTCCTCTATCTATGATTATGTTTTTCCTGTTCACTCCTTTTGTAGCACCTAATACAAATTCAGTTTGGGTAGCCATATACTTCTTCTTTATAATCTGCATCTTTGATACGATTTATACTGCTTTTTCATTAAACAGAACATCACTCTACCCTGAAATGTTCCGAACTGATAGAGAAAGAGAGGAGGCAGGAACTGGTAGAAGAATCTTTATGGTTATTGGCTTAATTCTAGGTATGGGAGTTCCAACACTCTTTATACCCGTTCTAACAGAATCAACTCAACAGAATGTCTATAATTACTGGATTGCAGGTGCTGTCCTTGGAGCTATTGTTTTTGTGACTGCTTTCATCAATATTAAATGGGGAGTTAAAGAACCATCATTAGAAGAGTTAGAAGAAAAAGAAACATTCGGAGTGTTTCAATCAATTTGGTATACTCTTAAAAACTGGAAATTTGTTGTTTTCATATTCTGTTCTTTAATGAATTGGTATGTTTTTGCTATATTCCCAATGATTATGCCAATTTACTCTGAGTTTGCTTTAGGTGAAAGTAATTCAATGCTAGTTGTTTTATTATTACTAGTTGCTTTTCTTAGCTCAGCACCAGGTGTTGTATTCTGGTCCTGGGTAGACTCTAAAGTTGGTAGTAAGATGGGTTTTATTCTATCCCAAGCTTATTGGGTAGCTGTATTAATCCCACTATTCTTCATATCTAACTATTGGATAGCACTAGTAGTGTTAGCATTGAATGGAATTGGTCTTGCAGGTTCACCTTATTTCATTGATAGGAACATCTCTAATATAGCTGATGAAGATGAATTGAAAACTGGACAAAGAAGAGAGGCTTCCTTTTATGGAGTACATGCTTTAGTTATTAGACTTTCAACAATCCTAGCTATTGGATCAGTTAGTTTAATTCTCTCAAGAAATGGGTGGACATTATTTGAACAAACAGTTCCTGGTGTTGATCTTGTAGAAGGATTAAGATCATTGTTATCCTTTTTCCCTGCAGGAGCTTTAGTAATTGGAATAATTTTGCTTCTTTTCTATCCTCTAAATAAGAAAAGAGTTGACAAACTTCAGTTATCATATAAGAAAGACATGAAATAATAAGATAAATTGATCTCAATAAATCAAATTGATTTGAGATCAACTTTTTTTTTAATATTGTTTAGTTTTCAATCCTTGAATGTACTCTGCTGCACCTAAAGCTGCAATAGTTCCCAAACCTACAGATGTTGTAATTTGCCTCATAAGAGGATTAACAATTTTGGTTGTTACATCTCCTGCAGAAAAAACACCAGGTACATTTGTTTTACAATCATCATCGATTTTGATAAGTCCATTCTCAATTTCACAACCAAGTGATTCTGCTAATTCGATATTTGGTATTGAACCAATTTCTGCGAAAATTCCATCGATCTTTAGAACTGAGCCATCGTTAAAGGTTGCTTCTTCAACTGTATTTGTGCCTTTTATCTCTGTTATCTGTTTATTGTAAAGGATGGCGATGTTATTTCGTTTTTTCACTCTTTCGATGTATATTCTTTCACATTTTAGATAATCTGTTCTTGAAATCCAATAGATCATCTTAGCTCCAACATCAGCTAATGCTAGTGTTCCAGTAGCAGCTGCATCTCCAGAACCTACAACGATTACGGTTTTTTCCTTGAAGAAAGCTGCATCGCAAGTTGCACAATAAGAAACTCCCTTACCTACAAACTCTTTCTCTCCCGGTACTCCTAGTTCTCGATGTCTTCCACCTGTGGCTAGAATCAAAGTTTTTACTACATAATCTCCCATATCACTCTTGATAGAGAATTTTCCATCTTCCATCTTCTCTATAGCTGATACTTCTCCGTAGATTATTTTGGTACCAAATTTCTCAGCTTGTGTTCTCATTTTGTCTGCAAGATCAACTCCTGAAATCATCTCATAACCAGGATAATTTTCAATTTCCATTGCTAAACCCATTTGTCCTCCATAGTCTAAACCAATCTGAACAACAGATAATCCTGCTCTTGATGCATAGAGTGCAGCTGTTAATCCTGCAGGACCAAGACCAATAATTCCTAGATCTTTGTCAAAAGGATTTTCTACATCTTCTTCTTTATCTATATCTTCTGATGGACCTAATAGTAACATGTTCCTCACCTTCTTCATATAATTAGGAAATAAAAGTATTGTTCTGATGTCAAACGAAAACAGAAATGATAAATTTCTTTCAAAACTAATTAACAATTTCAGTAATCATTTTACCTAATTTGATTATGCTAAATGGTTTTTGTATGAACGAAGTAACTCCAAGTTTACTAGCTTCTTCCCTGACTGTGGGGTCTGCAGTGATAAAAAGTACCTTGGATTTTGCCATAATCTTATACTGCTTCATCTCCTTCAATGTGTCTAATCCATTCTTGATAGGCATCCTGTGATCAAGAATAATCACATCGGGATATTTCTTTAATTTGTTAATATCTTCGATAGCTTTGGAACCGTTATCAGCTGTTCCAATTATTTTGTGTCCTTCAAGAGATAGACCTTCCTTATAGAGGAATTGAATGGTTTCTTCGTCATCTATGATAAATATTGTAGCCATTTTTCTAACCTCTTGGAAGTATAATTACTACTACAGTACCTTGTGTATAATCGTCTTGAATTCTGTTTTCAAAACGAATAGAACCACCATAAGAATTAACAAGAATTCTTGCCATATATAGACCTAAACCAGAACCAGTTTGGAAACGATGATCACCTCGTGACAACCTCTTGAAGAATAAAGGTTTATCTTCATCTGGAATACCCATTCCATGATCAATAAATTGTATCTCTGTTTTCTTCTCTTGGTCGATTTCTACCTCTGTACAAACTATTTCAAGTTTAACTTCTTTGCCATCAGTGTATTTAATCCCATTATTAATGATATTTTCAAACACGTTTTGAAGTAAATCTCCTGCAATAGCACTGAGATTTTTACCACAAGTTACCTTGAAGTCTACTTGTTTATCATAAAACATTGATTCTTGAACTTTGATAGCACTTTCTAAAACTGGTTTGATAACCACGGACTTTCTTACTTTTCTTTCTTTTTGTATTTTTGTTAGTTGTTGAACAGTCTGAAGAATTCTTTCACTTCTTTCTACAACACTCAAACTCCTCTGAATGTAAGTTTTTAGTTTCTCAGGGTTTTCAGTTTCAGCGAATTGATTTAACAGTTCAAGATAGCCATGAACAGAAGTATTTGCATTGAGAAAATCGTGAGAAAGTATATCTAAAAGAACAGAAACAAACTCTCTTTCTTCTTCACTTTGCAGAAATGAAAAGTGATGTTCATAATTGAGAGAAATTTGACTACTAAAAGCAAGTATTAAGTCAAGATCTTCAGGATAGAATAGATTTTCGAGTTTTGAAGTTAGTAGAATAAAACCTGCTGGTAGTTGGTTAATATGAAGAACTGATATAGTAGCAGATTTAGTTTTAGTGGAGATGTGATCACAATTTCCTTTGCAATGAATTATATTTTCTCCTTTCTTTGCAATATCTTCCAAAATTTCTTGTGGGTTGAATTTTTTGCTAAATTCTCCCTGCTCTGCTAAAATATCTCCATCAAGAAAAATCATTCCACCATCGGCATAATAAATGTCTGATAAATCATGCAAAACGTTTTCCCAAAATGAGGAAAGATCCTTGAATTTAGAGAATAAAGCATATTTGTTGAGTACTGAAACAGTTAATGAGAGTTTCTTTGTTGCTTCTATATTGGTAAAAAATCCAACTGAACCAATTGGTGTTCCTAATCTATCATACAACAAAGAACCTGTAACTCGAAAAGTATTAGGACGTCCTTCTTTATTGATTAGAACTAGTTCATAAGAACTTGCAGGTTGATTCTTTTCAATTCTGTCCTTTAAGATTTGATAGTAGAGTTCTTGAGAATCAGGATGGAAGAAATCTGTTATTGGTCGATCTCTGATCTCATCAAGAGAGTAACCTAGATAGTCACATAGTCTGTCATTAATGAAAACTGTATGATCATTAATATCATCGACCCAGAAACCTAATTCACTATAAGTAGTAAGAGTTTGAAGCAAAGAATTTACAAATTCGGGAGATTGTTCAACTAGAGGTTCGGCGCTTATATTTACACCTGCTAAAATCCTAGAAGGCTTGCCATTGAAGATGATATCATAAGCAAAGATTCTAGTAAGAGCAACTGTACCATCTTTTCGAACGAAACGTAATTGCATGGTTGATTCAGGTTTTTTACCTGATTCTAAGAGCTTAATACGTTCTTGGATTACTTGTTTATCATCTTCATGAATTAAATCATCCAAAGTAGTTTCACTCAAATCTTCAAAAGAATAACCTGAACTCTTGAAAAAAGGAGTATTACCATAAACAATTTTGTGAATGTCTTGGACAATTATTATTGACATAGGTGTAGTATCGAAGAATTCTTCGAACTTAGAAAGCGTATTCTTATCAGACATTCATGTAAAATATGCTGAAAATATAATATAAGTTCTTTGTGAAAGGCAAACTAGTAAAAGATTGCTTCAAAAACTATCTAGAACTTAGAGTCTTTTTTCATAAAAACAGCTTTCTTTATGTGTTTCAACTAGCTTGTAATTCAAACTTTCATATAACTCTCTAACAGGTAGATTATCATCGATAGCATGTAAAGCTAAAACATTCAATCCCTGTTCAACACACCATTCCTCAGCTTTTAACATGAGTTTCCTAGCTAGTCCTTGATTTCTGTATTGAGGTATTATATGTAAATTGTAAACCCAGACATGTTGTTCTTTGAATCTCCAAAAAGGTTCTCTGTTGCAAAGCCAGACTAAGCCAGCTCGAGTAGTATTATTATCCCAAATAATGAAGATTTTGTGATGAGAATCTCGAGGATTAAGAGAATCAGATTCTTCAAATTCCTTATATTTCTGACGAAGTTCTTCTTCAGAAAACTGATTAGCATCTTGAATTGTAGTAATAAAGGATTGAAAATCCAAATCTGTGAAAAAGATCCAGTCATCTTCGTTTTCTAATTCTTTTATTTTGAAAGACATTACAGGTTCAGAAGAATGTACACTAATAAAGATATGTCAACAAATGTTACTAATGTGTTGAGTCTTTAAAGGTACAAATTGTTTAGAATAAATCAAGACTATTTTATAGTCAAAAATACCTATTAATAATAGAGATTTACTTTTAATGGTGATATCCTTGAGAAAGAAAGAAGTCTTTTCGTTAGTCACAAACCCATCTAGAAATACGATAATTAAAAGATTACATGATGCAGAAAAAGCAGCTTATTCGGATTTACTAGATTCAGCAGGTTTAGTGTCAACTTTGGACAGCACTGGAAATTTCAACTATCATCTAAACTTCCTTGCTGACAACGAAATTATTGTCAAAACAGGGTCTGTTTATAGATTGACAGATAAAGGAAAGGAAATTGCCAGGTTCATCAAAGATATCGATCAGAAATGGTTAAAACTTGAAAAAACTATAAATGGTGATTTAATGAGTTTGCTAAGTCTAGCTGAACAATTTGAAGAAAACACAGGATTGAAAATGTTAAAAGAAATCTCAGATTTTAAGGGAATAGAAATGGTTATGGATGAAACCAGAAATATTGGATTAATCATCACAGATCAAAAACCAACTATTTTCAAAAAACATTCAGAAATTGACATTGAAAAGTTTCAATTGATTAAGAAGAAAAAAGGAACTAAAAATTATACTGTTTTAGGACACACTGAATTTGAACACTATCTATCTCAAAAATATTTTAGTCTAATACAAGACTTCATAGTTGAAAATTACGAGGAGATTTATGTTTATGCAGATAATTCAGGAACAGCACCCTTCCTTATTAGTTCAGTGAATCTTGAAAATGGTGAAACAGGTCTATTGTTTCTTGTAGCTCCAATTGAAATACAGTAGATCGTTTTCTTTTTTTTTGTAAAAGATTAAGTAAAAAAAAGAAAACAGAAAAGAGAATGTAAAAAAGTACTCTCTTCTTAGATTTTAGGTTTTATGAAACCAGTATCCATCATGCTTTTAGTCAAATCACGAGCATATTTGATTTTCTCAGAAGTAACCTTGAGTAACTCTTCTTCTTCCATTATGACTCTGGCAACACCTTGTTCAATAGCTTTCATGCCAACTTTGGTTGCTTCATATGGGAACAACTCCCATTCATCCATACTTGGAATGATGTACTTGTCAGTTGTGCCATTTTTAATTGCTATGTCAGCCATAGCTTGAGCAGCTGCAACACACATCTCATCAGTAATAGTTGTTGCGTTAACATCTAAAGTACCTCTGAATATTGCTGGAAAACCAAGACTATTGTTGATTTGATTGTCGAAATCGCTTCTACCAGTACCTATAACACGGGCACCAGCAGCTTTAGCGTCCCAAGGCCAGATTTCAGGAATAGGATTAGCACAAGCAAAAACAATACTGTCTGAAGCCATATGAGAAATCCAATCTTTCTTAACAACATCTTCTGCAGATTTGGATGCGGAGATCATAACATCAGCTCCTTCAGTAGCAACACCAAAGTCACCAGAACGACCTTCCTCATTAGTTTTCTGAGCTAAATCATATTTGAAGGTATCATAATCCTTCTGCTCAATAATATCAGGTCTGTCATTGGTAATAATACCCTTAGAATCAGCCATAATCATGTTTTTGAGGGGTACTCCAGCGGCTTCTAGAACATATGCAGTTCGAGTATTAGCTGCACCAACACCAAGTAAAGCAATTTTAAGTTGATCAAGTTCCTTACCTACATGATGAGCAGCACCAATAACACCTGCGGTTACAACAGAAGCAGTGCCTTGAGCGTCGTCGTGCCAAACTGGGATTGTAATTTCTGGGTCGTTACGTAATGTTTCGAGTACAGTATAACATTTTGGTTTTGAAATATCTTCTAAGTTTATACCTCCAACTGAGGGTTGTAGTAATTTTACAAATTTAATAATTTCCTCAGCAGTTAATCTCTTGGCTTCGTCTGGACTGTCACCATAATGATTACCAATACTAAGAGCAAAAGCATCAACACCACCAAGGTATTTGAAGAGCAAAGCTTTTCCTTCCATGACAGGTTGTCCTGCTTCTGGACCAATATCGCCCAAACCTAAAACTCTTGTTCCATCAGAGACTACAGCGATTGTGTTAGCTCGATTTGTCATTGTAAAAGATTTTGCTGGAGTTTCAGCTATCTTTCTACAAGCTTCAGCTACACCTGGTGTATACCATATAGCAAAAGCATCAAAGTCCCACACGCTGCACTTTGGTACAGTTTGCATTTTACCTAAGTAATAAGGATGCAACTTTACAGCTTCTGCTTTTGGAGCATTTGCTTTAGCTAGCAATTTTTCTATTTCTTCTTTAGTTAGTTTTTCTTCAGTCATAATTTTCACCTATACAACGATAGGATTCTGAAAAACCGTCTTCTTTGCGTTATATTAAAGGTTTTTCTTTTACAAATTTTCTAAGCTAGGTTACTCAAAATTGGATAGTTATCAAATAGAACAGAAAAAAATTATTAACCTGCTAAACTGGATAGATATCTAAACCTTTTGCACCATCTATCATCTTTTACCAAACATTATTCTGACGATTAATTTACCGAATATCTTGCTGTTGACTATCCAGACAAAGAACTTATTTTTTCTTCCTGTAACCACAATTACTTTGTTCTTTCTAAGAGATCTGATTGATTTAGAAACAACATCTTCTGACTTCATCCAGAGAAAGCTTGGTATTGCATTTTTATTGAAACCTTCGAAATCTCTAACACTATGAAATTCTGTATGCGTATAACCCGGGCAAAGTGCTTGAACCTTAATGTTAGTCCTCTTCATTTCTAAAGCCAGCATCTCGGAAAATTTTATCATATAAGCTTTAGTAGAAGCATAGTTTGGACTCCCTCTATTTTTTATCAAACCTGAAATAGATGCAACATTGATTATTACTCCTTCTTTTCTTTCTAGCATAGAAAGTAAAACGGCATGAGTTATTAGTGTACTAGCTGTAATATGAACAGATATCATCTCTTTGTGTTTGTCAGAATCAACATCAACAAAACTACCTCTTGTTGCAAATCCGGCATTGTTTACAAGAAAATAAATACTTTCAGTGTTTTTGATTTTTTCAACGACTCTGTTAATATCTTCCGTTTTTCCTAGATCTGCTGGAAAGACTTCGGTAGCAATATCATAAAGATCTTCTAGCTCCATAGCTAATTGCTCAAGTTTTTCTTCTCTTCTTGCAATTAACAACAAATTGTAGTTGTTTTTCGCTAGTTCTCTAGCAAAACATTCTCCAATTCCACTCGAAGCTCCTGTAATTATTCCAGTGAAATTCTCTGGACAGCTCATGAGTACATTTAACTAATTGATATTCTTATGTTTTGTCTAAGAATGATAACTGATAATCTAATACTCAAATTTTAACAATTATTCATAAGTTCATTATTTCCGGAATTCTATATTTTCCTAATTCACCGAATAATCGCTATATAATGAAAATCATCAGTATAGCTCATGACAGCAATCATCAAGAAAGAAAATCTGAAAACTGAATTGATTAGAGAATACAACCTACTGAAAAACTTCATTGATATCGAATCCAATGAAGGAACTATAGATTCAGTCATAGCACAGATTGTAGAGAATATCCACAGATCAGAGAACAATTCTAACTATCATAACAGTAAGAAAATTCACAACAAACTCCAGCTTAAGAAAAAACTAGTAGAAGAGAAGAATCAAGCTTTGGGTAAGATTGTTTTACACAAGGGATCTTTCTTCTAATTCTTCTTTTATAGAACTCCTGAAGCATTTATGAAGGATTCAATCATTATTCTATTTCTATAACAATACCTAGACTTGCAAGGCTTTCCACAAATGCTTCTGCTAATACTGGTTCTTTGTTTAATCTATTGAATGAGAGTATTAACTTATCTTCAAAACTCACAGCACCAATTTTTGCTTTATGGACTGGACCATGACCTAAAACAAAATTATAGGAATCTATGTAGTTGGATATTTGAGGTGGCACAGTTATCCTACCAAGGTTTGAGAAAGTTCCACTATAGTATGGAGTCATTACAAAATAGTATCCTTTTCTTGCAAAGAATCTCTTAATTGCAAAAGGAGTGATATTCATAACTAATCTATCTAAGTTTCTTCTGTTCTTTGCAATCATCTTGTTGAAAGTATCTGGATTAATATTGTCCTTTAAAAATCCATCAATCATCATAGCTAATTCTCGTAAAGTAAGTTGTTCAACTCTAGGATTATAACCAGGTATCAAAAAAAGTGAAAAATTTCTCATTGTTGTTGAGTCAAATATTCTTCGTAAATTTACAGGAATTCTTAAACGGATTGGTTTTAGTTTCTTTCTCTTATTGTTGATTATATCCTCTTGTATCTTCGCTAAAGAATCCATATAGAGAGCTGCTAGAAGTGATGTTACAGTAACATTGAATTCTTTGCTTATTTCTTTAATCTGACTTACTGAAATTGTAATTGTAGAGATGAATTGATGACCAGTCAGAACAACTTCATTTGGAAGGACAAAACTTTTTTCTCCTAATTTTGGAGGTTTTTCTTTAATGTCTTTGTTAAATTGAAAATCAAACGAATCTTCGAATTCATGTATGTTTGGATCATCAGCAGTGTTAAGTACATTAGCCCAATCTTTAACTGAAATCCCTTTGAGTTTGAAGTATTCTGCTAATAAAGTATTGAGAAAAACTAAACTTCCATGACCATCTGTCAAAATATGGTGAAATTCAACTGCTATTCGATTCTGTTTTACTAATATTCTGAAAAGGAGCTTTCTTCTTCCAAAAAACAATCTTTGATTAGTGTTGTCATCATCAATTTCAATTTGTGGAATAGTAAGATTGGTAATCCACTTTCCCCAGAAGAATCCTTTCTTTACGCTTACTCTGAAGTAAGGAAATCGAGGAAGTGTCTTTGACAGAGCATTCTGCAAGATTTGTTTATTTACTTCTTCTCTTAAGCTACATGATAATCGAAAAACACAAGGGACTTCTTTGTTAGCTAGCATACTCCAAGCTAAACCTACATCATCAATATCATACTTCTTCTTACTAGCGGTAATTCCAAGAGTTATGCTTGCATTAGATTTCTCCTTCATTAAAATATCAGTCATAAACCTCTTAAATCCTAGCTAATAATGAAGGAAGTCTTTTTTATAATATTACATGCAACAGAAAAAAAAGATTAGTGGGGGAGTTATCCCACAACTCTGTCTAAATCATTATAGTCATTGACTGTATCAACAGCTATCATAAGAAAAGATGCAGCTGCTACGATAAATTTAGCTACAGTAATAGCTCCATCAGTAGCTACGTCTGCGGCAAGTTCTAAACATAGTGCAAACAGTGCCATAAATAATGCTATACCAACTATTGCTTTTTCCCAAGCAGCTGCTGCATTGAAACATGCATGTAGAATCTCTAGTGAATCAACAAACCAACCGAAGATATCAATAATAGCTGAGTCAAATTCACT
The DNA here is from genome assembly GCA_016840095.1 of Candidatus Heimdallarchaeota archaeon. Classification (GTDB taxonomy): domain Archaea; phylum Asgardarchaeota; class Heimdallarchaeia; order Heimdallarchaeales; family Heimdallarchaeaceae; genus UBA460. The sequence goes on from JAEOSZ010000131.1 coordinate 26,289, forward strand.
CCAACCATTAGCAAAGTAAACTAACGCCATCAATACTCCTAGGAAAGGTTGTGCAACAAGCTGTAAAGCCATTGTTTGAACAAACGGTAAGTTTGAAGGAATATACAAATCAACAGCAGTCAATAAAACTAATAATATTAGTGATCCAAGATGATAACTTAATTCTGCCCAACTTAAACGATAAATTGCATAATCTAATAATGGGTCAGTTGTGCTTGATCCTCCTCCACCTCCAGCTCCTGGATCTAAAAGAATAACTAGAGGTTCAAGCACAGAATCACCATTTCTTATTTTAGATATTCTAGACGTTATTTGTGGCATTATTGCTGAATTTTGTGTAAGTACATAAGAAATTACAAGACTACCAAAGATAGCATCTATTTCACCTTCAAAAGTTAATACTTGTTCAGAATCTAGATCAGTTTGCTTTATTAATTCATTTGAGTAGCATGAAAGTACAATATCTTTGTTCAAAGTTCCTTTAACAGGATCTTCTAGTGTGTTCCATTGGGCAATCTCACCATCAATTAGTACTCCTTGTTTATCACCATGAGAAACCCATATTGATACACCAAGGAATCGCCAATATTTCAGGTTGTATTCAGCTGAATCAAAATCCACAACTACAGCATTTGGAATATTTTGTTTCAGAGTACTTATTGCTTCTAGAACAGATGGAGAATCATCTAATTTGACAATCATCTGATTTGGAATGGGTGAAGTTAAAGCTTGTACAAAAGGCATACTTGAAGCCAAAAAAATTAAACAAGCTAAGCCTAAAACAGATTTAAATTTCTTCTTAGAAATTATATTTGATTTTATGTTGTTTTTCATTTTTTTCACCACCTCACATATTAGTGTGAGTCAATTGTAAAATCATTTTGAAAATAGATAAACTAAATTAACAGTATTTAAAGAAGTTACAAGACCTGCTAGATTAAATAAACTTGGGAATAATCCTATAAAATACTAAATCTTGAGGTTTTTTTTAGAAATTTGTTTATATATGATATATAAAGACGTTACAAATGAATTAAGAGATCTATACTTAGTTGCTTTTTGATTGGTTTCGTAGAATTCTTTGATTTACTCGTTACTTCTTTTTATATTCGAAATCTGCTTCTTATATTCTCTTGAGATTGATATCTGACTAACAACTTTCAAGGAATTTCTTGTGTATAATACAAGCTATTTCAAGAAGTGAAGTTACACCCAAATCAAAATTTGGATGTTAAAATAAATGGTGAAAAAAATGAAAAGTAAAACAAAAATGTTTGCAGTCTCTGGAGTACTCTTTTTAGCTATTGTTTTAGCAAGTTCTGCAGGTTTTGCTAATATATTCTTAGATCCAGGTGGTCCAGGTGGAGGTGGTGATCCTCTTGAATATTACACTGGAGTTGTTAAGGATCAGTTTAACAGAGCAGTTGACAATGCTTTAGTTCAACTTCTAGAAGATGGTGTTGTTGTTGATTCTGATAGAACTGATTCAGTAGGATACTATATGATAAATTATCAAACTAGTATTTTTAAGACATATAAACTGAGAGTTTCAAAAACAGGTTATGACACTAAAACTGTTTTTGTATTTCCTGTAACTACAACCAAAAATATCTCTATAATGTATAGAATCTGTACTGATATTAGAGGTCACGTATATTACAATGATAATGGAGAATTATTTGCTTTAGAAGATGCTTTTGTACTCTTGTATGACGAGAATTGCTATGAACTTATTGGAAATGACACTACAAATATGATGGGTTCTTACAGCTTCTACTTACTTAACTATTATGACGTTACTTATAGAATCGATGTTCAATGTGAAGGATATACAATAAGATCAGAGTATATCTATATTGGAGATACCAGTGACACAATTATCCGTGATCTAGTAACAGAGATTGATGCTCCTGTTTTTTCAGGTTATTATCAAGGTAGAATGGACTTCGATCCTAATATCTATACATCTTACCTTGATGTTGGGTTCACTTTCCATGTATATAAATCTCAGAAAGTAGAATTTAGCACATCATATTGTTACTTTGATCCTCAGGAAAATATGCGTTTTTGGGCTTTATCTTTATCAGTTAAGCCATCAGATGCTGCATACTTCTTTACTTATTACGTGATGCCAACTGAAGAACAAGAAGCAGACGATAAATGGATTTGCTCAGGAATAGCATCTCTATATGGAGCTTTTGATGATCATGCATGGTACGATGGATGTGCTTGTTTGATAATTGGTGGAGCTTTAGAATTTACATATGGTATATCCAGATGGTATGGCAAATTTGAGCTTGCAGTACACTGTGATGATGATGCACTTACTGGTAGTTCAGAGGTTATCTTTACTAACAATTTAGTCAGTCTAATTGATATTCCTTTTCCACCACCAGATCATCCAGATACAGGTGGTATGTAATAGAGGTTTTTGATAAAACTTCTTTCTTCTTTTTTTCTTACTGAAATTTTAGAATATTACAAACAGATTATAAAACTTGATAACTATTATAAGTGTCTCAACAAAAATGCTTGCCATGACAGACTATACAATCAAACCTTATAATGAGTCATATATTGAAAAACAAGTTGAAATTGGAACCCATTTTGCAAACAAATGGATAGCTTATGGTCAGTCTTCAGTTGAACAGGTAAAAGAAAGATATGCAAGAGATGATTTTGATCCAGATACAAGATTATATTGCTTCAGAGGAGAGGAGATGGTTGGTTATATTGGAGCTAATGTAGTTGAAGTTGAAGAAGAAAAAGTCAAAAGAGCTCAATCTCGCTTAGCATTTGTTCTTCCTGGGCATGAAGGAGCTTTTGATTTGCTTTTCGATCAATTACAAAGTGTTTTGAAAGATAAAGGTGTTGATGAGATTGAAACCCCTCAAACTGAACTAAATGACAATTATTATGAACTTGCGGAGAAATTAGGCTTTTCTAAAACAAGAACAGTTACTGATATATTCTTCTGTGATACATCTAAAATTCAACCTTTCGAAAGCGATTACACTTTAGTAGATTACAATCACGAAACTGATGCTGAACAAGTAGCAAAGCAGCTTGGTGAAACCTATCCTAATCTTGCTGGAGACAATTTAACTAATTATGTTAATAGAATAGCTGAAAATGAAAATCTTCTAGGTTACAAAGTTATCAAAGAAGGTGATGAGATTTTAGCTTATGGAGCTGCTACTGCAACACAGAATGAAGGCTATGCTCAAATTTCCTTACTAATAGGTAAGAATTCTGAGCTGAAAAAACCTATAATTGCTGGGTTAGTGTCAAAAATCAAGGAAGATGGTTTTAAGCAAGTAGTAGTATATCTTAATCCACAAACTCCAGTAGAGAAAGAGGAAATGGAAGATTTCAAAGCTGTAGGTTTTGAGAAAACTGCCTCTTATGATATTCTAACAAAGAAATTATAGTTTGTTTTTTACTATTTTCTCTTTTTCACTTTTTATTGCTATTCTCCATAAAAGTATAATTGTTATACATAGTACGCCAGAAACTAGAGCTATGAATCCCCAACCTATAACTGCTAATCCTGAATACCAAACAGTAGCACCTATAATAGTTACTACTATCATTGAAATAGATATCAATCCAGTTGGAATAATGAAATAGAGATATTTAATCGTTTTACTTAGTTTGCTAGTTATAATCCAAATGCTCAATGTAATATAACAAATGATACCTACTATTATTGCTATGTTACTCCAGAAATAGATAGGAGCTGTTGTCCAAATTGTTTCAAGCAGTATTATAAATACAATTGAAAGCAACAGCAAGAGACCTGAAGGAATTAGAATAAATGCAAATTTTACCTTCTTTTCAAGAGATTTGATGAAATTGAAATCTTCTACTAATGTATCAAAGCATTTTCTTAAGAAACCCCTCTGACTTATTTTCTCATTCATTCAAACACTTCCCAAATACAAAGTACGATTTGATTTAGTTTTAAATATTGTGTCACTTATTCAATTCTCTTTTATTCTTAATTGTTTTTTTTGCACGATACGACATATTATATTTGTGTAATCAATTATCTTAATAGAATATAATGAAAAGAGTATTTTACTTTGTTTCCATCGCTATTTTATTACTAGGATCATCAATTGTTTTGATTTTCACAATCCCTTCAACTAACTCTTTGAAAACTATGATTATCACATCAGACGATGATTTAAGAAAATTAAAACTACCAGGAACTGGTGAAATTTCTGATCCATATATAATTGAAAACAATGAATTTGGTCTAAAAAATACTAATGTTCAAGAGTTTATATCGCTTCTTTCAATCTCCGGAACTACTAAACATATCACTATACGTGATAACAGCTTCATTGGGGGATTTATAGGGATTCAAATTGCTTCTGTAAACAAAGGATCAATAATAATCGATAACAACTATTTTGAATATGGTGAAATTTGCATAGATGGTTACTGTATTACTTCTTATTATGCTATGAAAGTTTCTCAGTCTTCCAATGTTGTCATTAAAGAAAATACTTTCAAAGAGAGTGATTATGTAGGCTACATTTATGGGGTATTCTTTGAAGAAAGCTACAACATCATTATTCGAGATAATCTGATCAGTTCCTTTTATGGTATCTATGGTTTGTACTCAAACAGTTTTGTAATTACTAAAAACACATACATAGAAACAGTTGATGTATATTTTGAATACTGTTCCTACTTCAATATAACTCAGAATACACACGACTATTTGTTTAGGTTTAAAGTCGTAAATTCTGTGTCTGTTGAAATTGCACAGAATAGAATTATTGGTTATAATATAAGTTTTGGATTTTTAATAATAGATAGTTCATATGTAGTTTTAAGAGATAACGTTTTCTTCAAGAATATTGTTGGAATAAGAATGACTGGAAGTTCTTACTCAAAAATTATTAGGAATTCATTCAAATTTGGTTTTAGTCGTGCAATAGAATTAGGATATGATACTTATAGTAATTTGATTTTCGATAACCACTTCTTTTATAATAATCTTGCAGCAAACCCACCATTACAGGCATATGATTCAGGAAACTCAAATACTTGGTATGATTCAGGAAACCACAATGGAAATTTCTGGACAAACTTAGGTTCAAATTCTTCTTATTCTATAGAAGGCTCTGCTGAATCTTCTGATATTTACCCTGAAACAATTTAGGAAAGAACATAATCCAGAAAAATCACAGCAAAATTTATTTCTTAAGAAAGTATATTAGTCTCAATGCTGTCAAAATCAAGATTTTGGTTCTTTATTACAAGTGTTATTCTAATCTCGAGTGTGTTTTTGTCTAATTCTCAAATCACAATAGTGAGTTCTAATGAAGGTCAAGTAGTCTTCCCCGAGTTAAACAGTATAAATGCTACATCTTCAACAGAATATTTCAATGAAACAAGTTTTCCACGCTATTCACTTGTAGGTAAACCACTGACAATAATACAATCGCCCCATAAAGGATTTCCGACTATTATTGAAACTGGTGAAACTTTATTTATAGAAACCCTAGCAGATTCAGACACAACTAACTGGGAGTTTAAATTAGTTTCATCTACTAATAATATAACTGTTGACATTATTGTACCTATATTTGATATCTCTACCAATCTCTGGCAATTTCAAACTGAACCTGAAGATTATGTCCCCGGATTGTATGACCTTCAAGTAAACTGTAGTGTAGGAGATGATTATCAAACCCATTCAGTAAAAATCGTTGACCAGAAAACTTATCCTTTCAATATTCTCCATATCTCTGATGCACATTTTCCCTCATATGATGGTAAAAATACAACTGCAATAGATTTGGAATATATCGATTATATAAATACACTTGATGTAGATTTTGCAGTCTTTACCGGTGATCTTATCGAAGGGGGTCCTGCAACAGATTTTGTAAATCCAGAAACCGGATTACCTCTTGCAGCTGAAGTTCAGATAAAACTAGGATTATGGGCTTTTGATTTGATAGATTTACCAATATATTACATAGGAGGAAATCATGATCTAGATACCTCTCCATTGCTCCCTGATATTCCATCTGAAGTTTGGGTAGAGTATTTTGGAAAAAACTATATGCAATTTGATTACCTTAACTGGTCTTTCATTGGATACTCTTGCACTAGAGATGGTTTATCGACAGAAGATTTCAACAAAGTAAATTCTCTTCTTTCTACCGAAAAGGATAAACCTAATGTGTTGTTTTATCATTCAGACTATCAAAATCATGCTACAAGCTTTAGATCAAACTTCAAAATTGAAATTATGCTTTATGGTCATGAACATCACGAAGAAACATATGTTACTTCTTCTACTCTCTATCATTGTGAAGCTCCTATGTTTGACAATGAGTCTTCAGTGATAACTATACTGAATAGAACAAGTGCATCACTTGAAGGAATAGAATATGATTTCAGTTCACTACTACAAACTCCAACAACGAAATCAAGTTTTTCGGTTTTCTTAATATTGACTTTAGCTCCAATGTTACTAACGGCTAAAATACTGAAGAAAAGAAAAGCTAAAAGGATATAGTTATTTTCACTATATCCATATTAATTTTCCAAGAATTATAGCTGTGCAAATTAGAGCACCTTGACCCATCATATACACCATAGTTATCCTTAAACAAAATTTTGGTGATGCTTTGAAGAAGAACAAACCAGTTATGATTAAACCAGTAACAAGGTAGACTATTTCTAGATAAAGATAAATTGCACTTAGTTCTCCTGTCCAATAAACCCCCAAGCTTAAAGCGTATGCTATTAATAAGCTAACAACTGTTATGTAAACAGTTCTTCTTATTCCGTACTTCTTTGGAAAAGTCTTAACAGGAGTTTCTTGATCTTGTGGAAAATCTCTTATGTCTGTAACACCTTTCCCTCCAAACATAGCAAAGAAGAACATTATTGCTAAAATAATCACTGCTGGAGTTATTGTTCCAGTTGTAGCACCCATGAAGAAGTACAATAGTTGTAAACCTCCTAAGGTTACTCCTCTTGCCATAGGATTTTCAAACCAATGAAAAGCTAAACCAACAATAATAATTACTATCACTCCCCAAACTATCAATCCCCATAGACTAGTGAAAATTGTTATTATTAGACTTGCAATCATAAAAGTAAGTGAGAAAGCTATTCCAATAGGTAAGGGAATCATCTCCCTTGCTATAGGATTTCTTCTGATCTTTGCACGAGGAGCTAATTTATCTAATTCTCTATCAGCACAGAAATCAAGTGAAAAACCAGATACAGCTAAACACCAACCTGCAAAGGTTATCCAAAGAATATCTTGCCAAACTGCTCCTGCTAGAACAGCTGCTGTTGCCGTAATTGCAGTAACCATTATAGTTCTTTCAAGTCTGAACAGATAAATTATTGCTAAGAATTTTTCTTTGAAAACCAACTTCTCCACTTCTAAGAAAATTAACAGCATATTTTTAACTTTATCCTACATCTTGCAAATCATAGACTAGTTTTGATGAAGAAACATGCCAAAAAGAGAATTAACTCCAGAAAGAGAAAAAAGAAGACAAGATTTTCAAAGTGAGAATGCACCTGAGTCAAGTTCACCTCCATCTGAAGATGCTCCTGAGCAAGATGTTAATCCTGAAACAGAGAGGGATGCTTTGGAAACAGAAGGTGAAACAACAGAAATAATATCTGAACCTACATCTGTACCACTTAAACGTAGGAAAAAAAGGAGACAAAAGAGATAGTACTATCTTATTAGAAGGAAGGAAGAATATTTTTGGCTACCCTACCTTATTAGATGATTCCTTTTCGGATTGAACCCTTTCCAAGAAGATACTACCTATATTTCGAATGGAGAGGTTTTAACCTCATTTCCAATGTTCATCATCTGTATAATCAGTTATCAATCCAATAGATTCAGGTCCTAGATGTGAGAGTACAGATCCACCGCTTTGAGCTATCTCAATTTCTATTTTTGGGAATTTTTGTTTTATTAATTCAGCTAGTTCTTCTGCATAATCCCTTCTGCTTCCGTAAACAATTGTAAAAGCTTTAGGTTCAGTTGGTGCATTTTCTAAGCTAAGTTTCAAAGATTTTTTCAATCCTTTATGCACATCTTTTGCTTCACCAGCTGTTTTAACATATCCTTCTTCATTCATTGTTACGATAGGCTTTTTTCTCAATAATGAACCTAGTGCAAATTTAGCAGTACCAAATCTGCCTAATCTTCCTCCTTTCCAAAGATAGAAGATTGTTGGAAGCAAGATAATTGTTCTGATTTTTATTGCTTGTTCATTTAAAATCTCTACAATTTGATCAGCTGATTTCTTCTGTTTAATCAGGTTTAATGCCATTCTAATAAGAAAAACTTCAGGATAAGAAGCCGATTTAGCATCAATAATATGAATCTTGACTTTTGGATTTTTTCTCATTATCTTTTTTGCAGCCAGACTTGAACTATTAATAGTTCCAGATAATCCTGCTGTAACATTGATTACAATAATGTCCTTTGCTCCTTCTTCAATAGCTTCAGTGTAAGCTACTTCAAAATCTTGAGGATTAGGTTGTGAAGTGTTCGGAACAAATGAATGCATGTTTAGTTTTGGAATGTGAACAAACGCCTTTTCATCTTCAAATACTTTATAGTAAGCATCTCTATCAAAATTCTCATCTTCCTTGAGTATTTCATCATGAACAACCATGTAAAGTGGAACAACTTTGATGTTATTTTCCCTAGCAAAATCCCAAGGAATATCCGATGCACTATCAGTAACTATACGTATTGTCATAAAATAGAACAAAAATATGGGCATAAAAAGATACCTAAATCAATATTTTATTGAGATAAAATAAAAATGAATGGTGTTGAAATTATTTTGATTCTGTAACATCTTCTTTTGGTATTAGAATCTCAAAACAAGCTTCATCTTGTTCATTAAGTAATCTTATCTTCCATCCATGAGCATCTATTAGCTTTTTCACGATTGTCAAACCATGGATTGATTCTTTCTCCTTGGTAGTAAAAGTAGATTCAAAGGCTTCTCTCGCTATTTCTGGATCAATTTTTGTACCATTATTCGCTATGCAAATTCCTATTTCATTTTCGTGGAGTTTACTTAGAATCTCAATTTGAGTAGGTTTTCCGTGAATTACCGCATTTTCGAAGAGATTCTTGAATATTTGTGATAATTTCTCTTCATCTGCTTTTACTGCTACTAGAGGGTCATGTTTCATCTTTATGTCTTGAGGAATTGTAACTTTAGCTATTCTATCTACTAATCTATCTAGATTAACAATATCAGACTTTTCGATAACCTGTCCAGCTTCAGCTAACTCAATAGATCTGTTGAGTAATTTTCTAAGATAGTCAGTTTGATTGTTTATTTTATCCAAAACCACATCTTTTTGATTATCATTTTCTTTGAGAATATCTGCATATCCTTCAATCGATGAGAGACTGTTTCTAATATCATGACCCATCAAATGAACAAAGTCGCTAAGTTCTTTTTTCTGCTTAGTTAGAATATTAACCATTTTACTTCTCTCTGAGATGTCTACAACTGTTGCAAGAAAACTATTTGAATCAGGAAGATTTGTAACTGCAATCAAAATACTCCGAATTGTTCCGTTCTTTGTAATAAACCGAGTTTCGTACTGATTAGGCACACTATCAGGTTGCATCATTCTTCTTCTATTGTATTCTGTCATTAGATCTAGTTCTGGTTGTGGTATGAATTCAGTCCATTTTCTTCCTTCTAATTCTTTTCTTGTATATCCTGATAATTCTTCCATTCTTGAATTTACTAGAGTAATACTCGCTTCAAGATCAAATATGATGTTTGCCATTCCTGTATTTTCAAATAATGATCGATACAGAATCTCAGATTTTCTAATCTCTTCTTCTGCTTCCTTTAATTCTGTAATATCAAAAAGAGATACAACGTAATTTTCTGAAAGAGGTATTGTTGTTAAGCTAACCATAACATCTCTTATATCACCTTTCCTGTTAATAAACTGAGATTCATAATATGCAGGGAAATTTTGTGGCTCCAATTGCCTTTTTCTACTGTATTCAACAAGTTTATCCAATTCGGATTCTGGTACAAAGTCAGTCCAATTTCGTCCAATCAGAACATCTTTTCCATATCCAGAAATCTCTTCTAGCAGAGAGTTGGTTTCTATTATTATTCTTCCTGGTCCTACTATCATATTAGCTGTTCCTTTAGCTTCGAAAACCGTCTTGTAAAGCTCTGCTGTTTTTTGAAGATTTTGTTCAGCTTGTTTTGACTCTGAGATGTCAATTATTGAGATAATAAATCTGTCAGTATCCGGTATGATACCTACATGAAGTAAACAATCTACTACATCACCTCTTTTGTTCTTAAGTTTTACCTCATAATTAGCAGGAGCACTTGATGGATCAATTATTCTCTTCGTGTTGTACTCCATTAATCTTTCAAGCTCAGATTCATGAACAAAACTATGCCAAGGCACTTTTCCCTCTATTTCTTCTCTAGTATATCCTGAAAGTTCAACCAATCTATTGTTAATTTTTTCAACTATTGCATCTTCTGCTCTAGCAATTGCATTAGCGGTTCCTGTAGCTTCAAAAAGAGTCATATACAATTTTGCTGATTCTTCTAGTTTTTTCTCTGCTTCTTTCCTTTGAGAAATATCTCTAATGATGCTCATAAAAGCTATTGGATTCTCTGCAAAATCATCAATTCTAGATATATTTATTTCTGCAGAGAAAATAGACCCATCTTTTCTAAAGATAGAAAGCTCTTGATTTTTCATAACTCCAAGTTCAAGAACTTCCTTAGTCATTTCATCTACCTTTTGATGATTTTCAGGAGGAATGAAATCTCTGATTGGAAAATTAAGTAACTCTTCGATATTTGAAGCTCCATATAATTTTTCAGCTTGAGAGTTTGCTAGTAGAATTTTACCATTTAAATCTGTTAAAAGAATACCATCTGGTGAGGTTTCAATTAGTCTTCTGTATCTAGTTTCACTCTTTTCTAGTTCAGCATCTTTAGTAATTGATTCAGTTATATCTCTAAAGATTCCTAGAACGTATTCTTTTCCCTTAATTGTAATCAAATTTGCATTAATACTTACTGGAATATTTTGACCATTGCAAGCTAGTACTGAGGTCTCAAAAATTTCCTCATCTCCCATAGAATGCTGTTCAAAGTTCTTTTGAGCAACCTCTTTTTGGTCATCAGGATGTAAGTCTAGTACTTTCTTTGAAAGAACTTCTTCTCTTGGACATCCTAGAAGTAATTCTGCTTGTTCATTACAATCAACAATGTTCTGTGTATCAGGATCAGCAACAAAAACTGCATCAGGAATTCCCTCAAATAAACTCTTAAACTTTTGTTCACTTTCTCTAAGATTCTCTTCAATCAATTTATTTTCAGTAATATCATGTAAGCTTCCCTGAACAATGAATGGTTCTCCTTCTCCAGGTCCAATATTCTGCACATGCTGACGAATCCATCTGATTTCATCATTTTTGTTCTTAATCCTATACTCAAGCACACTGCTGAAACCTGGTGTGGATTCTAACTCATCTCTAATTGCCATTAGAATTCCCAAATCTTCCGGAAGAACTAGTTTGTCCCATGAAAGATCACCTTCAATAAAATCCTTTTCTGAATAACCAGTTATCTTTTCAACAGCTCCATGAAAGAAGAATGGCCTAAAGTCAATTGAACCTCTGAAAGCAATGCCGTCAAAATTCTGAACGAATCCTCGATACTTTTCTTCACTTTCCTTTAATGCTTTTTCAGCTTCCTTACTTTCAGTCAAATCTCTAGCTATAGCCATCAATGCAATTGGTTTGTTAGTCTTATCTGTGAGTACAGAAGCATTCATTTCAGTGAGAAATCTTTCACCATTCTTCTTAAGTAAAGTATACTCAAAAGATCCTTTCAGTGTAGAAAACATCTGTTTTCTCATTCTTTCCATAACTCTTTGCTGATCTTCAGGAGCTGTATACTCCATCATTGAAGAGCCAATTAGTTCTTCAGGTTTTTCAACTCCATGCATGACTGCAGCTTGTTGGTTTGCAAATGTGATGTTACCTTGTAAATCTGCGAGAACAATGGAATATGGGGAAGTATCGACTAGTTTTCGATATTGTTCTTCACTTCGCTGTAAAGCTTCTTCTATCTCCTTTTTCTGAGTAATATCGTCTCCTATACCTAATAGTTTAGATATTTTGCCATCTTCATCAGTTAAGATTGTGTTGTGCCAAGCGATAAGTCTCTTTTCTCCAGTTTTTGTTTCGATTTCAAGTTCGGAATAAGGTGTTGGTTTCCTCATTCCAGTCATAATTTGTTGAAAATTAAACCTAATTTCATCAACAATTTCAGTAGAATAAACTGTTGTAAACCAGTTTTGACCAAGCAGTTCTTTTTCTGAATAACCCAATACTTTGGTTACTTCTTTGTTTATTAGTTCTGTATTTTCATCTCGGTCGATAATGACAAACAGAACATTTGCTTCATTTAGGTACTGCTGAGTTAAGTCTCTCTCCCTTCTAATAGTTTTTTCACTTTCTAGTAGAGCTTGTTCAGCTAATTTGTGCCTAACACTTGTTCGAATCTGATGAACGAGTTCAGTGTATTGACTCCTGGCATCTGAACCTTTTCGAATGTAATAATCTGCTCCGAGGTTAAGAGCATCTATTACAACTTCCTCTCTACCTCTCCCAGTAAAGATAATAAACGGAATCTGATATTCTTTGTCCTTTATTTGTTTCAACAAATCAAGACCATTAAAATTCTCCATAAGATAATCACAAACAATTAAGTCAATATTATTCTCCTTAATTCTGTCAAATACTTTCATTGGATCCTGAAGAGATTCTACTTGAATCTCACCATCACTCATTTTTTCTACAAATTCTTTAGTTAAAAAAAGAAAATCTTCTTCGTCATCAATATGTAAAACTCTTATTACATTAGATTTTGGGTTCGCTTGATATTCATTATCAGATTCCACCATTCAAACAACCTCCTATTACATTTAATCAATGAGCTATAATTGTTTTTTCTTAAGGAAAAACAAAAATACTTCTAATTCCTTATATTAAGACATAAAAGTTGATGTGAATTGAGATATAACTTTAAGGATTCAGTTGACGAAAACATTACTTTGTTAGGAAATATTTCAAAAATCCCTTGGCAACATCTGATTCAGTTTTTTGATGATAGACCCAATATAAATTACTTTGATTTAGATAATGGAGAGCAAATAGTAATCTATTCTAGAGAACCAATTACCTGCACAGGAAGCATGAAAATCTCAGGAAAAGTGATTCTCACTACAGGTGGTTCCAAAAGACCTCAAAAAATTCAAACAGAAACATATGAAGAATATCAGCTCTTAGTAGATACATGGGAATGCATTGATTAAAAACAAGTGTGATTAATTTGATTGAAGATGATGATGTAGAATCCCTACTAGAAAGTTTGAAAGATGAAGATCTTCATGTTAGAATTTTCACGATTAATTCTATTGTTGATAATCCCAGAAGCAAGCAAACTATTCCTACTCTGATTAAATTACTGAAGGAAGATGTAGCTCTTGTTAGAAGTCGTATTGCCTGGGCAATGGGAAAAATAAAAGATACACGATCAATCAAACCACTGATTAAAGCATTGAATGATGAAGATGCTGATGTTAGGAAAAATGCAACTAGATCACTTGGAGAAATGATGGCATTTGATGCAATTTCTACTTTGGTTGACAAACTGGAAGATTCAAGTTGGGAAGTTAGAGCTGAAGCTATTGTGGTTCTAGGAGATTTGGGTTGGGTTCCTTCAAGCAAAACTGATCTTATACTTTCATTGATAGCAAAAGAGAAATGGGACCAAATACTTGAACAAGAAGACTTAGATTTAACATTAATTCAGCATTTTCTTGATGATCCTGATAAAGACGTTAGAAGTAAGGTTGCTTGGATTTTAGGAGAATTACGAAGTTTAGATTCACTTGATTCTCTCTTTAAGCTTCTTATGAATGATAATTTTCAAGAAGTGAAGGAACAAGCTTCTGCTGCCATTGGTAAGATTGATGGAGACAAAGGATTAGCTCTCCTTAAACAAGCATTAGCAAGTGATAATTGGTTCATCAGAAAGTGTGCTACTTCTGCACTTGGTTACACTCAGGATGTTTTAGTGATTAAGTTGCTAGAAGAATTAGTTGAAGACGATAACAGATTTGTCAGTGAGAGTGCAAAGCTAGCCATAGAACAAATAAAATCGAAACATAAAATTCGAAATTGATAGAGATATATTTAAAATTGAATACCTTTTTTCTAGTTTAATCAATCATGAGTTAAGATATTTGATTACTCATGGAGGAATACTCAATGGAAGATTTAAGAAAAAAACTAAGCATTTCTAAAGACAATCTTGATGCAATTCAAAAATTCTTTCTTGATGAAAGCAATCCATTTGTTAATGATTTACTTCAAATAGTAGAAAAACATGGAGGAGTAGAAGAAATTAACAATAAATTCAAAGAATCAAGAAAAATTGAAACCATCTACAAAAAATTAGAAACAGTTAATCCTGATTATATAGATGATCTAGAATGGTTGATTAAACAACGAGAACTAGATTCATTCATTAGTGAAAGCGAATACAGAAGAAAGATACTAGGAAATGCAGTTGATAGAATTACATTTGATGAATCAAGTCCTGTTACTTTAGAACTTTCATCTTGTCAATATTTCCCTTTTCTAATAAAAGGAGCAAAGAAAGTTATAGAAAATGGTGATTTATTACCAGGAAGAATCATAAGAGTAAGGAATATGAAAGAGCAAGAGAAGGATGGAGATCTTTTGGCTATGACTGCAGCTGTTGATATAATAGGAGCTTCAAGAGTTGAAACATTAGATACCAAAGGTACAATGCCTGGACCCGATGGGATGCCAATAAACGTTCACTTAGGTGGTCCTGCTACAATTACAGGTTATTTCGGGGGAGTAGGTCAACCTAATGATTGTGCTTTGAAATGGGTAGATGAATTTCTATACTATTATACCAACTTTGGAGTGAAGCAAGTTCTAAATGTAAATCTTGGGACTATTATTCTCGGCTATATGCTATATAAAATGGGAATAGATAACGAATTTAAGATTTCAGTATTTGTAGGAAATGATAATCCTTATTCTGTTCTTTGGACTCTAATTGCTGCAAAGCTTTTCGCTAGAGATGATGGAACCTCTCCATTAATTGGTTTTAATCTATCCAATGCAGTAAACAATGATACTTTGGAAATGAGTTCACTTGTTAGGAATAACTTCGGTTTTGAGCAAGTCGTTCGTCTCGAACACCACATAATTGAAACACAAAAATCAATTGTGAGACAACCATATGATAGAACACAAGAATTACTTGAAATTGCTCCAAAAGTTAAGAATATTAGTGCTAAACATGAAGGAGGACCTGTCGAAATAGATCAAGCAAGAGAACATCCATCTGACATATTAGACTATTTCCTTACAAAAGAACAAATTACTGAACAAGCAATATGGAGTCATCTTGAACAAAATTACTTTGATCGTCAAACAGCTGTCAATAATACAGCTAAAGCTTTAACTGAAAAAGGTCTAAGTTTCATTGCAGCTCGAAAGCTTCATCATAAGTAAGATTCGGGGATACGAAATGAAGGAAATGGCAAAAGGGATGTACAGTATTCTTGGTGAAGGTGCTTTTGAGTATTTAGCTAAAGCACAAGCTCAAGAGAGAAAAGGAGAAGAAGTCCTTCACTTTGAAATTGGGCAACCCGATTTTCCAACTCCACAACATATCAAAGATTCAGCGTTTGAATCAATAAGGAACAATTTTACAGGATATGTTGCAGCAACAGGAATTTTGGATTTAAAACATGCAATTCAAGATGAAATCGAACAAACTCGAGGTTTCAGACCAACTGAAAAACAAGTATTGATTCTACCTGGTGCTAAACCTGGAATCTTCTTCACAATGTTGGGCTTAGTAAATCCGGGTGATGAAGTAATTTATCCTGATCCTGGTTTTCCTACATATGGTTCAGTAGTTCAGTATCTAGATGCGGGAGATGTACCAGTACAACTTAAAGAGGAAAATGAATTTCGATTAAATCCTGATGACATTGAAGAGAGAATCACTGAAAAAACTAAGTTAATAATTTTAAATAGTCCTCAAAATCCAACAGGTTCAGTAATGACTAAGGCTGAGATAGAATCAGTAGCTGAACTAGCAGAACAGAATAACATCTTCATTCTCTCTGATGAAATATACTCCAAAATGCTTTACGAAGCTTCTTTTCATTCTGCTTCTGTCAGAGACGAATCGAAAGAAAGAACAATCATACTTGATGGGTTTTCAAAATCATATGCAATGACTGGATGGAGATTAGGTTATGTTGTTGGTCCAGAAGAGGTTATTGAAAGAATGGGAACATTGATGATTAATGCTCTTTCATGTACCACATCATTTGTTCAAAAAGCTGGAATAACTGCTTTGAAAGGAACCCAAGAACCTTTGAAAATGATGATGGAAGCATTTCTTGAAAGAAGAAATGCAATTGTAAAGGGTTTGAACAGTATTCCAAACTTTTCGTGTTTATCTCCTCAAGGTGCATTCTATACCTTTCCTAACATTAAGAAGACAGGTATGACTTCTAGAGAAATGGCTAATCACATCCTATATAATGCAGGAGTATGCTGTTTACCAGGATCATCTTTTGGTAAAGGTGGTGAAGGATATCTCAGATTCAGTTATGCAACTTCTGTTGATACAATAAATCAAGCAATTAAACAAATAAAAGAATCATTGCAATAATTCCGAACATTTATTTGTGTATAATGCTTTTTTTTTTGATAGGTGCTATAGAATGGAAGAAGAAACAGCAAAGAAATTATGTTTGGAAATGCGGAATGGTAGAGCAAAAGGAATATGGAAGCTTCAATGCTATTTCTGTAACAAATTTGCACAGAAGAACCCAAAAAACTACTGTTACAATAATGCACCTAATTTTTCAGGATGTAATATTATTAATAGTTATATTAAAAAGTCAGAGAAGAAGGGACATTCTATTAATTAGATAGTTGTTATAGGTTTAACAATTGAGCTATATTAACTCCTAATATCATTTCTTTCTGTTTATCAGTTATATCCATTTTTCTGACTTTAGCTATGTTCAGTTCAAGACATCTATCACCTATAGGAGAATCTGAACCTAGTAGAATTTTGTCATCACCAAATATCTTCATTGCTGTTTTAATTCTTTTATTTGAGACTATGAAGTAAGTTGAAATGTCAAAAAAGACGTTCTTAAGATCTTTACCTTTTCTTGCAATGGTTTCGAATCCCATCATGTGAGCAACTATATAGTTGGCTTTAGGAAATTCTCTTGCTAATTTTACAAATTTACGAATTTCTCTGAAATTGTAGAGATGGATGAAAATCGGAATGTTCTTTTCAATTGCAAATTTGGATATAGTTTTCATTCCTTCATCTTTGTTTGAGAAATTAGTCAAACATTGATGTAGCTTAATTGCTGCAAATGACATTTTCCTGTAACTCTCTTCTAGAGTTTTAAGTAATTTTGAATCATTTGGATTGATCCAGAAATATTGAATTAACCTATCAGGAAATTTACTAACTAGAGAATACACATAATCATTATCAGGTTGAGGGAAAAATCTATGTTGCTTTCGTAAGAAAAAGATATTGCTTAGAATATGGAAAAATGGAATCATTGAAGCTTTTCTATAAGCAACTTTAGGAACTTCAAATTCAACATCAGGCTCTGTACCACTAGGGCAAAGAACCACTTTATCTACACCAATTTTATCCATCAATGGTATGAGTTTTTCAGTGTAACCAAATTCTCCAAAAGCATGAGCATGACCATCAATTATCATGATTTAACACCATAAGATTATCCCTTTTCAGCAATTTTGACCATTCGTGCGATTAACTTAAAGAAGATTTCTAATTGATTTATAGAAGTTAGTTTAGCTGATAAGGTGCCCTTATTGGTGGATATTACCGAAATGTCCTTCAAAATACGAAGAAAGTATTCACTTACATATGAATCATCCAAAATTCTTGCTGCAAGTTTATCATTGTTCGTTTTAATATTTACAAAATTAACAACACTCATTCCTGAGAGTGAATCAAATTCCATTCGTTTTGTTTCTTCTCTTACTCTTACATGAAAAAATATTGGAAATTCTTGAATTAATTCGGCATCTATGTGCACATCTTTGTCACTTTCTTCAACTAGAGTTATTCTTTGTGTGATATCATCCTCATGTTCAAAAGGAAGATCGAAGGTGTATTTCGTTAGATATCCTGAAGTTTTTTTAATTTTGTCTGCACCTATTTCAATTAGCTTCTGCATGATGACATTTTCTCTATCGGTTGGCAAATCTACTTTATCTTCACCATATTTGTCTCTATAGTACCGCTCTGCTGAAGTAATATGTTCTTCAGGTTTTTTCCTTGATTTGAAAAATCTTGACATAGATACCCAATTCCTTTAAGGTATTCGTATTTTTATACCTTTTGTACTCTCAAGAAACTTTTTGACAGCAAATTTATAAGGAAAACAGCTTTAAGTTGGAATAGAATATTATTGAGGGCTAAATATGGAATTTAATATAGCGTTTATAGGCTTTGGAGTTGTTGGTCAAGGTTTAGCAGAAATTTTAATTGAACAAGAAGAATTTCTAAAGAAGAACTACGATTTTCATTTCAAAGTAGTAGCAGTTTCAGATACTATGAAAGGTTCTTGGTATAAAAGAACAGGGTTGGACTTGAAGAAATTACTAGCTTTAGTTAAAGAAAATGGTAATTTGAAGGGTTATGGTGAAGGAATTGAAGGGTGGGATTCACTAAAAACAATCGAAGAAACAAATGCAAATCTCATTCTTGAAGTTGCTTGGACAGATTTGAAAACAGGCGAACCTGCAATCACTCATGTCAAAACTGCTCTAAAAAACAAGAAACATGTTGTATTGACAAATAAAGGACCAATAGCTTTAGCTGTAAGAGAGTTACTTGATTTAGCTAAAAAGAATGGTGTTGAAATGAGATATGAAGGAACTGTTCTTAGCGGGACTCCAGCTTTGAATCTAGGTCTAAATAATCTTGCTGGTGCCGGAATAACTAAAGCCATGGGTATAGTAAATGGAACAACCAATTATATCTTAACAGAAATGGAAAAAGGAATGAGTTATGAAGATGCTTTGAAACAAGCTCAAGAATTAGGATATGCTGAAGCAGACCCAACAGCAGATGTTGAAGGTTTTGATGCACTTGGAAAAATTGTAATTCTTGCTAATACTGTCATGGGTGCTAATCTTAGTAAAGATGAACCACCATGTGAAGGTATAACAAAAATTACCGCTGAAGACATAGTAAAAGCTAAAGAAGAAGGTTTTAGATGGAAACTAATTGCAGGTGCTGAAATTAAAAAAGATGGATCAATAGATGCTTATGTTAGACCTGAAAAAATTCCTCTCACACATCCTCTAGCAAATATAATGGGACCAACTAATGCTCTAACTTACTCAACAAAGTATGTTTCTGATGTAACTATAGTTGGACCTGGTGCTGGAAAATTACCAACAGGATTTGCTCTACTTACTGATATACTCGATATCAATAGACTTGTATCTAAGAGGTAATGAATCATGGGTTATATGCATAAATATCTAGATGTTGATTTAACATCTGGAAAAATCCATGAGAAAAAATTGGATCCAGAACTTGCAGAAAAATTCATAGGTGGGAAAGGATTAGGTGCAAAAATTCTTTATGATGAATTGAAACCCGGAATTGATCCTCTAGGTCCTGAGAACATTATTCTTTTCATGACTGGACCATTAACTGGAACTTCTGTTGTAACTTCAGGCAGATGGTGCATTGTAACAAAATCTCCTCATACTGGCATATATCTTGATAGTCAAATTGGAGGGAAGTTTGGTCATCGACTAAAGAAAGCAGGATACGATTATATTCTAGTTAGAGGTAGAGCTAAAAACTTGTGTTACTTATATGTCTCTCCTGATGGTTCAACTTTGATATCGGCTAAAGAGGTTTGGCAGAGAGGAACTTTCGAGACAGAGGAAATCTTAAAAGGAAAACACCCAAAATCTGAAGTTGCTTGTATAGGACCAGCAGGGGAGAAATTAGTCACATATGCTAATGTAATGACAGATAAATCCCATATGGCAGGAAGGGGAGGAGCTGGTGCAGTTATGGGTTCAAAAAATCTTAAAGCAGTAGTAGTTAGTGGAAATGAAGTAATTGATGCTGTTCATGATGACTTCAATGAGCTAACTAGAACTTTTCGAACCAAAGTACAAAATGATGATGGTGTAAAAAATAGAAACAGAATTGGAACTATGATGTGGGTAAACATGTCCAATGAAGGAGGATTTCTACCTACTAGAAATTATCAAAGTGGAGTATTCGAAGATGCTGATGCAATTTCTGGAGAAACAATGCTTGAGAATTATACTTATGCGAATAGAGCATGTTATGGTTGTTTGATTGCTTGTGGTAAGGCAAACAAATTTGAAACAGGTAAATATGCAGGATTAGATGTTGATGGTCCCGAATACGAATCAACAGCTTTGTTAGGATCAAATTGTGGTATCAAGGATTTAGGAGCTGTTGCTAAAGCAAGTGAATTGTGCGATGATTTAGGGTTAGATACAATCACTACTGGTGCAACAATAAGTTTTGCAATAGAATGTATTGAAAAAGGATATTTGGAGCAATCTGATGTTGAAAATCTTGTATTTGGTAATGATGAGGCAATACTTGAGGTCATAAAACTAATATCCAAAAGAAAAGGTTTTGGAGAGTTACTAGCAAAGGGATCAAAAGCAGCAGCCAAAGAAATAGGTCATGATTCGATGGATTTTGCGATCCAGGTTAAAGGAAACGAATTAGCTGGTGTTGAACCAAGAGGTTCTTGGGGAATGGCTTTAGCATACTCTACTGCAGATAGAGGTGCATGTCATCAAAGAACATGGACACCAAGTGCAGAACTGAGAGGTGACCTTAAACGATTTAGCTTTGAAGGAGTTCCCAAGTTCGTTAAAGAATCTCAAGATGAACGAGCAGCTTGTTTCTCTCTTGTTGTTTGTGATTTTCTTCCATTTGGGGTTCAAGAAATGGTTGAGATGCTTAATTCTGCTACAGGATTTTCTTATACCCCTGAAAGCTATTTAGAGACAGGAGAAAGAATCTGGAATTTGACTCGAATGTTCAATACCAGAGAAGGTATAACATCTGGAGATGACATTCTTCCTGAGAGATTTTTCAAGGATGTTATGCCTGATGGAGATGCAAAGGGACTTGTTGTAAATAGAGATCAATTCGAAGCAGCTAAACTCGAATACTATAAGCTTAGAGAGTGGGATGATAAAGGAATTCCAACAGAAAGAAAGCTAAAGAAGTTGGGATTATAATCCTCTTTTTTTAAATAATTATTCCCCATTCATGGAGGATATAATTTGTATTTGATTCCAATAAAGTACTTATTGGGTTTTGTAATTCTAATTGCAAAATATCTCTTTCTGTGTAATAGTATTTAAAGAATAAACGCAGTTGTGAGTATGTATGTGTAGTCGATAATTGGAAATTATAATTTATCCAATCTGAAGGCATTTGTTGAAGTATATGTGTTCCATCATTTTTCAGTAAATCTTGTTCATAAAACCAATAATTGATGAGTTCTTCAGCTTCATTAGAAAATAATCCCAAATCTAGTAGAGTATTACTGAGATAGTCTATTAGTTGGTTTTTTGAAAATGATTTATCATTTAGAATATAGATGTCACCAATTTTGTTGATTACCCATCCATATTCAATTTTGTCAAAATCACTAAAGATATCTGCTTCATAGAAAAGATAGGGATAAAAAATATCGTTGTAGAGAATTTTTGATCCTGGAAATACTTCAAAAGAATCCCATAGAACAGTATCAGACAACTCAACTTCTGGTATGGTTATTGTAGCAAATCCAAATGGCATATGAACAGAAAGCGTTTCAAGAAAAACTTCATCCTGTATATTGTATAAGTAGATAGCAGGTTTTCTTGCATTGTTAAACCATTTCCAGTAATGAATCGTTATGTTATGATATTCCGTAGTTGTATCAATCCAAGCAATTGTTATATTATCACAAAAAGCTTGAGTATAAGGTGATCGAACAAAATACATAAAGTCTGATCTACAATTGAATGAAAACTCGCAATTATATGTTGAATTGTTAATTTTAGTAAGATTAAATTCACCAACTGTTGGCAACAACTGAGCCGGATGTCCAAAATACCAACTAGATGGCCAAAGGCAAACTTCAATACGATCAGGTTCAGTTTCGACTGGAATATATACTGAATCATTTGCTGGTTCATCCCAGATGACTGTGGTATTGATTTCAACTTCTTTATAAAAAGTTGACCACCAATGAATTTCGATTTCATTGACTTCTTTGCTTTTATCAAGTCGAAAACACGTAAGACTATCTTGATAATCTACTTCATTAAAATATTTAGGTACTTTGATGATATACTTAATATCATTATCTTCATCGTACTCCATCTTTATTCTTCCAGTATATGTACCACTTGCATTATACTCCAGTTCTATAAACGAATCTAAAGTCCACTGACCTTGAGGGGGATGAGGAACTTCTTCAAAAAATAATCCATTACAGTCATGTGGATTATTTCCCTTATATACTTCTATGTAATCTGGTTGATAATAGCATTTAGAATAACTTTGATTGATACACTCCTTTTCATATGTTATTCCAAAAGGTTCGTCAGGATTAACATAGTCCTTTGGATCATCTAAAATAACAGTTACAAAAACATTAGGGGTTGGAATAATTGGTGGGGTAGTAGAATAATTGACTCCAAAATATATTCCGGTTGAAATTCCAGCTATTCCTATTACACTTGCTATAGTAATTGCAATTAGCTTTCCTTTCAACATCAATAAATATTGTCCTATGCATTTTTATAGATTTCTACGAACCATTCTAATGATTGTTTTATTCTAATGATTGTTCTGAAATAATATGAAGTTGAGAGTTACGAAGAGTTAAATACTTGCTAGAAAAGGGTTCAAAACAGATATACTAGAAGAGTGCTTAAATGTTTACAGAAACTTCACCAACCGATTTAAAGAAACAGAGAATTGTGGCTTTATCTATAATTTCAACTGCTTCGTTTATCGGAGCTTTTATGGGTTCTGCTTTTTCGGTTGCTGCTCCAGTTATGACTAATCCACTCAGTCCCCAACATGTTCCTGGTCTTAATGAAGCAGGAATGGGTTGGATAATAACAATATATATCTTGGCTACAGCAATGCTTCAAATTCCATTTGGCAAAATTGCTGACAATTATGGACGAAAAAGGATTTACTTGATTGGAATGATTATTTTTGCTTCTTCAGGTCTAGTATTAGGGTTTATGAACAGTGAAACTACTCTAGTGATATTTAGATTTATACAAGGAGCTGGAGCAGCACTTACGTTTGCTACTGGGATGGCTATTTTAACTTCCATTTATCCTCAAAATGAAAGAGGTAAAGCTTTTGGTATTAACATTGGTTCTGTCTATTTAGGTTTAACTGTGGGTCCATCACTTGGTGGAGTCATTGTTGAGCATTTGGGTTGGAGAACCATATTTTTTAGTGTAGTGCCTTTTGGAGTTATTCTAATTTTTCTTGTTGCCTTTGTATTAAAAGGGGAATGGAAAAACGAGGAAAAGGAGAAGATCGATTATATTGGTGCAATTATCTATATGGTTACATTATTTCTACTTCTATTTGGTTTCAGATCAATAAATACTAATTATGGTTTCTATTTGATTGGAGCTTCTATTATCACATTAATTGTATTTTTATTGTGGGAGAAAAGAGTTGAAATACCTATCCTAGAATTGAAATTATTCAAGAAAAACCGCTTTTTCACCTTTGCTAATCTATCTGCATTCTTCTTCTATTCAGCTACGTCTTCTAGTTCATTACTTCTAAATTATTATCTTCAAGATATACTCTACTTATCAGTTTCTATTGCAGGAATTATACTGTTGGTAAGACCCATAGCTCAAGCAATACTATCTCCAATAGGTGGTAGGTTATCTGATAAAATAGAACAT
>JAEOSZ010000132.1 GCA_016840095.1 Candidatus Heimdallarchaeota archaeon
AGAATATATTACAGGAAGGAACAGAAGATTCAGAAAATCCTAACAAAAAATTCCCAGCAGACTTCGCATTATGGAAATTAAAGAAACCAGGAGAACCTTATTGGCCATCTCCTTGGGGAGAAGGAAGACCTGGCTGGCACTCTGAATGTGTTCTGATGTCAGGTTTATATTTGGGAGAGCTAATTGATATCCACAGTGGGGGACAAGATCTTATCTTCCCACATCACGAAAATGAAATTGCCCAAGCAGAAGCTCTTAGAGACAAACCTTTCGTTAATTATTGGCTCCATAACGGATTCATTAACATTGACAAAGAAAAGATGAGCAAATCACTAGGAAACTATGTTAATATCATTGAATTACTAGAATACTATTCAGCTGATGCAGTGCGCTTGTTTATTCTACAAACACATTATCGAAGTCCAATTACATTTACTGATGACGTTATTGATCAAGCCCAAATTACATCGGATAGATTATTTGATGTAATCCTTCTAACCAAGAATTACGCAAAGGATATAGAAGTTGAAGAAGGTTCTCTTTCTGATTTAGATAAAGAGTTATTAGAAAAGATAGCTAAAGCAAGGGAAGATTTCATCAACGCAATGGATGAAGATTTCAACACATCTAATGGTTTTGCAGTCGTTTTTGATTATTCTAGGGAAGTTAATGATTACCTTCGAAAAGCAGAACAAATTAATGGAGCTGTTATCAACAAAGCTGATGAATTGTTCAATGAGTTTAGATCAGTTCTTGGCCTGTATGAAGATTTCAACAGTTATTTGTCAATGGAACTAGTAGAAAAACTTGTTAAACTACTTGTGGAAATTCGTGGCGAGTATAGAAAAGAGAAGAATTGGGAAATGAGTGACAAAATAAGAGATGATCTCAAAAATGCCGGTATCATACTAGAAGACAATCCTAAAAGAATTCTTTGGAAACTTAGTGAAAACTAAGCTTTCTATTTTCAACATTTTTTTAATAAACTCATCCCAAATTATATATAATCTGAGCGAAATTAGAAGAATTATGCCCATATTAGTTGGTACTCCTGAAAAGTATAAATTATACATGTATTCTGCTCTTGGAATAATGTTTGGAGGGGTTGTTACACTCATTATTGCTTTAATTATTCATATCCCTGGTCTGCTTTATGCTAGTTTTTCAGCAGCTGGTTTCGGCTTTCTCTTGTCAATGGGAATAGCTCTAGGTCTTATGAGGAAGAAAAAGAAAGACACTAATGCTGAGTTCAATATTACAATACTAATTCGAATTGTATTGATTTTGGCTTTTGCTGCATGTACCTATTTCATAGTATTTTCAGCTTATTATAACGAGGTTGATCCGTATTCTACTGAAATGCTGATTACACAAGCAATTGCAATACCAATAGTTGTTATTAGCTTAATTGTAGGAGATACAATTCTTAGTCTAAGGAGAAAGAAAAAGGAAACTTCTTAGCTTAGAAATAAACATAATCTGTTAATCTTACTATATTACAATCTTTCTTTTTCTTTGAAAAACTACAGGTATAAGAAAAAAGGAAATTATGGAAATTGACAAATAAAAGTTTGTTTTACTAGTAGTTTTTGGTGGATTTTTTGATATCTGTAAATTAACCTGTTCAATATTTTCATGACCAATCTCATCTAAAATTGTAATAGTTAAATTATAGTTCCCGTCTTCTAGATAACCCAAGTCTACACTTATAGGGGTTGGTTGCCAGAACTTCTTGAACAGTATTTCACCCTTTTCCATGAATTCTTCCTCAAAATAAATTTCGTAACTTCCATTCAATTCATGTTTATTCCTGAAATTATAGAAGGCATCCCAATTAATAACAGCTTTTTCACCAGATTTTATCCAATAGAGTGAATCGATTTGAATTATTGGAGAAAATGATACTCTCTTCATTCTGTAAATTCCAGCAGAAACATCTACTTCTTTTGGAAAATACATTTCCCAAACAATTTCCGATTTTTCATTTACTTCAACTAGTCTTGCTCCAATCGAAGTTAACCCTTCATGTCCATGAGTTCCAAAAGTTCCAACTCTGTTTCCATTTGGCAATAAATCTGCATCCCCCCACCAAGCAGAATGATATGTTTTTGGTGCAGAGAATTCATATGTTGTGTTTGCAGTCATCGTATTTTCATCAATGGTAATTTCAATAATACGAGAATGATGATTTAAATTGTTAGTTTGATTATGTTCATCATTATCGAAACAAATGAAAGAGTTCTCTGATATAATATCTAATCCATGACTGTGGTAGAAGAGCGCGTCTTTTACATTGCTATAAATGTCCCTCAAAGTAAAATCACCATGTTCTCCTAACGACCAAAGTAAATTTCCTGTTTTGTGGTCTATTTTATAAAATGTGTTAGTGCTTCTACAATTTACATAAAGAACATCTTGGCTTTGGTCATAACTAATAGAATTTGCATGGGTAACATCAGCCACGTTTCCAGTTTCTAAATCTCCAAAAGGACACCAATGACTGAAGGGTACGAAATCACTCAAATTTACTTCCCATATCAAAACACCATCAGGAGTATACTCTACAATTTTATCATACCGATATTCTATTCCTTGATCTTCTATTATATAGGCTTGAAAAGTGAAATAAGTATCATTAGCTTCATTTCTCTCAAATTCATGATGACCTGTGAAATTATATTGCTCAATCACGTCAGTTTCTATATTCCAAAGATACGCTCCAACATAATTTCCACATAAAAGAGTTGTTGAATTGATAAATTCAACTCCCATGAATCCATCAAACCCTATATCCTTTTCTATAACAATGCTACCTTCCATATCTGTTAGATATAGAGTTTTATCTACTGTATTATAGTTGATCATATTCCTTCTTTCTATAATAAAAAGGTTGTATGCATCAAAATAATCACCATTTGATACAATTGTAGGATTTCCACGAATACTAGTACTTCCAATTATTCCCTTGGTGTTTTCCTGACTAGTCACTCCATTTGAGATAAGAAGCACTAATACTAGAAAAAACGAGTGTAGTTTAGAAACTTGTGAGGTTTTCAGCATAATATAAGCTTTATTTGTTATTCTCTTCAAAAAATTTATCCTATATTACATTAGAATAGGTATATGCAATTTACATAAATAATTTAGATTTTCTTAGCAAGAATCATGTTAACGAGATAATAAGGAATCTTTGTTTCTATTGATTTCTCTTCGACAATTAAATCCAAATCATAAGATAGGGACCACTTTTCTATGATAACATCCTCTCTCACATGAGTTGATATAATTTTCAACTTTTTTCCAGGTTTCAATCCTTTCTTCTCTAATTCAACATAAACTTCCTGTAAGGTTGATTGCTTGGGAAAATGTCTTGCAATCGCTCTTTCTATTATCTCTACAATCTCTATTACTTCACCTGGATTGAATAGTGCAAGAGGTTTTTTCTCTGTACTAATTGCTTGACTTCTTTCCTTTTGCGGTATAGGTGCTCCATATGGTGTTCTTTTAGGTTTTATTTTATTCTCTATCATCTCAGCTATTTCATCACTTAAGACGTGTTCCCACTTGCATGCTTCCTCATGTATTTTTGACCAGGGAACACCTAGCCATTCAAGAAGAATTTCTGATAACCTATGTTTTCTAACAACCTTTCTCGCAATATCTTCACCTATGGAAGTTAATTCAGCTCCATAATATGGTTCATATTTGATCAAGCTTTTTCCAGATAACTTCTTTAGCATGGATGTTACTGTTCCTGGATCAACATTCATCATTTCTGCTATCTGGTTTGTTTTTACACGCTTACTACCATATTCAAAAAACCAGAAGAAAGTTTCTAGATACTCTTCTTCTGCAGCTGTTACTTCTATCTGAGTCATGTGAAACCCTGGGAAATATTGAAAGAGTTACTCGCCCTTGAATTTAGGTTTTCTCTTTTCAAATACAGCTTTAATTCCTTCTCTTATATCTTTAGTCCTAAAACAAGTCCATATTCCCTTTCTTTCAGCTTTATACCCTCCAATTACGGAACTACTGAAGCCTTTCTTAATGGCCTTTTTAGCTTCCCTTAACCCAATTGGAGCATTTTGAGATATTGTTTCAGCTTTTTCTATTGCTTTCTCTTTTAATTCTTCTAGAGGAACTTTTTCACTTATCAATCCAATCTCAAGAGCTTCATCAGCTGAGAATTTTCTACCTGTTAGAATCAAATCTTTAGCAATACTTAATCCTACAACTTTGGGAAGACGATATGTACCACCCCAACCTGGAAGTAAACCTATAGTTGTTTCAGTTAATCCAAACAAAGCAGTATCAGCTGCAATACGTATGTCACAGGATAAAGCTAATTCCATTCCTCCACCTAGAGCGTATCCATTAATTGCTGCAATTACAGGAAGAGGATGATTTTCAATTTGCGAAAAAGTTTTTTGACCTTTCCTTATTGCAGTCATTACTCTCCATCCAAGTGATACAGTCCATTTAAGATCAACTCCCGCCGACCAGCTCTTTCCTTCAGCATAAATAATAGCTGCTCTCAAATTTTTCTTACCTCTTAGGGACTTTAATATTGAAGAAAGTTCATCTAACATTTTATCATTAAAGGCATTCAAAGCTTTTTGACGATTCAGAGTAATCAGTGCAATGTTGTTCTTCTCACCCACAAAATCTAGTAGAATTATTGAGTTATCCTCTGTCATGAACTAACAAACCCTAGGTCATATCTAAATTTTTTGCAGTGTATTTCCGACAAAATATACTAAAAACTAAAAAGTACTGTAGAAAATGATTTAGGAGCTTAAAACTGTACAATTCAAAAATCGATAATACAACAATAATACGAAAAACATATGTTTTTCCGGCAAAAAGAGTGGTACTCGGGTTGGTACTAGAATCATTTACTGGATGTTTTCTGCATTAAGAACATTTAAGCTTCTTCATATCCTCCTCCACCTGGAGTCTCAATAATAACTATATCACCTTTCTTAATTTCCTTGGTTATTTTTGCTGGAAGGTAGACTACTTCGTCTTCTTGTTTCAATATGTTGCGTCCTTTAGAACCAGCTGAACCTCCCAGTAAACCAAAGGGTGCGTGCACTCTTCTTTCACTTTGTATTGAGAGCATTGCTTTCTCTGCTAATAATTCAACTGAACGTTTGACACCGTTACTTCCCTTCCATTTTCCTGCACCACCTGTATTAGGTATTATTGAGTACTCGTGAATTCGTAAAGGATAGTATCTCTCTAGAACTTCCACAGAAGTATTCCTTGTGTTAGTCATATGACTGTGTTTTGCATTTGGAGGAGAGTAATCTTTTCCTGCACCAATTCCTCCAGCGATTGTTTCATAATAAGTAAATTGTACACCTTGGGGATTTATTCCACCTATAATGATATTATTCATTGTTCCACTACTAGCAGCTGGAACTTGCTCTGGGAACAATTGTGCAAAAGAGCCTAGCATGACATCTGTTATTCTTTGACTTGTTTCTACATTGCCAGCAGCTACTCCAGCAGGAGGTAGAGAATCAACTAGTGTTCCTTTTTTAGTTTTTACTTCTAAGGTTTCATAAAGCCCATAATTCGTAGCATAATCTCTAGAAATTAAACAACGCAGAATATAATATGTTGCAGAAAGTGTAACTGCAAAGGTAGCATTAATGTTTCCCTCCACTTGTGGATCAGTTTTTCTATAATCTACAATAAGCTTATCTCCTTTTCTTTGCACTTCAGCAGTTATAGCAATAGGTTCATCTTTCACCCCATCGTTGTCCATGTAATCAGTATATGAAACAATCTCGTTCTCGGGAATTTTTCTAACTAATTCTAATGAGGCATTTCTGGATCTTTCATTTAGGAAATCAATTATCTTCTGAACTCTCTCAAGAGAATATTTCTTCAAAAGAGCATGGAATTTTTTCTCACCAATCTTTGTTGAAGCTAATTGAGCTTGAATATCACCTTTTCTTTCAACAGGAACACGAATGTTTTCAAGAAAGTAGTCAAACCATTCTTGGTTCAATTTTCCATCTCTTTCCAAAATTGTTGGATCTATTACAAAACCTTCTTCTTCTAAAGTATACTTTCCACTTGGCATAGAGCCGGGGACTACACCCCCCACATCAGCATGATGGCATCTATTTGCAATATAACCAACTAGTGTTTCATCAAAGAAAATTGGTTTAACTACTGCTATATCTGGGAGATGAGTTCCACCCAGATAAGGATTGTTTGCAATGTAAATATCACCATCTTTGATATTGTCTATTCCAAAATACTTGATCAATGCCTTAACTCCCTCTGGCATGGCTCCAAGATGAACAGGAATGTGCTCAGCTTGAGCAATCAATCTACCTCTGTGATCCATTATAGCACTTGAGAAATCTAATCGATCTCTAATATTGGGGGAAAAAGCTGATCTCTGAAGAACGATTCCTGTTTCTAAAGCTACATTCTTTAGAGATTGGTTAATCACTTGAGCCTCAATAAGACTAAATTTAGAACTCATTTTCTTTCCTCCATTATAATGTATCCTAAATTGTTAACGTGACCAATAACAGAGGAAGGTATAACTGTTGTAGTGTCAAGTTGATCAATAATACACGGTCCTTCAAGAATATTTCCTGATAACAATTGGTGTTTAGCATAAACAGGAGTATCTATCCACTCTCCTTCAAAGTTAACCTTACGATTTGTCTTAATTGCATCTAGAGGTGGTTTCTCATTTCCTTCAGATAGTTTTGTAAAATCTATTCTTGGTACTTTGCCAATTCCCCTCACAGACAAATTAACTATTTCAACAACTAGTTCTTCATCATACCAGAAATAATTCTGATTGTGTAGTAGATGAAATCTCTTTGTTACTTCTTCTAATTGTTTTTTATCAATAGGAAATGTTACTGGTAAGGTTAGAAAATCAGATTGCCCTACATATCTCATATCTAATGAGTAGACAAATGTTTGATTCTTATTATCTACAGATTCACTTGAAAGAATTTCTTGAAGAGTTTTTTCGAATTGTTTAAGCATTTCATTCATCTCTTTAAAATTCATTTCATCTACAGTTTGAAGATAAGATTGTGTGTGTTCATGTTCAATGTCAGAACATACCAGTCCAAAAGCAGACCAAACACCTGGGAAGGGCGGAATAATTACTCCTTCCATCTCAAGTTCTTGAGCTATTTCCCATGCTTGTAGAGGTCCAGCTCCACCAAATCCTAACAGTGCAAAATCTCTTGGATCCAATCCTCTTTGTATTGTAACAACTCTTATAGCATTGGCAATATTATTGTTCAGAATTTTTCTTATGGAAAGAGCTAATTCATCCAGTGTAGCTATTTCAAGAGGGAAAGGTGAAGATTTAATGTTATCTAATAAATTATTAAGCTGTAGTGTAGCTTTGGCTTTATCTATGTTCAAATTTCCTGCAAAATTATCTTGATGAACATAGCCTAGATATAGATTAGCATCAGTTAAGGTTACTTTATCTCCTCCTAGAGAATAACATGCAGGTCCAGGATTTGCACCTTGAGATTCCGGTCCTACTGATAATAATCCATCTTTAAATTTAGCAATAGATCCTCCTCCACTACCAATTGTTTCCACATCTACCATGCTTGCAACTAGCGGAAAACCACTGAATTCTCGTGATCTTAAAACAATCGGACCATCTATCAGTGCTGCAACATCAGTAGAAGTTCCACCGATATCTAAAGAAACTAAATGAGTTCTATTCAAATGTTTAAGACTATCAGCTGCAGCTAATACTCCCCCTGCAAGTCCTGAATAAAGGGTTTGAATGCCGGATTTACCTATAGAGGCTACATCAGACATTCCAGTGTTGGATTGCATAATAAGTAATGGAGCTTCAACTCCAAGGTTAACAAGTTTATTCTTCAATCTTGAAAGGTATGCATTTACCACTGGACTAACTTTAGCATTAACAATTGTTGTAACGGCTCTTTCGTACTCTTTTATTTGAGGACTAATTTCATGAGATGTAAAAACACTATATCCCCGCTGAGTGAAATATCTAGCTGCTTCTTTCTCATGTTGTGTATTTAGAAAAGAAAAGAGAAGGGAGATAGCCAGGTTTTTCACTGACTTTGATTCCAGTAACTGGAAGGAATTCTCTAAAGAATGAATATCAAGAGCATTGACAATATTTCCATTATTATCAACTCTCTCTTCTATCTCGCAAAGAACATCCTTCTCGAAGTTAATTGGATATCTTTGATTGAACTTCAAATTGTAGAGTTCTGATCTCTGTTGTCTACCTATCTCTACAATATCTTTGAATCCTTTAGTTGTTAGGAATGCTACAGGAGGGCATTTGTCTTCTAGAAAGGCATTTGTACCTATTGTAGTTCCATGTACGATTACTTCCACATCATTTTTTTGAAACTGAAACTTTTCCATAATTTCATTAAACCCAAAGATTATTCCCTCACTTGGATCAGTAGGAGTGGTTGGAGTCTTCCAAGCAGAAATGTGACCGTTTTTTATAACAACATAGTCAGTAAATGTTCCCCCTGTATCAATCCCAATCCTTACTGTTGATGATAGATTATCCTCGTTCAAAGGCATTCAGATTACAGAGAATCTGAACCAATTTAAAGTTTAGCGGAAGACCATTTGACCATTATAGAATTCAAACTTCTTCTGCTCTGCTTTATTCTCTAAGGTGTATTTCCAATCCTTCTCTACTTTCTCAATTCTTGCTTTATTCTTATTTTCACTCATTATCTATCACCGATACTA
>JAEOSZ010000133.1 GCA_016840095.1 Candidatus Heimdallarchaeota archaeon
CAAGAAGAAGACCAATGGTAGTAGCAAGACAAGCGGTTACATTAGATAAGCTTTCTAATGGAAGATTTGTTCTAGGTGTGGGATTAGGTGGTATAGAGGAGTTAAAAGCTCTAGGTGAAGAGGAGGACCCTAAAATTAGAGGAGAAATGCTTGATGAAGCGTTGGAGATTCTTAAAGGTCTGTGGTCTGGAGAACCTTTTACTTATGCTGGAAAGCACTTCAAGATAGAAGAACCCGTAACATTTAAACCAAAAGGAAACATAAAAATCTGGGTTGGAGGTAATTGGCCAAACAAAAAACCTTTTCGAAGGGCTGCAAAATATGATGGAATTTTCCCATTGAAAGCTGGACATGATCCCTCAATATATCTTGAAGATTATCAAGAAATTAAGAGCTATATTGGAAAATATAGGAAACCAATGGAATCATTTGATCTCGTAAAAAGCATATATACCATTAGAGATAAAGAGCATGATGTCTATATTCATGATTTCATTGACTTTGGCGTTAGTTGGTTATTAGAGGCCTTTTGGCCAGAAAGGTGCTCTTTGGAAGAAATTCAAAAGAGAATCGCTCAAGGACCACCTGAATAATTTTTTTATAAAATTAAAATAAGATTGGTGGGGCATCGCGGATTCGAACCACGGACCATCCGGTTATGAGCCGGACGCTCTAACCAGGCTGAGCTAATGCCCCATTTCTACTTATAATTCCTAACTCTCGTTTTTTTAAGTTTTTTCTTCTCTTCTAAAAGTTTGATGGTTCAGAGGTTTTTTTTGATTTCTTTTTTGAGATAAAGTAAGTGATGAGGAATGTTAAACCAAGAAATATAAAATAACCAATATAAGATATTATTTCTAACCATGTTGGTTTATCTTGATATCCAAACAAAGCTCTAAGGAATTTTCCAAATTCATTTGTTTTATCATTAAGAATTCCGCTCATATCCCAAACATATCTTTGCAACCAATGAGTTTCAGATCCAAACCAACCTATTTCCTGGAATTCATGAATTCCATGTGTAAACAAACCAGCTGCCACAATAATCAGAATAATGCTTGTAATTAAGAAAAACAAACGCAAGTTGATTCTTTTCCCTGAATAGAAAATGAGGACTGCTATAATTATTGCTACAGCTATTCCCAGTAATCCAGACCAAACAACAATCCAGAGACTATCTTCTGTAGCTCCAACTCCAGCTAGAAAGAGAACCGTTTCAACCCCCTCTCGTAGAACAGAAATTAGTGCAAGTGTTAAAATTCCATATTTTTGCTGCTGTTTTATGGAGACATCTACTTTTTCTTCAAGTTTCTTCTGAATCTCTTTTCCTGTTTTCATCATCCAGATTATCATCCAAGTTAACAACAAAGAAGCTATTATCATTGCAAATCCTTCAAAGATTTCCTCATAAGCTTCAAATCCTCCTAATGCAAATTGAAAGATAACTGCAAATATAACGGAAAGAAGAATACCTGAAAATGTGCCTATCCAGATTTGCTTCCTTAGCTTCTTTTCACCTATTTTTGTGACATAAACTAGTAAAATACCCACTATCAAAGCGGCTTCAATAGCCTCTCTCAATGTAATAAGAAAACTTGCTAAACTAAACAATTGCTCCCCTCTAGTTCAGCTAAACAGCTACTAATTCGATTTAAATATGTTACATTTTAACAAAAAATTCAGTGAGTATCCTTATCGCTCTTTGGTCCAGAAATTAGCGGATTTACATACTTAGCAACTGATTCAGATAAAGTGTTAATCTCTCCCTCTGAAAATTTTTCTGTTCTTTTTTTCGAACAAGTGTTGCACAAACCTGCAGGTAGAACAAC
This sequence comes from Candidatus Heimdallarchaeota archaeon, assembly GCA_016840095.1. Taxonomy (GTDB): domain Archaea; phylum Asgardarchaeota; class Heimdallarchaeia; order Heimdallarchaeales; family Heimdallarchaeaceae; genus UBA460. The sequence goes on from JAEOSZ010000133.1 coordinate 1,830, forward strand.
CTTTGAAACTAGATCCTTCTTATCTCTACTTCTACATCTTCCACATAAAGGTCTTCCACATTCATTGCAAGTAAACTTTGCAGTAGCTCCACAGTTTAAGCAGATAAATACTATCTCTTCGTTCTTTTCACCTATGATTATCACAATACTCATAATAACTTCTAATATTAAACCCCAACAATTTTGCAAGGACAATAAACAAGTATAGTGGAGTCAAAACACCAGTTCCATACTAGAAGAAAAATAAACGAGATATATTTTTTACTTTAGTTTTCAAGCAAGAAGTCTGCTTCTTCTGCATTAAAAGAACTACGAACAAAAGGAGCTGAAGCTACAAATTGGAACCCCATATCATATGCTATTTTCTCGTACTCTTTGAAAAGATCAGGATGAACAAATTCTTCTATTTCCAAATCAGAGCTTGGAGGTTTTAGATACTGGCCTATTGTTAGAATATCACAATTAACCTCTCGAAGATCTTTTAACAGCTCTATCACTTCGTCTTTTGTTTCTCCAAGCCCCACCATTAATCCAGATTTAGTAAAAATATCTGGATCCATCTCTTTAACGAGTTTTAGTAACTTGAGAGATCGTTTGTAATCCGCTTGAGGAGTAACTTTTCTGAAAAGGCGAGGAACAACTTCTACATTATGATTAATAATATCTGGCTTTGAATCAACTACTGTTTTAATGTCTTCTTCCTTTCCTTTCAGATCTGGAATAAGTAGTTCAACTATTAGATTTTCATCATAACTTCTGAGTTTTTCAGTTATCTTAGCAAAATGCAAAGCACCACCGTCAGGTAAATCATCTCTAGTGACAGAGGTTATTACCACATGTTTGAGTCCTAATCTCTTTGTTGCTTCAAGTAAGTGATCGGGTTCATGTTCATCTAGAGGTTTAGGTCTGCCAAAATCAATATCACAGAATTTGCAATTGCGAGTACATATGTCTCCCATTACTAGAAAGGTAGCAGTTTTCTTTTCAAAGCACTTTCCTATGTTTGGGCACATTGATTCTTCACATACAGTATGGAGTTCAAGTTTTCTAAGTAATTGTTGAACTTCACGAATCTTCTCTCTATCCATACTTCCAATTCTCAACCACTCAGGTTTTCGGAGTCTAGTCATCTCTCTTAATCATCTCTTCCATTTGATCTTCCGTAATTTTTTCTAGTTCAAGATTGAATATCTTCTCAAATGCTTTCTCGAATTTCTTATATATCTTCTTTATGTCAAGTGACTTACCTAGAAGCTGCTTCATAGAAATAGGTTCAAATTCAGTAATTCCACATGGAACGATTAATCGAAAATGATCCATGATAGTATTAACATTCAAAGCTAAACCGTGCGATGTAATCATCTTTGAAGCCCTTGCTCCTACAGCAGCTAATTTCCATTTTCTACCCTCGAAGTTGACCCAAACACCAGGATATCCTTCTTCTCTCCATCCTTCAATTTTGTATCCCTTTAGTAATTCTATCAGGGTTTCCTCCATGTTCCAAACAAATTTGTCTACACTCAGATTCAACCCAGTCAGGTTTAGCTGGAAATATCCTACTAGTTGTCCTGGTCCATGATATGTTACTTCTCCCCCTCTTCTAACATCTATAACATCAATTCCTTCCTCTTTAAGAATTTCATCAGTAACTAGAATATCCTCTCTCGAACCTTTCTTACCAATCGTAAAGACTGGATTATGTTGCAGAACTAAAAGAAAATTAGCAAAATCACTATCGTTTTCCTTAATTTCTCTAATCCTTTGTTGTAAATCTAAGGAGTAACGATACTCAAGGAGGTCATATTCGACAAGATAGCATTTTTTCATTGTTCTCAGTTTTTTACATGCATTTTTAGAAGTTTTGGTTTATCCGTTTTCTGTTAAATCAGTAAAGTTGAAAAGTGAGTGTGCAAAGAATATTAATTGGTTAACACAATGGCAAAATTGCTTACGATTTTACTGGCAGAAGCATCAATTGAATCCTTTCCAGAAGAACTGATGAAGGATATGAAAGTAAGAAACTATTTCTCTAAACTGAAGAAATCCCCATCTGAGGTTATGCTGGATGTAAACTATCATAAGCAATTCATAGAAAATCTACCTGATTTAGAGAAAAGAGGAAGACCAGACATAGTTCACTTTACACTACTATCTTGCTTCGGTTCTATTTTAGCTAGGCAAGAGAGACTTCAAGTAATTATCCACACTTATGATGACAAAGTAATTAACCTTAATCCTGAAATACGATTACCTAAGAGTATTGAAAGATTTAATGGCTTATTTTTACAATTATTCAAAGATGGACGATCACCCCCAACTGGAGACCAAGCATTGATGGATTTCACAAAGAATTCTCTTCCTGATTTAGTTAAAGAATTACGAGATAAACATGACTTAATAGTCGAATTTAGTGTTCAAGGTGAACAACTAACATCTCTTGAGTATTCAAAGATTATTTTTGAATCTACAAATCCCTTACTAATATTTGGTGCATTCCCTCATGGGGAAATCAAGAATCTCCCAGATAAACTTATTGACAAAAAGCTAGGAATTTATGAAAAAGGCTTAGACTTATTCGCAGTAATCTCCCAGATACTTGCTAGTCAACATATGATTGAAGAAGATTCACTTCCAAAAGAAGAAGAAAACAAAGAAAAAATTATTTCTTGGGAATAAATTTTGGAGTATCTAAACACGACTTCCTAACGACATGTTTAAATTATTTCTTTAATTCGCTCATTTTAGGTGAAAATACTGCCATTAGCTAAATTAGATAGATTATTGCATCCAGAAAGTGTTGCAATTATCGGCGCTAGTCCAGATAAGAAAAAAGTTGGTTATGCGGCTTTGAGAAACATGGTACTAAGTGGGTTCAAAGGAAGACTTTATGCAATTAACACAAAAGCTGATCAATATGGGGAAATTGAGGGAGTAAAAGTTTATTCCAGCATTAACGATATTGATGATGAAATTGATCTAGCTGTTATCTGTATTCCAGCAAGATTTGTCCCCTCTTTAATGGAAGATTTGGGTAAAAAAGCTGTAAAATATGCTGCAGTAATCACTGCAGGTTTTAAGGAAACTGGTTCTGAAGGTGCAGAATTAGAAAGGAAAATCGTAGAGATTGCACAAAAGTATAAAATTAGAATAGTTGGACCAAATATTCTAGGTATTGTTGATACATCCGCTCCAATGAACGCAAGTTTTGCAGAACGTTCACCTATTAAGGGAGATGTTGCATTTCTGAGTCAAAGCGGAGCTTTGTTGACTGGAATATTAGATTGGAGTTGTGCAGAAGGTATTGGATATTCAAGTTTTGTATCCTTAGGTAATAAAGCAGATTTAGATGAAACAGATTTTATCGAAGCTCTGGCAGATGATGAACACACACTAGCAATTTTAGCTTACTTAGAAAGCATAAGTAGAGGACCTGAATTTATTGAAGTCTGTAGAAAAGTTACAAGAAAGAAACCTGTTATTATCATAAAATCTGGACGTTCTGTTGCAGGAGCTAGAGCAGCTTCTTCACACACTGGCAGTATGGCTGGAGCAGATACAACTTATGATGTAGCTTTTGAGAAAGCAGGTGTTATAAGAGCAGATGATGCTCAAGAATTATTTGATATGGCTTTTGCCTTTAGTTTCATGCCTATCCCCGACGGCAATAAAGTTGTAATAATTACTAATGCTGGAGGACCTGGAATACTAGCAACAGATGCTGCAGAAAAATCTGGTCTTGAACTAACAACTCTTTCAGATAAATTTAAATCTAAATTAAGGGAGTTTCTACCACCTGCGGCGAATTTTAATAATCCCATTGATGCCCTTGGAACTGCTCAAGCAGAAGATTATGGTAAAGTTCTAGAGTTATCTTTGTTAAGTGAAGATGTGAACGGAGTGATACTTATCCTGACTCCACAAGCAATGACTGAAGGACAAGAAACTGCAGACAAGATTGTGGAAATACGTAATAAATATCCTCACAAACCAATTGTAACTGTTTTCATAGGTGGGGAAATTTTGGGACCAAGTATTTACTATTTGAAGAAAAACAAAATTCCTTGCTTCCCACATCCAGAAAGAGGAGTAAGAGCAATGAGTGCTCTTGCTGAATATGATAGAATTAGAAAAAGACCCATCGATAATCAAGTTCCAAATCTAGATAGAGATAAAGAGCAAGTAAGAAGTATTTTTGATAAAGTCAAATCAGAAGGAAGAAAGAATTTATTGGGTACAGAAGCAATTAATGTTGCAAAAGCATATGGAATATATGTCCCTAATACCAAACTAGCTAACTCAAAAGATGAAGCAGCAGCTTTAGCAGAAGAGATAGGTTTTCCTGTTGTTATGAAGATAACCAGCCCTGATATTGTTCATAAGACGGATATTGGAGGAGTGAGACTTAATATCAAAAGCAAAGAAGCAGCAGCTAAAGTATATGAAGAGATAATAACTAAAGCAAAGGAGCATCATCCTGAATCCAAACTTCTAGCAGTTGATGTCCAGAAGATGGAAAAGGTAGGAAGAGAGCTCATTGTTGGCTCTATGAAAGATCCTCAGTTTGGTTCTCTTGTTATGGTGGGTTTAGGTGGAGTGTATACTAATTTCTTTAAGGATGTTGCATTTGGATTGGCACCATTAACAAAAATGGAATCAGAAAAGATGTTACAGCGCACAAAAATTTATACTCTTCTTAAAGGTGTTCGAGGTGAACCTCCATCAGATATAGTAGCTGTAAATGATACACTGCTAAGAATATCACTATTAGTTAGTGACTTTCCTGAGATAAAAGAATTAGACGTTAATCCCTTTTTCGTATATGAAGAAGGAAATGGTGTTTCAGCTTTAGACGTTAAAATACAACTTGAATAGAGTTATTCTATTCAAATATTTTTGTATTATTATTGTATTATGTATGTAACCTAAACAGACGTTTATATTGGGAATATGGTTGTTTAAAAGAGTTCTATTGCATTTTAATGAAAATGCTGAAATTTCTATGTGTTTAATCAATTTTATCCTTTGCTTTTTCAAAAACAATGAATCCTGTTTTTAATCTTTCTGCTTCTTCTGGTGATAAAGTTATGGTCTCTAGTTTGCTTGGATCTGCTGGAATGATTGATGAATTCCCAAAAGGATCTTCTACTACAATATCAATTGGAAGATTATCTTGGATATAAGAATCCAAAAGGTTTACATAGTTTCTTATCTTTTCTCTTTCTTCATCTGAATCAGCATCACCTAATAAGAAAAGTGTTTTTCCTCTAATATCATGCAGTATTCCTTCAATATTGTTAACAAAACCATCAGCATTAGGACCGGGTTCTATCATTGCACCAATTTGAGGAAAGATAATAGTTCCATTTGCAGCTCTAATAATCTTTGATGTATAATCTTCTTTATTTTCAGCATGATAGATATATCTAACTGGATCTTTGAATGAAAGGTTGATAAAGTCGTTATGTTTGAAATTGCAATCAGAGCAAATCATGTTAAAAAACCAAAGCTGAGGAAAGTGAGGTATATCCATTATCCTTTGTGTAACTTTGGTGTTATCACTATCACACACAGGGCATCTTACTTCCATCATCTTGAAATCATGTTCTTCTGTTGCCATGTAATCGTCTTGTACTTCTTTGTGACTCATTTAAATTTTAAGATAGAATGAATTTTGATTAGATTTAGTAGTAAATTTTTATAGATTGTAATTAAAGAGAGGTTGATGAAAGAAGAGCTGCTAGAAATTTATAATTCCTTATATGATAAATATGGTCCTCAAAATTGGTGGCCTGGAGAGGGGTTGGAAATAGCTATTGGTGCAGTTTTAACTCAGCAAACAAACTGGAAAAATGTAGAGAAAGCTCTTCAACAGTTGAAAAATGCAGATTGTATGAATGTGGATTGCTTAAAGAAGATTCCAATTGAGAAACTAGAAGAACTAATTAAGTCAAGCGGATATTATCGCATAAAGGCTAAACGATTAAAGAATCTTATAGACTTGTTATCAATCGATTCACAACCTAATAGAGAAGCTTTGATTGCGGTAAATGGTCTAGGTGATGAAACAGCTGATTCTATTTTGTTGTATATGTTTGAGAAGGAATACTTTGTAATAGACTCCTATACTTTTAGGATATTAAATAGACTTGGTTTATACAATGGTCAGAACTACTTGGAACTCCAACAGATATTTATGGATAGTCTTCCAAATAAATTACAGTTGTATCAAGAATATCATGCACTATTAGTCAAACATGCAAAAATTTGTTGTACAAAAAGCAACCCTAAGTGTGACAGTTGCATACTAAGCAAAAGGTGTTTATACAACTCTAAATAGAACAATCAACAGGTGGAACACTCAAGATGTTTCTTACTAAAGAGCAGCAAAATATGTTAGATGGTGAACAAGGTCATGCTATTGCTAAACTCACAAATCTTGTTGTAAAGATTGGTGAAGTTAATGGTGCAACAAGGCTTATTCCAATTAAAAATGCACAAATTGCGGGTGTTTCATATTTCACTGTAGGTGATCCTATTTTCTCCTTTTTTGACATGTTATCTAAAGATAAAGTCAAAGTTAGTGTTCCAAGTTGGCTAAATCCAGCAGGAATGGATATGGAAAGATGGGAAGAAATGGGAATAACTAGAAATTTTGCTGAAAAGCAAATTAAAATCATTCAACATTACAAGAAAATGGGTATAGAAACAACCCTAACTTGCACACCATATCTAATTGGTCACCAACCAAAATTCGGTGATCACATAGCATGGAGTGAATCATCAGCTGTTTCAATAGCTAATGCATATTATGGTGCAAGAACAAACAGAGAAGGAGGACCTTCATCCCTTGCTTCTGCAATTATTGGTTATACAGCTAATTATGGATTGCACAGAGAAGAAAATAGGGTTCCTAGAATTGTTGTAAATGTAAAAACATCAATTGATAATTTTTCTGATTTTTCAGCCTTGGGATATTGGTATGGTGAACGATTTCATGGAGTAATTCCATACTTCAAAGGAATCAAGAGCACACATTTGGATAAAGTGAAAATGTTAGGGGCAGCAATGGCAGCATCTGGAAGTGTGGCACACTTCCATATTGAAAACCATACACCAGAGGCTAGAGAAGTGAATATGAATCAAGTTACAGAAATAGTTGACTTTGATGCGAGTGAGAAACAGCATACATATGGTCACTTCAATCAAGTAAAAGAAGATGCAGATCTTGTTGTAATAGGCTGTCCTCATGCAAGTCTTGAGGATATCAAAACTATACATTCCTTTTTGGGAGAGAGATTAATCAAAGAAGGAATTAAATTTTGGATCTTTTCTCCTCATAACTTGATAAAAACTGATAATACTAAGAATATTTTAACTGCTTTGGAGGAAAAGGGAGTGAAAATATTCACTGATACGTGCATGGTTGTAACCCCCGTTGTTAGAGAAAATTACCAAAACATCTTAACAAACTCTGCTAAAGCAGCATTTTATCTTACAAGAGATGGTACAAACAAAGTTAACTTACTTTCTTTATCTGAAATTCTGGAGAGTGTTTCTGAATGAAAGAAATGAAAATTAGAGTTATAGTTGAAGGTTCAGTTGAAGGAGAAGCATTAGTTTCACCTGTTCCAATTTCATTTTTAGGTGGAGTTGATGCTGAAACAGGACTAATAACTGATTCTGAAAATCCTTTATTTGGGGAAA
>JAEOSZ010000134.1 GCA_016840095.1 Candidatus Heimdallarchaeota archaeon
CAATTGCTCCTATGTTTCGGTAGAGCAGTATTAAAAGTATTAAACCTATAATTGTCTCTGCTGCAGCCATTGCTATAATGAACAATGTTGCTACTAATCCTGTTTGATCAAACGGTGCGTTTGACATCGAGAACACGACTAGATTGAGCATTGCAGCATTTAATATCAATTCAGTACCGATTAGAATTCTAATCATACTTCTTCTAGTAAAAATACCATAGAGTCCTATGGCTACAATAATGATTGATAGATATAGAGTCCAGTCAACTGGTAGCATTGCCATTAGTTAACTACCTCCTGCACTTCTTCCTTAGGCTCTTCAGTTTTTTTCTTTCTTTCTCTCATCAGTGCAACTCCACCAATTAGAGCTGTTGCAAGAAGTAAACCTATTCCTAAGAATACAATTTCATATTGTTCAATCATGAATTTGTAAATATTGAAATGATCTCCACTTGAATATGGGTAGTCTGATAAGACTGGTCCATTCCAATTGTAGAGAGATATCAACACAATCATAATTGCTGCGATTACAAGTACCAGAAAGATACTTGCTAACCTTGTTTTTACTGTAGATCTTGATATTTGTTCCTCACCAGTAGTCTGTCTTCGTGTTAGCATCACTGCGAACAGTACGATAACAGATACGGCTCCCGCATATACAGCCAGTTGAAACATCGCAACATAACCTGCATTGAATAAAAGAAACATTCCTCCGATTGCTATTGTAAAAATATCAAAAAAGAATATAGCAACGACCACTTCCTTAGATTCCAACGCCAAAATAGCACTTGCGACTATTAAAACTGCCATAATGATCCAGTCAATAAGATAGATATTTACCATAATCATCACTTATTTGTCTCACAGACGTCTCTATGAGCTAATGGTTATTGTGCCAGTGGTTTTTTGTTGTTTTAAAAATATTTTCCTCTTTTGAAAACGGCTTAGAAGCCATTTTTGGGGGGCCTAACTCCACTCTATTCGATTATTGACGGTTATGACACTACTTTGCAAAACCGATAGTTATTCGTGAATAATTGTTTGTATCGATGATATGAGATACTTATTAGCACAATCTTATAAAAATGAAAACATATTTATAAAAAATTTTTGAATTTAGTCAATTTTATATAGGTATGAGAGAAGATGTATTTGGTAAACATGGAAGATCATTTACATGGAAAGAAATGGATATTATTATTTTCTCTTGTCTTCTTAGCTGATTTATTTCTAGAAGCACTTTTCTTCTTTCTAAAACCATTGCGAGTTGAATTTAATGATCAACTTGCTGGAATGATTGGATTTCACACTAATTTCTTTCTTCTTATTATGCTTCTCTTCTTAATTCCACTTGTTTATTCTGGATTTTTCATTATCAAGTATGCTTCAAAAATTAAGAAGGAACATGAAATTAAACCATCTCTTGCTAATAAAATTATAATTACGCTACTATTTATTGTTATAGTGGCTTTATTAATTGCATTAGTTATCGCATTTGGAGATAATGCAGTAATTATTCTATATGTGTTGGAATATTATCTTCCTTTCATCTTGATGGTATTGATAATTTCGTCTTTGTTACTACTCTATGCATTCACAGATGAGCTTCTTGTTCTACTTAAGAAACCAACAGCAAAGACATTTTATTCGCAACTTAAGAGATACATACCTTTAGTTGGAACTTTCCTATTTTTCTCTTGGTTACTGATCATGCCTTTGGTTTTCCAACCAGTTTATGTTTTGAGAGGAGAACTGCCACCTAAACCATTGATTATTGCACACAGGGGAGGTGCTAGATATGCACCTGAGAATACTATTGCAGCTGCGATGTATGTTAATCAAATTGACGCTGCTGGTTGGGAATTTGATGTTCAAATAAGTAATGATGGAATACCTTTTCTCATGCATGATGGAACATTAGAAAGAACAACAAACGTTTCTGAAGAATTTCCAGCAAGAGCTGAAGACCCAGCAAGTTCATTTAACATCTCAGATTTGAAGCAATTGAATGCGGGTGAATGGTTTTTAGAAAGAGATCCGTACAAATTAATAGCAAAAGGTGAAGTTCCATCTAATCTAATGACTGTTTATCGAAATGCCTCTATTCCTACTTTGGAAGAAGCTATGATTTATTCTAAAGCTGCAGGTTTGCTAGTAGATGTTGATTTCAAACCTCCTCCTGATACTCATCCATTTTATGATCAATATTTCAATATCTGTCTAAGTGTGTTAATTGCTGCTGATTATGCAAATAATACTTGGGTAACTTCTTACAATCGTGAATGGTTAAATTTGACTCAATCTCTAGCTCCAACAATGACCACAGCACTTTCTTTACGTTTCCCTGATAAGATATCAGTAGAAGAATTTCAAGCCACAGGTTATGATATGCTGAATTCTCCACACGAAAGAGCCAATAAGCTTCTAAGGGATTATAATGAGAATAATGTTACAATAAATGTATGGACAGTCAACATGGCTTCCAGATTTCAGCAGCTTTGGGCTTTAGGCGTTTCATCTGTAACTACTGATGAACCTATAGTCTATCTCAGGATAGAAGATCCTGTACTAATAATTACTCAGAGAACATATGTTACCGTTTGGGTTGTTAGTTATCTGCTTGCAATTGCTGTGGTTCTTTTTGTTAAGAAATATAGTATGGAAAAGAAAAAAATGCGTTAAAAAGAATTTTCGTTCTTAAATCACTGAAAAAGATTTAAAATCAACAGCTGGATTTTAGAGTTATCAATTATATTAACTGTCAAAGGAGTTTTGATTAAATTTGGCAACAAATGATGAGTCTGATATAAAATTTCTGGATGAGAGATTACCACTGAAATCAAAATTTGCATATGGTTTTACAAATGCAGCTAATGGAATGCTAAGCGGTTTAGCTATTAGTGGAGCTTTAACTCTTTTCTATAATGTAAAACTTGGTTTAAGTGAAGAGCTAATTGCGATTGTTTGGATAGTATTTGCTGTATGGAATGCATTGAATGATCCTTTATTTGGAATACTCCAAGAAAGAACTAACACAAGGATAGGAAGAAGAATACCATATCTTCGATTTGGAGCACCGATTTATGTATTAACGTTTATCATATGTTGGTATCCATTTATGGGTAATTCTCAAATGGCATTATTTTGGAATATGCTTTTAGTTCTATTCCTCGTTGATTCACTCTATACAATGATAGGGTTGATAACATATACACTTCCTGCAGAAATGACTTTAACACAAGAAGGAAGATCTAACCTATCTGTTTTCTCTATTTATCTTGGAGCAATAGGTTTAATCGTAGCAATGATTATCCCTCTTATACTCTTAGATGATACTCCAGGTGTTATACACCCTTTCTTTAAACCAGCAATGATTATTGTGGGGGTTGTAGCAGGAAGTATAATGTTTGCTGCAAGTTTCTTTTTAGTAGAAAATGAATATGCAAGAACAGAAGAACCCTTAGGATTCTTTAAATCTATTGTTGAAACTTTTAAGAATAGAGAATTTGTTATCTTTGAGGCTAGTAATTTCTTCTACATTTTAGCTTATACAACACTTACTGGTTCTATCTACTATTTTGTTCCTTATGTTTTGGGGTATTCAGGTTTTATGGCATCAGTACCACTGGTTCTGGTTTTTGCAATGATTTTCGGTTTCTCTGCACTAGCGAATCACTTCGTGAAAAAATATGGACTTAAGAAAGTATATATCGTTGGATTAATTGCTTCAAGTGTAATCTTCTTGCTACTTTTAGCGGTAGGTAGGTTTGAAATTCCTTCCCTTATAGTCCTAGCAGTTCTAGGTATGGGTTTTGCACCGGTTGCATTAATCAATGGTCCACTAATGAGTGATGTTATTGATAATGATGAACTTCTTACTGGAAAGCGTAGAGAAACAACCTATGCAGGTATGAATGCGTTGGTTACTAAACCTTCAATCTCTATTGCTAATGCAATCTTTCTAGCTATAATCAGTGCTTTTGGTTTTGATAATGAAATTGCTACTCAAACTCCTCAAGCACAATTTGGTATAATCTTAGGATTTACTCTAGTTCCAGCCATATGTTTGATACTAGCTGCAATTGCTTTAAAATGGTATAAGTTAGATGGTCCTGAATGGTTTGAGAAGAAGAAAGAACTAAATGCTATTCATCTTCAAAAAGAAAAAGCATACATTGCTCAACTTCAAAAAGAAGGTAAAATATCAGCTACATATCAGAAACTGTACAAAGATGAAACGGATTTAACAAAGTAGAAAAGAGTTTAAGCAAATTCAAACATTTCTGTTTCTGCTTTTTGGAGCTCTAATTTGAAGGTTGTACCCTTCGAATAATCTCCTTTTATCGTATTTTCTATCCACACTTGACCACTGTATCTTTCTATGAGAGTCTGGATGATAAAAAGACCTAATCCTGATCCTGAACCTCTTTTACGAAATTCACCATATCTTTCAAAAATCTTCTTTCTCTTTTCCGGTAGAATTCCTGATCCAAAATCTGAAATGGAGATAACTATTTTATTCCCAGGTTTTTCTTCTGTTTTGATATCTATTCTGACAATTTTACTTGGAGTGTTTTTAACAGAATTTGTAAGAATATTGAATATGAGTTGTTCAAATAACATATCTGCAAAGATATTGTGTTTTGGATTAACTCTTTCATTATCAATTAGGATTTCTTTTAGTGGGAACATATCTTCAAGATTTACAATACACTTGTGGATGCTGCTAAGAACATTGACTGATCTTAGTTCATAAGTAAATTCAATATCTTTTTTCATAAGTACAGAAATATCGTCAAGAAGAGCATCTGTTTTTGCTAAGGAAGCTTTTGCTTTTCCGATAGATTCTTTCAATTGCTCTATAGTAACATCTTCATTCTCTAAAGATTGAGAGACACAGCTCCATAAAACAGAAATGTAATTTCTAAGGTCATGAGTGAGAATATCTAGAAGAAGTGTTTTTTCTTTCATACTTTCTTCTTTCTCTCTTCGAGCTTCAACTCTTTCTGCAATCTCTCTTCCACTTGTAAGAATATAGAACTCTCCTGCTATTTCAACAAGGCTTGAGCTGAATTCTACAGGTAGTATTTCACCATTCTTACTTACTATTTCCATTTCATAAGTAAGAAAACCCTCTCGGATTATTGTTTCAATAAAAGCATAGGTTTGTTCAAATAAATGAGGAGCAATGATGTCTTTGGGAGAGCTGTTTAGTATCTCTTCTTGTGAGAATCCTGTCCATTTAGCTGTTGCAGGATTTGCATATACAAAATTGGTGATATCTTTATTCTCATCTAGTTTGAAAACAGTAATACTGTCGTTAGACATTTCAAAAAAGACTCTATAAATGTCTTCGAATTTCTCGTATTCTGTTTTCTCGTTCATTGAACTGCCCTTCTCAATAGATATTACATATAGTTGAATAAAAATATTCTATTCTATCCAATCAGTATTGTTATATGAATTTAAATCTCTTTTGTTTTCAAGTACTGTGCTAAATCTATAGGTTCATTGTTAATCTTGATTTGAACACTATCTCTCTCAAGGTATATCTCGTAGATGTTTTTATTATGTGGTAATTCTCCAATACATCTGAATCTAATCTTAATATGTTCTGCCAAATTCTTGATATCAAACACGGTCATAAGTCTCTTACTTTTATGTTTGAAGTGTATTTCTGGATCTAAGCCAAGAACTGTGCTATCATCAAAAATGTTGTCGATGTTTAAAACACCATCTTTCAAACTTAAATCAGTTTTACAGAATTCATTAACAAATTGCCTATACTGATTTGCTCTTGATATTCTAGAAAATTCCTCAATTTCATCAAAAAGTACAAGAAGTTCTGAATAATTCAAGAAATCTCTGATTTGATACCCATCACTTGTATGATCTGCCATAGCTTGGAGTATTTTCATTTTAGAATTTATTGCTGAAATATTGAGATTATCTAATTCTATGCTTTCAGGTCTACTGTAAGTTATAGGAAGATTGGAAAAAGATTTGAGCGTCTTCATTAGTAAGTATGCACTCATAATCCCATGAGTATAATTTTCAAAATCATTTGAATATCTTAGGATTGCAGACATATCTTTCTCCATTGATCCTTGTATTGTGTACATCCTTCGCATGATATCAGCTTGTTTCTCGGTTAAATTGTTTAGATTTTTTCGAATATCTAAAAACTCTTCTTCAGTTGGTTCTTCGAGATTGAAAAGGTAAGATGTGAATCTATTCATCTTATCTATTAAATCTTGAACATCCTTTCTCTCATCAAAAGAGAAATCTTCGATGTCTAGATTGAAACTGATATTTAGTGAAAGGATTTCAAGAAGATTCTCTATGTAGAACTGTTGAACATTCTCAAAGTGAAAATCAAATTCTCCAAACTTTGTGATTGAGAAAAAGGGAAGAACTTGACGAATTGATTTATTGATTTTTGCAATCTTTTTTAGAGGATAACCAAGATCATGAGTGAGTGCAATGACACATCTTACAGAATCTTCATTCTTCAATATTTCAGCAACTCTTGCTAATAGAAATGTTAATTCTCCAAAAATTTCTGGAACTTCCAGAGCTCCATAGTATTCATATAGAAAGGCAGCCCCTTTGAGGTGTCTATTTACATTCTGAAAAAGAAGTTCAAATTCAGACTGATGATGAAGATACTCTCCTAAGAAGTAGACCCACAAGCAATGGAGAGTATGATCTCGATAAAATGAATCAGATGCAAAGATTAATTCTTCAAATCTAACAAACTCTTCAAAATACTTAAACAATACATCATATCCTTGTTTGTCAGGATCAATGAATTCCATTGATGCTTCAAAAAGTATTTTCCATAGATCTTTTGCTACTTGAATTTTATCATGGATTTCTTCACTTTTTTGAAGTAGTGAAATTAACTCCTTGATCGTCTTCTTAGCTTCTTCCTTACCTATTAGAAACCTAATATTGTCTTTATCAAGTAATTCTATATAGAAATCCATTACTACTTTCTCGTTAATCAGAGTCATTGAAATCACTTTTGCTTCATTAAAATATCTCTTCTAATTTAATAATATATTGGCAAATAGCTTAAATATATCTAGAAAAGTGTTATTTGTAGATTATATTTGGTTTCTAAAATGATTTCAGAGCTCATTACATCAGAAGAAATACATAATTGTCTGAAAACAAGAGATGCTGCTCTTTCAGGAATTGCTGATACTAGTTTACTAAAGAAGACTTTTGGATTAACTAAAAAAGAATTAAAGAAATATCCTAGAGCTATTTCTATAGGTGTCAAGCTTCCTGACGAGATTATAGATAGAATCAAAGAAGGACCTACACTTGAATATGCACGATTATATAGAGATGCAAATGCCAAACTTGATTATTTAGCTGAATTTCTTAGTGAAAGACTAAAAGAAAAGGGTTTTCTAGCATTGCGAATTCCTGCTTCTTTGAGATATGATGAAAAAGAACTAGCTGCAATATTTCCTCATAAAACAGCTGCAATCTTAAGTGGTTTAGGTTGGATTGGGAAGAGTGCATTACTCATATCTCATGAACTGGGACCAAGAGTAAGATTTAGTACCGTTCTTACAAATGCTCCTTTAGACACAGACGAACCTCAAATGACTAGCGAATGCAACAGTTGTATGATTTGTGTAAAGGCATGTCCAGCACAAGCAATCAAAGGAATAAACTGGACTTTTGGAGATAAAAGAGAAAAAATCTTTGATGCTTACAAGTGTAAAGCTTATCTAGATATTCAGAAGAAGAGAGTGGGAGAAACTATCTGTGGTATATGTGTCAGCGTTTGTCCATATGGAAAAAAAAAGAACTAGATTTTTATTGACATAAGTTTCATAGAAAACTCAGATTCTTGTGTTCTTTCTGTGGTCGTTCCAACTTTCTTAATACCATTTACTCTAGAATTTATATTCAGTATATTCATCTTTCTACTAAAATCTAGTTGATCATCAACATTTCTTATTTGGTTGAGATCTTCATTTATTTTACTTCTTTCTTTCTTAATTATGTTAGAAATTCTATCCAAACCCTTCTCTTTTGCTATTTTTTCTGCTTTATCAAGAAGTTGTTTCGATTTATCTGCATCTAATTCAAGAAGTGCTAATTTTGACTGAAGTAGCAAACTTTCTGATATTAGTAGAAATGATTGATTAGAACTAGCTAAAGATAATAAATCTAGTACATATCCTTTAATCTGTGCAAGGATTTCTTTATCATTTGTCTTAGATAACTGTTTAAATTTAAGTTCAGCTAGAGTTGTTAAAACTCTAATTTGTCCTTCATAATCTAGCTTATCTTTTAGCAATCTTTCAAGAATGATTTCTGCTTTTAGCAAATCCTTATCATTATCTCTTCCTTTCAGAATTATTGCTTCACAAAAATCATAACTCTTGTTTAAATCTTTATCATTTGATTCAGCTTTTATATATTCTAGCTCCTCAAGTTTCTCTTCTGCTTCTTCCAATTCCTCATTTTCTACTAAAATATAGATAAGATTTGCTAAAATATATCCCTTCCACATTAGACTCTCAGTCTCAGATACAATCTCATAGCTTCTTTTAGCGTACTCTAAAGCTTCTTCTTTCTTGCCCATTTGCAAAAGAACTAAACTGATATCCCGTAGAATAAAAAGTATGTGCATCTTTGATTGTCTATTTTCATGAAAAGCTAATTCCTCTTCATAAATTTCCTTAGCCTTTTTCAGATTTCCTTTAAGTAAATAAACTCTGGCCATAGGTCCTAAGATATTCCACCAGTATTCATATTTGTTTTCAGTTAAAAATACATAAGCCTTGTGAATATATTTTTCAGCCTCAATTAGATCTCCTTTCACTAAATGAAGATCACCAATGTTCATGTAGAGAAAAGAAAGTTCTACTTCAGCATTAATATGTTTATAGTATTCTAAACCTTTTTTCATGCTTTCAAGAGCTTTATCAGTTTCACCTATATAGCTATAGTACTGTCCCATAGAGATTTCATGTGCAGATTCTCTTCCTTTCAAATCCAGCTTATCCCACAGTTCCTTTCTCTTCAATAAATATTCAAGCATCTTGGTTTGTTGACCTAATGCTTGATATATCCCATAATAGTAACCATAGAAATGTGCTTTTGCAAAATCATTTCCAAATCTATCTATAAGTTCAATAGCCTTATCTACCATTTGATTTGAATCTTCAATTTTTCCTTCATTTCTAAAGAAAAGAAAAAGAGCATTATAGCAACCAAATTCAACCATTAAAGGATCATCGGATTGTTCCTTAGATTCTAAAGCTATTCTAAAATGTTCTCTAGCTTCTTCAATATAGTTTTCAGCAATTGCTGCTCCACTAAAAGAATGCATGTGTGAAAAGTAACCTGAAAACATTTGATAGATTCCTTCTTTCATTTTTGCTAATTCTGGATCACTTTTCTTGATTTCTTCGTATACATTTTTCATTTCATTAAAGATACTTTCAAGTCTTTCATTTTCTGCAGTTACAAAAATGGAGAAGAATTCTAATGATAAGTATTCAAAGCTCAATTCAAGATTGTTTAGTTTAGGAATCTCTGTAGACAAATAATCCATTTTTTCCAACCATTTATCTGCATATTCCCTATCAGGAAAGATTATTTGATAACGCCACTGAACAATCATGAAATATGTATTACATAGAAGAAGTTCAATTCTGATTCTTTCTTCATGTGTTAGTTCTTCTTTTTCTAGCATGTCTTCTAAAATTTCAACACTTTCGAAATACTTTCCTCTGTCCATATCATCCTTGATTTGTTGCAGTTTTGAGACAATAGAATCTGTCAAAGATTACACCTATCTAATAAAAAATGATAGTTTTACTAGATTATAACTGTTTTTGGTAAAATGAAGGATATAGTTAAAGTGATTAGCTCAATGATTTTGCATACATATATATACGAAAATCAAAAAATATTGTTCATGGATTATTTGATTTTGAATGGAATGCATGAAAGTGATTCCTTTATTCAAGAAATTAATGATACAATAATAGAACAACTCACTAACCAGAGTCTTCAAGGTGAATCACTAACTCTATTCGAAAAGGATATCAAACCTTGTTTAGGTTGTTTCAAATGTTGGGTTGAAACTCCGGGAATTTGTGTAATAAATGATTATGGTCATGAATCAGCTAAGAAGATGATTCAATCTGATTACATGGTTTATTTGACTCCAATTAGATATGGAGGATATTCAGTTGAATTGAAAAAAGCTCTTGATAGATCATTACCTCTTCTTTCTCCTTTCTTTAGAATTTTTCATGAAGAGATTCATCATGAACAAAGATATGACAAATATCCTAACATGATAGTTTATGGAATTCTTGATGAACCAAATAAAGAACAAGAAGAGATTTTTACAGATTTAACCAAAAGAAATTCTCTGAATAACTTCGCGGAAAAATATTCCTGTCAGATAATTTACAAAAATGATGACAAACAAACGATTCTTGAAAAAATCCAAAATGGTTTAGAGATTGTAGGTGATAAAAATGTCTAAGCAAGTTACTTTTCTAATGTGTAGTCCAAGAGGAGATAATAGTGCATCTCACTCATTAGGAAGTTATGTAGCAGAGCAATTCAAAGAAAAAGAGTATCAAGTGGATCACATCCCTGTCTATAAGACTTTGAGGAAACAGGATTTAGTTGATGAGATGATAGCATCAATAGACAGAAGCGATATAATACTTCTATCAACACCATTGTATATTGACTGTGCACCTGCGAATACAATCAGAATGATGGACATTATAACTGAAACTGTTCACACTGGAAAAATCACCAAAAAGAAGAGACTTCTGTTTGCAATTGTTTGTGCAGGATTTCTGGAATACTATCACAATTTGCTTGCTCTTAGAATCTATGAACAGTTTGCTAAAACAAACAGTTTCACTTGGGCTGGAGGTTTACCTATAGGAGCTGCTGGAAATTATACATTGTATGGAATTACAGAACTTATAGAGAAGATAGAACCACTGCCTAAAGAAGATATAAGACATAAAATCTATGCAGAGCCAGCAAGAGCTCTTGTAGAAGTTATCAAGAATTCAGTTGAATATCTATCCCAAGGAAAAGCCGTCCCTAAAAAGGAACTAGAGAAACTGGAAGTTGTTTCAATGCCTTTAGAAATGTATGTTGAAGGTGGAAACAAAAACTGGATAGATTGGGCAGAGAGAATCAACACTGCTGACAAACTGAGAGATAAACCATATGAATAGTTTGTTGCTCTTTATCACATAAATTTATCAATGTTTTAGTTGAGTTGATTACCTATGTCTAGTGTGAAAACAAAAGTTGATGAATCTTCAGTAAAAGAGCTTCTGAATAAAAAGTACAATTCTCCGATAACAGATTTCAAGTTCATTAAAGGAGGACAATTTTCTCAACCTTTTTCGTATAAAGTTGAGGGAAAAAACTATGTGATTCGTTTTAGACGAGACATTGAGTCATTTCAAAAAGAAGAAGCAATTTACGATAAACTTTCTCTAGAAGATCCTTCAATACCTCTACCTAAGCTACATGAAATTGGAACATTTGAGAATTCAGAAGATAAAAATCTGTACTATTCAATAAATGATAAGTGTGAAGGGAAAATAGGATATACTCTTCCTCTTGGTGTCATTAAAGGATTAAGAACATCTCTAATAGAATATTTATACAAGATAAATCAGATTGATATCACTGAAACAAAGAATTTTGGTGATTGGCTTAAATTTAATGAAGCATCGCATTCTTCTTGGAGAGAGTTCTTAGTTGAATATACTCAAACAAAATTGGATTATTTGCTAAATTACTTCAAAGATAATGCTGAAGAAATAAAATATGTAGAAACACTAGGAGAGAGAATAAGAGAATTATTTGAATATTGTCCTGAAGAGAAATATCTAATTCATGGAGATTATGGACTGCATAATGTAATTGCTACAGAAGAAGGTGAAATTACAGGTATTCTAGATTGGGAACTATCGAAATTTGGAGATTTTGTTTATGATGTTTCTTGGCTAGATTATTGGGGTAAATATGACAACCAGACCTACAAAGAAAATTATCTGGAATATTATGAAACACAGAAAGGGGAAACAATAGTGAATTATTCAGAGAGAACCCTCTGCTATATTCTTTGTGTAAGTCTGCATATGGCTTGGTTTTATTGCTTATCTGGACAAATTGATGGATATTATAGTGGAAAGAAACACCTTGAACAATTTTCCTAGGATAATTTTATATTGCTGATTTGATTATTCTACCAATATTAGGTGGTATTATTGACAAAAGTTACTGTAATCATTGGTAGTCCTAAAATGGAGAAAGGCAATACTAGTTTTGTTTTAGCACCATTTATTAAAGGAATGGAAGAAGCAGGTGCTTCAGTAGAATTAATTTTTGCAAAGAAATTAAAAATCCGTCCTTGCATTGGTTGCTTTAAGTGTTGGAGAGAAACAATTGGAGAATGTTTTCAACAAGATGATATGGAAGAACTTCTTACTAAACTTAGAGAAACTAATATCCTTGTTATTGCGACTCCTACCTATGCTCCTCTTCCTGGAGAATTGCAGAATATTCTAAATAGACTGGTTCCTCTAGTTGAACCCATACTAGAATTTAGAGAAGGGAGAACAAGAGCTAAACCTCATGATGAAGTGAAAATTACCAAAATTATTGGTTTCATTGTTGGAGCATGGTGGGAATTAGCCAATCTAGATGCAGTCGCTAAAATTGTTGAAGAATTAACTGAACTTTTTTCATTAGAATTAACTGATGCAGTTCGTCGACCTCATGCAAGCTTACTAAGACATGAAACTAATTTGAATAAATCTATTCTTCAGAGATTGGAAAAAGCTGGTTATGAATTTATTACTGAAAGAAAAATAGACAAGAGTGATCTCGAGTTTATCAGACAACCTCTTGCGAAACAGGAGGATTATCTGGCTCGTGGTACTCAAAATTATCTGAAGAGGAAGGCAGAACACAAGTAGTAACTATCTTTGTGATAAGGTTAAGATGTATGTTGAAGGTGGAAACAATAACTGGATTACTTAGGCTGAGAAAATAGAAACTGTTGATAAATTAAGAGATTAACCTTATGAATAATTGACTATCTCATAGCTACTAATCCTTTAGTTTTTTCATAAATTGAGACCAACTCTTTAATATCATGAATTTATGGAGTAATAGGTTAAAACTAATGAATCAGAATTACAGTGATCCCGAACGAATACCCTCTGGGATTGAAGGTTTGGATATTCTCTTAAGAGGAGGTATAATAAAAAATTCAGTCAATACATATGTAGGCTGTAGTGGATCTGGAAAAACTATTGCTGCTTTGGCTTTCCTTTATGAAGGTCTTCTCAAAGGAGATCATACATTGTTTTTATCATTTAAAGAAACTCCATCTAAAATGATAAAGGAAGCTAAATCTATAGGACTTGACATCTCAGAGCTATCAACTGATCCTGAAGATTTGATACACTTAGTTGAAAATGAAAAAATCGTTGAATTTATGACAAATATACTTCCAGCTTTAGCACAAAAGCTGAAACACAGAAATATAAAACACACAAGAATCATATTGGATTCTTTGGATGGTGTTCTGTGGGAATTCCCCTCAGAAAAGGAGCAGAGAAAGGTTTTAACGAAGATATATCTCCATCTAAGTTCACTTGGTACAGTAGTTCAAACAGTCGAGGAAACAGATGCTAGAATCCCTATTTATCTTTCGGATAATGTCATTCGTTTTCAAAATAAGATTCAAGGTGAACAAAAAAACCAAAGATTGTGTAGTATTCTGAAATCGAGAGGAACGAATCATATTGAAGGTGAATTTCAACTAGAACTAAAATCTGAATCTGGGATGATAATTAATGTTGAAGAAGATGAAGAATTACTCTTTGATAATAAAGAGAAATTTTACTCAGATCTCATGAAAAAAATCAAAAAATTATCGAAGAGTAAAGATCCTAAGAAAAGAGTAATTGCTCAAATAGCTAAAAATCTATTAGGCGATCGAGAAACATTGAAAGATAGAAGTAAGACTGAATTGGACATGGTAGAACTTATAACAGACAAAAGGATTTTAGAATCGGATAGTTGACTAAATAGGTTGCATAGCCATCACGTTCTGGTGGAAAGAGACATCTTGAACAATTCTCCTAGGATACGCTTATATTTGCGTTTCTTTGTTTAATTGTACTAGTTGACAAAACAAAAACGAGTGATTCCTATGTCAAGGAGCTTCAATCAAAGATATTCTCTGAGTAATTCGCAAGTAGAACAGATTTGTTCTCAATTCTTAAACAAGTTCCAGATTATTGAGTCAGAACCTATGGTTGAAGGTCTAAGTGCATACTTATTGAAAGTTACCGTAAGAAAACCTGAACAACTGAAATTCGTTATTCGTGTTTTTGATCAAAAAGATAAAAGATTTCTGAAAAGTGAAATAGGTATTATTAAACATGCAACAAAGAATAATATTTTTCCAGTACCCAAAGTTCTATTCATTGATGATACTGAAGAAATAGTACCTGAGCATTACTATTGTTATGAATATCTTGATGGTGAAACTTTAGCAAATGGAGTAAATTCTCTTACCTATGCTCAGAAAGTCAAACTCTATACAGAGCTAGGAAGCATTATTGGTAAAATGCATCTTGAAGAGTATTCAGGTCATGGATATTTCCTCTATAATGATGGGAAAGTTATGTTCAAAGAGTTTGAACAAAATGATAGAAAATATGGTGGTTTGTACTATGGCATGTTAGATGATTTCAAATGGGCTATAA